>NZ_CP172311.1:3884785-4218743 GCF_047946655.1 Leeuwenhoekiella sp. A2
GATGCGCTACATAATCACCACTGCCCTGATATTTTCTATCATTGCTATTAAATATCTGGTAAATAGCAGATTTAGCTTTAAAATTATCTGGCACTCCTATTCTATAATTTTCTCTTGGTACGGGAGTGAAATTGCAAATTATAACCAGCGTATCGTTAGGATCTTCACCTTTTCTTAAAAATGATAAAACCGAATTAGCACTGTCATTCCACTCAATCCATTCAAAACCTTCATTACTGAATTGTTTTTCGTAAAGAGCTGGTTGTGACTTATATAATTTATTGAGGTCTGTAACTGTTTGTTTAATGCCTTTGTGGAAATCATACTCCAATAAATGCCAATCAATACTTTGTTGAAAATTCCATTCTTCATATTGACCAATTTCCCCTCCCTGAAAGAGCAGCTTTGTACCGGGATGAACAAACATATATCCATATAACAAACGCAGATTGGCAAACCTTTGCCATTCATCACCTGGCATTCTGCTTAATATTGATTTTTTACCATATACTACCTCATCATGTGACAGCGGCAGCATAAAATTCTCAGTAAATGCATAGGTCATACTGAAGGTTATATCATTTTGATGATGCTGTCTGTAAACAGGTTCTTTAGCAAAATACTGCAAAGTGTCGTGCATCCAGCCCATCATCCACTTCATACCAAACCCTAAACCACCTAAATAAACAGGTTTAGAAACCATAGGGAAACTGGTAGATTCTTCCGCAATAGTTTGTACATCAGGGAAGTTTTTATAAACTTCCATATTGAACTCTTTCAAGAAGGAAACAGCTTCAAGATTTTCTCTTCCGCCATAGATATTAGGCTCCCATTCTCCATCTTCACGTGAATAATCCAGATACAACATTGAAGCAACCGCATCTACTCGCAAAGCATCTACATGATATTTATCTAACCAAAATAAAGCATTACTTATTAAAAAAGCACGTACCTCATTTCGCCCATAATTAAAGATCAAAGATTTCCAGTCTGGGTGATACCCTCTTTTTCTATCGGGATGCTCATATAAATGCGAGCCGTCAAAAAAGCCAAGCCCGTGTGCATCTTCCGGAAAATGAGATGGCACCCAATCTAAAATAACTCCTATTCCTGCCTTATGAAATTTATCTATAAGCAGCATAAATTCTTCTGGATAACCAAAGCGGGAAGTTGGTGCAAAATACCCCGTGAGTTGATAACCCCAGCTGGGATCATAAGGATATTCCATAATAGGCATGAACTCTACATGGGTAAAGCCTACTTCTTTTACATAATTAACCAGTTCATCTGATAATTCTGTATAACTTAAGCTGCGGTTTTCTTCTGCCTTTTTCTTCCATGAACTGGCATGTACTTCATAAACTGAAAACGGTTTATCTATCGCATTGTGTTTAGCACGTTTATTCATCCAGTTTTTATCCTTCCATTTATAACTAAGGTCATAAACTACAGATGCTGTCTTAGGAGGATGCTCTGCCCGCAAAGCAAACGGATCTGCTTTTTCACTTTTAAAATCGTTGTTATGAGATTGAATCTTGTACTTATAAAGTGTTCCCGCTTCTATTCCCGGAATAAAACCTTCCCAAATACCGCTACCGTCCCAACGCACATTTAGTTTATGTTCTCCTTCAAGCCAGAAATTAAAATCTCCCACTACAGAAACTGCCTTAGCGCTGGGAGCCCATACAGCAAAGTATGTTCCCTTTACTCCTTCTACGACCACAGGGTGTGATCCTAGTTTTTCATATAACCGGAAATGCTTACCTGATTTAAATAAGTCAATATCAAAATCTGTTAATAAACTGTATGTTTGTACGTTACTCATTTACTTTTTCGTTAAGTATGTTTGAAATTCCCTTAAGGGGGATTATTGCCCATCTGGGTCTTGCGTTAAGCTCATAGCCTAACTCATAGACAGCTTTCTCAAGTAAGCAATATTGTAATAAAAATTCTATTTCTTTAATATATCCTATGTTTAGATTTGCCTGTTGCACCTGAGATACATAGGTTTTTAAAAATACACCTATCAAGTGACTGTAAAGCACTTCTGCTGCATGAAACAAATCTTCTATATCATAATTAAATGACTCCTGATTATTGAAGATCGTGGCATAAATAGCATAATGAAAAGACCTAAACATACCGGCAATATCCTTGATAGGCGGTTGTTTTACTTTTCTGTCTCGAATTGTACTTTCTGGCTCACCTTCAAAATCAATAATGTAAAAATCACGATTGCTCACAAGCACCTGGCCTAAATGATAATCACCATGAATACGTAACCGCTCACTTTTCAATTTATCTTCATCAAAATCAAGCAGACGTTGTCTAATTATCTTTTTGTTACCAATAAACTCCTGAGCCAACTCAAGGCGCATATCTTCTAACTTATGTAGATTATTTTCAACAAGATTTACCCGATTCTCAAACATGTAAATTAGTCTGTTCTTAAGCCACACTGTGTAGTCATTGCCAAAAGGTTGTGGAGTAAAAGCAGTATTTACACGCTCCTCACCTAGCGCAATATGCATTTGCGCAGAGCGCACCGCAAGCTGGGCAGTATCTTCAAAAATCTCTTTAGGGCACCAGGAAAGAATAGATTCAGGTATATCTGATATTTCTAGTTGTTGAAATGGTCTCGCAACCTTAAGCGCTTTAATATCAATTTGTTGCTCTGAAAGTGTTGTAAAAGCAGCTTTTAAATTATTAGTAAAATATTCCCACGCATCGCCATCATTAGGCACTAATTCCTGCATCAGCCCGAGCGTAATGACATTCTTATCACTAAATCTTAGTGTAATACTACCACAGTATTTTGGTGTATTTTTAAAAGAGCCCTTCATCGTGAGATATTTATTGATCTCATAATCTGGATTCTCGTCTACATAAACCCTTCTGAATATCTTTAAAATATAACGTTCATTGTAAACTATAGAGGTATTACTTTGATCTGCTCCTAAAAACCGACTGCTTTTATATTCAGTCGCGTCCCACTGTCTGCCACGGCGGTATGCTACATCCTGATATTTGTATTTTTCACCTTCTAGTATCTTGTCAAAGATCTGTATTCTAAAATGCTCAAGATATAATGCATCAACAAGGTAGCCTTGCTCACCGTTAAGATCCAGATAAGTGATGACATTTTCTTTTGCATAATCCTTATCTGTAACAAAAGCAATGGGCAAAAAGTAATTCTGTACAAACGCTTCTTTAAAATTAACTTCCAATACAATCCCATAAAATCGTTCAGATCCTTTTTCTATAGGAAAGTAATCTATGATCTCTATATATTTTAATGCACTAGCCTTACCGCCATACCAACGCTGATTTAAGATGTAGGATTCCAGAACATCCTCACAAAACTCCTTCTTAAAACGTTCCTGTTCTAAGAGTTCATGCCAGCTGCAATCGTATTTAAAAATTAAGTTTTTATGTATGGTTTCTTCCGCTCCCATGGCTAATATTTTTAATCTATATGCTGGCGGGATATCCCGTCTGGTTTATAATTGTTGGTTCTACTTAAATATTTGAAAAATGTGGAATGGTATCGCAGGATGCAACTCTACAAAATTCCACTCTGCGTGCCAGGTATAGGTACTTTCGGTCACCAGATCCTTTACTGCAACCGCATGTCCTTCATTTATTCCCAGTTCATCTAGTGGCAACTGTACATAACCCTGTTGCACGTAATAAGGATCAAGGCTTATGATTATTAGTAATTGATTCGTTTTATCTTCATTCCATTTATAGAAGGCCATTATACCTTCATTCTGTATCTCGCAAAATTTTATATTATTAGTCTGCTGCAATGCAGGATGATGATGTCTTATAGAATTTATTTTTGAAATAAGCCTGCCCAATTTATTCTCATGTTCCCAATCCCAGTGATTAATCTGATACTTTTCAGAATGCATATATTCCTCTTTGCCGGGAACGGCATCTGAAACCATAAATTCATAAACAGGCCCATATAATCCAATATTCCCGCTTAAAGTTGCTGCCAGGGCATAGCGTATGAGATGTTGCGATTCATTAGCTCCCTGCATATGATATGCATTTATATCTGGGGTATTTGGCCAAAAATTAGGTCTAAAATATTCTTTCTGTTTGGTTTGTGTTAGTTCATTCATGTAGGTCGTAAGCTCCTGCTTACTTGTACGCCAGGTAAAATAAGTATACGATTGAGAATAACCCTGTTTAGCCAATTGTTGCATGATCTTAGGTCTTGAAAAAGCTTCGGCAAGGAATAACACATCAGGGTGTTTTTTCTTTATTTCGGCAATAAACCAATTCCAGAAATAAAAAGGCTTAGTATGCGGATTATCAACTCTGAAAATTTTCACACCAAAATCAATCCAGTGCAGGGCAACACTTAAAAGTTCTTCCCAAAGGCTTTTAAAATCGGGCGTATCCCAATTAAAATTGACTATATCCTGGTACTTTTTTGGCGGGTTCTCAGCATATTGCATTGTGCCGTCAGGTCGTTTTTTAAACCATTCCGGATGTTCTGTTAAATATGGATGATCTGGTGCACATTGAAAAGCTAAATCCATCGCAATTTCGATTCCACGCTCATTCGCATTTTTAATAAGATCTCTAAAGTCCTGCTCAGTACCTAATTCAGGGTGTATTGATTTATGACCTCCTAATTTTGAACCTATGGCCCAGGGCACACCACTATCGCCTTCCTGTGCATTTGTAGCATTATTTTTTCCCTTTCTATTTTTTTCTCCAATGGGGTGAATGGGCGGAAAATACAAGGTATCAAAACCCATGGCTGCCACTCGTGGCAACAGTCTCTCACAGTCTTTAAACGTCCCGTGTTTGCCCGGCTCCTGCGATGCAGATCTGGGGAAAAATTCATACCACGTACTAAAACCAGCTTTCTTTCTATCTACATACACTTCAAGTATGTCGCTTTCATTTGCTAAATGGCGAATGGGATAATGAAAAAACAGATCATGTAGTCTTTCTGTGGTAGCAATAGATATTGCTTCATCATAGTGACTCTCATCACTAAATACTGCCTTTGCACCTTGCAAAAATTCTACCTCATAATTCTGTACTTGCGGAATGAGAGCATCAAGATGTTTTAAACCATCAAGAAGTTCACTTTTTACATGCTGCCCGTCTTTTATCTTTACCTCTATACCGTGTTGCCAATTAAGAGCATCATCTATCCATCCTTTTATTTTGTAATCATAAAAACCTTGTTTTTCTACCTTAAAAGTGGCTGTATATTCATCATTATTGACAAAATCAAGACGAACGGTTTTCCACTCTTTTTCAGACTTAGGCTTATAGCAAACTTCAGCTTGCAAAACGTCATGACCATCACCTAAAACATCTGCAGTGACGGTGACTGACTCACCAATTACTCGTTTAATAAAAAAAGCCCCACCTTGTAGTTGCGGAGCTATATTTTCAATTATAATGCGTTGTTGTCTCAAGAGATAAATAAGTTGGTTAATGCTTTTTAAAAATAGGGATAATATCTAACATATCCACATTATTGTCCGTAATCCATTGATAGTTTATAATATTTTTTGGCTTTAAGTTAGACTTTTGTTAAAACAGTTAAGCTTCAGTTTAGTTGGCATTCTCTTTGACTAATTTTATACAAAAATACCTATGAAAGAACTCTTGGTTGCTTTTATTTGCATCACATTTATAGGTTGCAATGGCAACGCTCAGGAAAAGAAAAAACCTTTCCCTATACAAAAAACCGATTCTGAATGGAAAGCTGAACTCTCTGCGGCAGAATATAATATTTTAAGAGAAGAAGGCACAGAGCGCGCTTTCTCAAGTGATTTGTTACGTATTAAAGAGAAAGGCACCTATGTTTGTGCAGCCTGTGGAACTCCGGTTTTTGAAAGTCAATATAAATTTGACAGCGGTACTGGATGGCCTTCTTTTGACAGAGCCGTAGAGGGCAATGTAGAATATTCTACAGATCGCAAATTAGGTTACACACGCACAGAAGAACATTGCGCGCAATGTGGCGGTCATCTGGGTCACGTATTTAATGATGGCCCTAGAAATACTACTGGCAAAAGGCACTGTATAAATGGTGCAGCCCTAAATTTTATACCTTCTAAATAAAAATAACTAATGAAAAAATATCCTGTAGAAAAATCAGAAGCCGAGTGGAAAGAGCTTCTGGGTGAAGAGCAGTACCACGTACTAAGACAAAAAGGAACAGAACGCCCGCATACGGGTAAATACAACCTTCATTTTGCAGATGGCACATATCACTGCGCTGCTTGTGATGCAAAACTTTTTGAAAGCAATAGCAAGTTTGAAAGTAGTTGTGGCTGGCCTAGTTTTGATGAAGCGATAGATGGTGCGGTTGAGTATGTAAGAGATACAACTTTTGGCATGGTGCGTACAGAAATCTTATGCGCAAATTGCGGAAGTCATCTGGGTCATGTTTTTGATGACGGTCCTACACAAACAGGACAGCGCTATTGCATAAATTCCGCTAGCATTGACTTTGAGAATTAAGGCACTTGTTTTTTTTTTGGAACAGATGTTGATTACACTTATTAAATTTAACTAAATACAATTATGAAAAAAATTTTTATACTCTTTAGCGTATTAGCCGCAGGTCTAATTTCCTGTGAAGGTGATCAGGGACCACAAGGCCCTCCCGGTTATGATGGTGTAGATGCAGAGATGCCTGCAATATTTGAAGTCGAAAATGTAAATTACGATTATGAAGCAGATAACAACCTATGGTCTACACTTTTAACTTATAGCGATTTTACAGATTTTGAAGTGTTTGAGAATGATGTTGTTCTTGTTTATCGTTTAGATTCTACTGTTGAGCTTAATGATGGCAGCACTGCAGATGCATGGAGCTTGATGCCTCAAAATTTCTTTCTGGATAAAGGCACCATACAATATGTATACAATCATACGTTTTTAGATACAGAGTTATTTATAGATGGTGATCACGACCTTGCAGATCTTGACACGGGATTTACAGATAATCAGGTTATACGAGTTGCTATAATCCCTGCCTTAATGGCGAAAGATTTTAATGGTGATTATTCTAATTTCAGTGATGTGATGGGTGCGTTAAAACTATCTGAAGCAGAGGTTACAAAAGTTCAGATGTAGATTATATAAAATATTCTTGTAGAAGGCTTGCTCGCGGTCGCTTTAAGCGTCGTCTGCAAGCCTTTTCTTTTGTAATTAATTAGTAATTTTTAGCCTTATTTCCCCGATTTTCATATCATATTGACCGATTTTTAGAAAGCCTTCTCTCTTTTAGTTTAGGTTAATAATGCGTAAATTCGTGGCTTAATTTTGACCAAAAAATATGAGCAAGTTCGATATCATTGTTTTAGGAAGTGGCCCGGGAGGTTATGTAACCGCTATTCGCGCCTCACAGTTAGGTTTTAAGACCGCAATTGTAGAAAAAGAAAGTCTGGGTGGTGTTTGTCTTAACTGGGGATGTATTCCTACAAAAGCACTTTTAAAAAGCGCGCAGGTTTTTGAATACCTAAAACATGCTGAAGATTATGGCTTAAAGGTAGACGGTGCAGACAAAGATTTTAGTGCAGTTGTAAAACGAAGCAGAGATGTAGCAGACGGAATGAGCAAAGGTGTTCAATTCCTGATGAAAAAAAATAAAATTGAAGTTATCAACGGTTATGGGAAACTAAAACCCGGAAAGAAAATAGATGTTGATGGCACAGAATATAGTGCAGACCACATCATAATTGCAACGGGCGCAAAATCTCGCGAACTGCCTAATCTTAAACAAGACGGCAAGAAAGTTATAGGTTACCGTGAAGCAATGACTTTAAAAGAGCAGCCTAAAAAGATGATCGTTGTAGGTTCTGGAGCTATAGGTGTTGAGTTTGCAAACTTCTACAACTCTATGGGCACAGAAGTTACTATTGTAGAGTTTTTACCTACGTTGGTTCCGCTTGAAGATGAAGAAGTATCAAAGCAATTTGAGCGTTCTTTTAAAAAGGCAGGTATTAAAGTTATGACCAATTCTTCAGTAGAGTCTGTAGACACTTCTGGAGACGGTGTGGTAGCAACCGTAAAAACTCAAAAAGGAGAAGAAAAATTAGAAGCAGATGTAGTTCTTTCTGCCGTAGGTATTAAAACCAATATTGAGAATATAGGTCTTGAAGATGTGGGCATTATCACAGACAGAGATAAGATTGTAGTTAATGACTGGTATAATACAAATATGCCGGGTTATTATGCAATTGGCGATGTTACCCACGGCCCTGCTCTGGCTCACGTAGCCTCTGCAGAAGGTATAATCTGCGTAGAGAAAATAAAAGGTATGCATGTATCAAAACTTGATTATGGCAACATACCGGGATGTACATATGCTTCACCAGAAATTGCTTCTGTAGGTATGACAGAAAAACAAGCCAAAGAAGCGGGTTATGACATTAAAGTAGGTAAATTCCCGTTCTCGGCTTCAGGTAAAGCAAGTGCTTCCGGAAACAAAGAAGGTTTTGTAAAAGTTATTTTTGATGCTAAATATGGTGAATGGTTAGGATGCCATATGATTGGTGCCGGCGTGACCGATATGATCGCTGAAGCTGTTTTAGGCAGAAAACTTGAGACTACAGGTCATGAAGTTCTTAAGGCTGTTCACCCGCACCCTACTATGAGTGAGGCTGTGATGGAAGCTGTAGCGGCTGCTTACGATGAAGTGATTCACTTATAAGTCAATACATATATATAAAACAAAAAACTCCGAAGCTTACTTCGGAGTTTTTTTATGCTTCAATAGTATTTTTTATAGAAAACTTTGAATGGCGAGCTCATAACTTTTGAGTCCGAATCCTAAAATTATTCCTTTGGCTTTAGGCGAAATATAAGAATGATGTCTAAATTCTTCTCTGGCAAATGTGTTAGAAATATGCACTTCTATTACAGGTGTTTTAATTGCGGCAATGGCATCACCTATCCCTACAGAAGTATGCGTATAGGCAGCTGCGTTGAGCACAATGCCATCAAATTCATCATCAGCCTGCTGAATTTTTGTAATTAAATCTCCTTCATTATTTGACTGAAAATAAGAGAGCTCTGTCTCCTTAAACTGAAACTGCAGCTTAGAAAAATAATCTTCAAAAGACTGACTCCCATAGACATCAGGCTCACGTTTACCCAGAAGATTAAGATTGGGACCGTTTATTATAAGTATCTTTAATTCTTTACTCATCAATACAAATTTAAAGTTTTAAATGTACCCGTTTTAATCGCATAAAAAAAGAATCGGGGGCCGCTTAATAAAAAGTAGCCCTAAAGGCATTAAAATCGGTAAATAAGTGAGATATAAAAGGTATTAAATCTTGAGGCATAATCATCTGGCATCGTATTAAATTTGTTTGTGATACCAAAAGAATATCGACCTTCTATCAAAAGAGAATTTGAGATCTCGTATTGCAAACCAATACCTAAACCTACACCAAAACTATTAAGATCTTTACCGGTTTCATCTATAAAAAAGTTTGCCTCTGGTCCTGCTACCAGACTAAATCTAGAATCACCAAGCTTTTGATCTGCATCAAATTCTGACAGCGTTCTTGGCAATACTTCTTGTGCTGAAGTCGAACTGATTGAATATACGAAAATGCAAAAGGCAATATATAGTTTATACATAAATTATTATATAAAATAATTTAATTGAAGTTAGAGCTTTTCACTTCATATAAAGGACTTTATTAAAGTTATACCGTTTCACAAATTACAAAACAAAAAAAGCACCCTTATGGGTGCTTTTAATTTGATTTCAGTGAAAATTATTTAAAACATAAAACCTACTCCCACCTGAAAGGTAGAATTATGTGCGTCGCTGTCTTCAAAAGTTTCGGTAAAACCGTAGTTGTAACGACCCTGAATTAAAAATCCGTTAGCAAACTTATACTCAAGACCAGCTGCACCGCCAAATTCAAAATCCTGTGCAGAATCAAGATCAAAATCTCCCTCATCATCATTAGGCTGAGAATCTATTTCTTCATTTACTTTAAAGTTGAAAGATGGACCTGCCTGTAAACTCAAACCGTCTACTAAATATATTTTAGCAAGTACAGGTACCTGTACATAATCAAGTTGATACTCTACATTTTGATCATTATCAAGTGCATTATCCTGATCAAATCTTACAGCATCAAACCCCTGTCCCGAATACAAAACCTCTGGCTGAATAGAAAAACGTTCTGATAAAGGAACCTCTGCCAATAAACCTACATTAAAACTCGTTCTTGAGTCTGGACTGTCAAAGTCATCACCTGTAATCGTCGCAAAATTAACACCACCTTTTACACCAAATTGTACAAATTCCTGAGCGTTAGCCGCTCCGGTTCCTAATACTAATACTGTTGCTAATGCAATAAGCTTTTTCATAATTTTAATTTTTAAATTTATACAAATCTAATGGCTCAATTTATTTAGCGGTAATAAGAAAAACCTAAATGATTATTAAAAATCTCTTAATCTTACTTACTTTTATAGCGTGAATTGGGCACAAGCACTTACAGATTATAAGCATTATTTAAAACTGGAAAAAGGTCTAGCGAGCAATTCTATCGTGAATTATGCTCTGGATATCAATAAATTAATAGGCTGGTTAAAGAGTGTAAATTCTACATCAAATCCTCTCACTATTTCTCATGAGACCGTCCAGCAGTTTATTTATGACACGGCAAAAAAAGTTAATGCAAGATCGCAGGCCAGAATTATTTCTGGCTTAAAAGGTTTTTTTGATTATCTCGTTTTTGAAGATTACAGAACAGATAATCCTACAGATCTTATAGAATCACCTAAAATAGGTAGAAAACTGCCCGATACGCTTTCATTAAATGAGATCGATAAAATTATAAACACAATAGATCTTAGTTCGCCACAAGGGGAGCGCAATCGCGCAATGCTTGAGACTTTATATGGGTGTGGCCTACGCGTTTCTGAACTACTTGATCTCAAATTATCTGACCTTTATTTTAAAGAAGGGTATATTCTTGTAACTGGTAAGGGAGACAAACAGCGGTTTGTGCCTATTGCCCCTTTGACACAGAGGTATATTAATATTTACAAAGATCAGGTACGGGTTCATCAAGAAGCAAAACCTGAATTTCTTGATACGCTTTTTTTGAACCGGAGAGGAGCACGACTTACCAGAGCGATGGTTTTTACCATTATAAAAAATCTAGCGAAAGAAGCAGGAGTTAAGAAAAGTATCAGTCCACATACTTTTAGACATTCGTTTGCTTCCCATTTGTTAAAAAATGGCGCAGATCTTAGAGCTATACAGCAGATGTTAGGTCATGAAAGTATAACCACAACAGAAATCTATATGCATGCTGATCGCTCACAACTTGCAGATATTATGGAAAAATTTCATCCCAGAAAGGATATGTAATTCTTTAATATGCCTTTCTAGTTACTAGCTGTATAAGAAGCATCATTTATCTCGATCCAGTAACCATCAGGATCCTGCACATAGATCTGTCGCACGCCATCTGGTCGCAAACTTGTTTCTTTGCTATCTCCTAGCCAATTAATATAATCAACATTATTATCTTTTAAATATGCTATAAAGGCATCAATATCGCTCAAATTGAGTGAAAAATGGAGTGCTTTAGGCGTAGCTTCTATTTCACTTTTGTCTGATTTTATCAAGTGTAATTGATGGTGATTACCCAGATCAAACCAGCGTAATGTAGGATTGTCTGCCGGCGTAGGTATAGGGTGTAACTGCAAAATGCGCTGGTAGAAGTCTACACTTTTATCAAGATCTGAAACCGAAAGAGCTGTGTGATCAAATTGCAGGTTAAACGATTGCGCTGATAATAAACATCCGCAAAAAAGCATGAAGATTAAAGAATAGATTTTCATAATACGGTTTAAGATTGTTTGATTCTATGTGAAAATTTAGCTTGTCTTAATAGGCACCCATATTTCCTCTTCAGATTCGGGATGATCTGGGCCGTAATATTTTTCTCCCAATCGTTCAAAATGAGCCCGGGCATCAAGTTCATATTTAGAATTGGGTAACCAGGTACCATAGATATAGTTTGACGTGTTAACGAAAGTTTTCACCGGTCCCACATGGGTGAATACAGCATACGTACCACCAGCAAGAATGCGCTTAGACATCCCCGCAGGTAAGTCATTAAAATGCTTTACTTCTACTACCGCCCATCTTTCAAATTTAGTTTCCTCTGTAAATTCTTCAACTTTAAAATCTTCGGGATAGATCTGCATGGAGTAAAAACCTGGCTGTGCAATATCTTTAATCTCTTTATGCCTTGCCATAAAGTTCTGCCATAAAGCTGCCGTTTCATCAAACGATATAGATGTTGTTATACACATGCCAACTAATTTGCGCTCAGGAATCGTAACTATCTCAGGTTTCATACCTAAAAATAAATATTCCGATCCGTTTTTAGCTCTATTTTAACCGATTTCAGGAGAAAAAAGACCGATTTTTAAATCTTAAAAAGATAATCCCAGATTAATTACGGCTTCATCATCAAGATCATAACTGTAACCGCGCCAGTAGGTAGACTGTTTACCGTTATATTTCCAGACTACTTCTCCAGCAATCGTTACTTCCCAATAACCATAATCACCTTCACAGATCATCGTGTTACCATTGCTTAAGCGAGTAACGCCAGAAAGCTTTCCATAAAACATATCAGGATCTGTAAAGCTCCACACCACCTCCGGCTCATTATCTGCATTAGCCACTAGTTTATAATCTGCAGGCATTGCAAGTTCATAAGCGGTTGACTGTTCTACGTTTGTACCGTTATTATAAATTAGCATGTTACCTGCTCCTACTTCATCATTTTGTAAAAAGTTAGGATAGTGATTGTTAAAGAATCGTCTTGCGCCCTGAGCATTATTATATACTTCAGGATTACCAAAACGATAAATAAGATCGCCGCCTTTACCATAGGACCCGCCTGTACTTTGCATCGCTTCTAAAGTTGAAGTACTGTGATCTACAACCCAAACTTCACTTAATGCATTTACACTTACAAAGATCACGTCTTTTACAGAATCGTAATCAATACCGTTAGCATGAGTTACATCTCCGTCATCAGGCAGATTGTAATTAAAGTTGATCTTATTAGGATTATCTGCAACTACACCATAGGTAGAAAGATTTTCATCTGCTTCTTGTACTAAATGTTCCCAACTGCGCCACTGCCATACTATTTGCCTACTGTCTCTATTGATCTCAATTAACTTTTCAGGATAGATAGGAACCGTAGTTACAATACCTTTTGAATTTGCCTCTTCTACAGTGATTTTTTCCCAAACCATAAATAGAAGATTTCCGTTTGGTAAGAGTTCAACATCGTGATGGCATATTTCATTTTCAGTTGAATAGGTGTACTCCCATGCTATAGAATTGTCTGGGTTTATAAATCTAATCACTCCGCCATAACCACCTAAAGTAAAAGCAGGATCAGGAATTTTAAACATACCCAAGAGTTGACCATTATCAAGCAATTCCAGATCATTGCCCAGACTAAGGTCAAATTCCCATTCATGAAGAGGATTTCCTTTTTTTGTAATAAGTGAAGCTGTAGTGCCGCCATTTTCCATTATAAGCGTGAGATTATCGTGCACAAGCTCTGCATTGTATACTTCTACTTCTTCTGCGGTTTCTTCCTCAGATACTGGGTTGCTGCCGTCTGGTATTTCACCTTCTACATTAGTATCATCATTGTTACTGCAACTAAATAGTACAAGAAAACTTATAATGAGTAAAAAATCTTTCTTCATGAATAAATTGGGATTAATCTTATAAAATAACTCTAAGTAACTACTTTATTTCAAATTCTTTAGGATGCGTGGCACCTTTCAAATTTTCAACAAAATAATCCCAACGACGTCGCATCATATAATCACTGTCACTCCCATAACCGTGTCTTGCATGAGGAAATATTATCAGGTCAAAATCTTTGTTGGCTTTTATTAAGGCATCAACTACAAGATAGGTATTGTATGGCGGCACATTATCATCTACAGCGCCATGTGCCAGGAGTAACTTGCCCTTAAGATTTGCAGCAAAATTTTGATTGGCCTGGTCTTCATAATTTGATTTACCTGAAGAATCTTTAGTCAACAATCCTATATAACGCTCACCCCAGTCGTCCTCATAATTACGATTATCGTGATTACCAGATTCTGAAATGCCTACTTTATAAAATTCCGGGTAGCGAAACATCGCCGCAGCCGTTGCATAACCGCCGCCAGAATGACCCCAAATACCCACGCGATTCAAGTCGAAGTACTTGTATTTTTCTGCCAACTGTTTTATTCCTGAGATTTGATCATCAAGTGTATTGTCTGCCATATTGCCGTAGCAAACATCATGAAAAGATTTTGAGCGCCCGGGATTACATGTACCGTCTATAACAATAACCACAAAACCTAGTTCTGCCAAAGCCTGATGATCGCGACGCGCGGCAGAAAATGACCTGCTTCCTACCCCGCCACCTTGAGGACCGGGATAAATATAATTTACAACAGGATATTTTTTACTTGTATCCAGATTTGTAGGAGTAAACATTAAGCCATATAAATCCCAGCGGCCATCGCGAGATTTTACTTTTATGGGCTGCGGCGGTTTCCAGCCGGTTGCTTCTAGTTGTGAGATATCTGCCTGCTCTAATTTTAAAAGAAGTTTACCGCTGTCATTGCGCAAAACAGAAACGGGAGCAACATCAGGCTGTGAATAATTATCTACAAAATAATTGCCTTTCGGCGAAAGAGAAACAGCATGATTTCCACTTTCTGGAGTTAATAATTTAAGGCGTTTCCCATTAAAATCAACACGGTAAAAATGACTAAAATAAGGATCTTCGTCCTTTTCTCTTCCGTTAGCATTAAAGTAAAGTACTCTGTTTTTTTGATCTACTTTTTCAAGACTGGTAACGACAAAATCTCCCGTAGTGATCTGATTTTTTAATTTCCCGGTAGTTGCATCATATAAATATAAATGCCCCCAGTTGTCTCTTTCAGAATACCAGATTATCTCATTAGAATCTGGTAGATAATGCCAGTTTACTGTACCCTGACCAGACTCATATTGGGTATCAATTTTCTCTTCAAAAATTTCTTTTACAGCTCCGGTTTCAGCATCTGCAATGCGCATTTTTTCGACCTTATGATCACGCGAAGTAGACACAAATGCAAGTTTGGTTGCGTCCTCATTCCATTCATTATCATCAAAAGAACCTGAGCAGGCAATATCATCACACAAAGTACCTCTGCGAGGATCTGCCGGCATTTGTAATCGCACTACCTCTTTATTAGGCACATCAATGATCACCCGGTGTATACGAATGATATCTTCATCATCAGGAATAGGATATTTCCAAGTTTGCAACTTTGGCGCGCCCACTGTTGTTTGCACTAAATACATATCGCTTACATGCCGCTGATCCTGCTGAAAAGTCGCTATTTTTTTAGAATCTGGAGACCAGAGCAGAATGGGGCGATCGCTATGTTTCCATCCGGCATTGTCTGTCGCGTAACCAAAGTCTTTTATCCCATCTGAGGTCAACTGAGTTTCTTCACCGCTTTTTACATCTCGCACCCACAAATTGTAATCTTTTATAAATGCCGACTGTGTGCCGTCTGGCGAAATCACCTCTGGTGCAAATCTTCTTATCGTATTATCATCCTGTAAATTTAGTTTCGCAAAGAGAGCAGCTCTATCAGGGAAGGTTTCTCGTGAAGCAGACTTAGGATCAACAAGCACATATTGCTGGCCATTCTCTGTATCTACCTGATACCAGAATTTACCATCTTCAAGCCAGGCAGGTCTTACATTATCATGGTAAACCAGCTTGTTTGTGGCAGGTCTCAAAAACTGAACTGCTCGCTCATAATCTGCTGTAGTAACTGCTGGCTGATTTTCTTGCTGTGCAACCGATTTTAAGCCGAAAAAGGCGATAATTGCTACTGTTATTAGGGGTTTTATCATGTTTTAATTCTATATTTTAATATCACAACTTCTTAGCCTCTTCCCAGAAAACATCCATCTCTGCAAGGGTCATATCTTTTAATTCTTTGCTGTTTGCTTTAGCTTTCTCTTCCAGGTATTGAAAGCGCTTAATGAATTTTTTATTGGTGCGCTCAAGAGCACTTTCGGGATCTACTTTGAGAAAACGGGCGTAATTGATCATTGAGAAAAGCACATCGCCAAATTCGGCTTCTATTTTCTCCTGGTCATTAACTCGTACTTCGTGTTGTAGTTCGTCAAGTTCTTCTTTTACTTTCTCAAAAACCTGTTGTGGCTCTTCCCAGTCAAAACCCACCCCAGCTACCTTATCCTGTATACGGCTTGCTTTTACAAGTGCCGGCAAAGAGCGCGGCACTCCTTCTAAAACAGATTTTTTACCTTCTTTCAGTTTTAGGTTTTCCCAGTGGCGCTTAACATCTTCTTCATCTTTTACCTCTACATCACTGTAAATATGAGGATGCCTGCTTATCAATTTCTCACAGATGCCATTAGCGACATCGGCTATATCAAAATCATTTGTTTCGCTGCCTATTTTTGCATAGAATACAATATGTAAAAGAAGGTCACCCAATTCTTTTTTAACCTCTTCAAGGTCATTATCAAGAATGGCGTCACCTAACTCGTAAGTTTCTTCTATTGTAAGATGTCGCAGGGATTGTAGAGTTTGCTTTTTGTCCCAGGGGCACTGCTCTCGCAGTTCGCCCATAATCGTAAGTAAGCGATCTAGCGCTTTTAGCTGTTCAGGTCTGCTATTCATGCTCACGAATTTAGTGTATAAAAACCTGTTTTTTAGTATTAAAATCGGGTAAAATCAAAAGAAATTATACAAATTCATTACGCTCTATAAAAAGATCATTTGCTAAAAAAATCATCAGAAACAACTTTAATGACTTACTCAAATAGATATAAAAATTGAGAACCAATTAGCTGCCTTTTAATTAGCAATCGAATGATTACTAAATTAAATAGGCTATTTCAACACTTATTTTTACTAAAAAAAATCATTTACTATGAATAATCACAATGGATATTTGACTTTACGGTGAAGTGGTAAATTAATATTCGTTAATAGCAAAGTTTTGCAGCTGAACTTCCTTTAGTTTGGAATCAGAAAACAATTCTCGATCAATGGGAAGCCCCTGCACTTATTAAAATTATATCAATGCAATATAAATATGCTAACACCGATTTTCTAAAATAATTAGAAAAATAAAGGAATAACGACCGTAAGAATAAGTATTAATGCTCGACCAGCTCCAGCAAGCTCGCCTCCAACAGCGCTACTCCCTCCTTATTCAGATGGTGCAGGCTACGCTTTAAAGACTGATAAACCACTTTAGAGGGTTTGACCTATGCCTCTGCTCTAAACTTTTGGAAAATCCTGTAGATTTACTTCCGCCGGTTTCTTTTTGCTATCTTAGTTTACAAAACCAAGCTACGAACACATAGCCTAAAACTTTAGCAAAAATTTAAAAAAAATTGAAACGTACAATTGAACAAATCAGGGAACATTACGAAATTGAGAAGGAACTCGCTAGTAGACTAATGCATTCTTCAAAAGAAGAGCGAGAATTTTTATATTCATCCCTTTATAATGAACTATATAGACGCGTCCCTCTTCATCCCCAATTGACCGAAAAAAAAAGTAGTGAACTAACCGATACTTCTGTTTCTTCCCAGCTAGTGTTCTTAAAGCATTTCCTTCGAAAGAACATGACATTTTGTGAGATCGGATCAGGTGATTGTTCACTTTCTTTAGCATTAACGAAAATTATTAATAAAGTTTATGCGGTTGATGTTTCTGAAGAAATATCAAAGGTTAAAGAACTACCTGATAACTTTCATCTCATTCTATCTGATGGAGTAAATATTCTGGTACCTAAAAAAAGCGTTAACTTAGTTTATAGTAATCAATTAATGGAGCATTTACATCCTGAAGATGCGAAAAACCAACTAGTCAACATTTTTAACATTCTTACCGATGATGGGAAGTATATATGCGTAACTCCAAATCGAATTAATGGTCCACATGACATTTCAAAATATTTTGACAGAGTAGCAACTGGGTTCCACTTAAAGGAATATACATTTTCCGAATTAAGGAGTTTGTTTAAAAAAGTTGGATTTATGAAAGTGCAAGGATATTGGGGAGGCAGAGGGATATTCATAAGAACACCCGCCTTTTTAATTATCTTAGTTGAACGTTTATTTAATTATTTCCCATTTTCAATTAAAAAAAATAGATTTAATACAATCCTATCAATAAGAATAGTGGGAATAAAATAATTATATATTATAAAACTTTTGCTAACATTTTGGATAAGGAATGATAGATGATTGATGAATATAAACTTCGTAGTCCGCCCAGATTGTATAGAAGTTTGACAGGAAAGGCCACTCAATCTACCACTAATATACAATCTACCCGCTAGCGATCATTTAAAAAAAACTAACAATTTCTCAAATCATGAAAAAAATAGAATTTATTGAGCAGATAAAGGCCTCTTCAAAATTAGTGTATGAAACTATGTTGGGATTAAATGACATAACCACTTATGAGCAATGGACTGCCGAATTCAATCCCACTTCTACATATGAAGGTAGTTGGAACAAAGGAGAAACAATTTATTTCATCGGGACAGATGAAAACGGTAAACGTGGTGGAATGGTTTCTGAAATTGCGGAAAATATACCATTTGAATTCGTTTCAATAAAACACAACTGAATTCTTGATGGTGAAAGTGAAATAACATCTGGTGAACAAGTTGATAATTGGACAGGTGGTCTGGAAAACTATTCGTTTCAGGAAAGCAATGAGATTACAACTGTAAGAGTTGAAATGGAGACGGTAGAGGATTATATCGACTATTTTGTAGAGACATGGCCTAAAGCATTAAACAAGCTTAAAGAAATAATAGAAAACTAAAATCAATTTCTCAAGTGTATAGAAAATAAAAATTTGCTACCACTCTAATTATAAGCCACAGCTTCTACCATGTCCTTTTGAAAATCTTGGTAACTTCTATTGCTGGTTTTTTATCTTAATTGTAAATCTAAGGTAAAGGATGCATACAGTAACAATTGCAATAACGTTCCACAGAGCAATGAAAATACATTCTCAAAATTTAGTAAAAACAAATATTGGATACTGATTGTTATCTTATCTCTGGTTTTGATTTTTGTCGAGGAATTACAAATTGAATTAGAAAATCCAGAAATGTACAAATTTATACGAGCAAGCGGATACTTTCTACAATCGCTATGCTGGATAAAATCATTTTGGTCTACAATACAATCTAATCGAATAAAAAGGAGCAGTAATTTTAAAATTTCTTTACCAAAATCATGAAAATTTGATCAAATTAATAAACTGAAAGTTGATACTATTTGACTTAGTACATTTTGGAAAAATAACATTTCCTTAACCCGAATCAGACATTTTTATGTGTTCGAGATTCTACCCAAATTTAACATCCCTCAAAATGGAAAATTCCGCTCTAATCTGTAATTCTCCTGAGATCTACAGAAACTTTCATCCTGTTCTTACCAGAGCTATAGATTACACCTTTTAACGGGGGTACATCATAATAGTCTCTTCCCCAGCCAACTGTAATATGCTGTTCATGGGGTATCACATTATTTGTAGGATCAAAATCTACCCAGCCATATTTGGGCACAAATACAGAAAACCAGGCATGTGAAGCATCTGCGCCTATCATTTTTTCCTGTCCTTCAGGGGGGAGCGTTTCTATATATCCGCTTACATATCTTGCGGGAATTCCCACAGCACGAACGCAGGCAATTGCTATTTGTGCAAAATCCTGGCAAACACCTTTGCGTTCTTTCATTACTTCATGAATGGGCGTTGCAACATTTGTAAAACCAGAAACGAAGTCAAAATCAATAAAAATACGCTGCATCAGCTCATACGATGCTTCATAAATTGACCGCTCTGGGCGAAAAGATTCTTCGGCGTAAGCTTTAATTTCCGGTGAAATTTTAGACACCAGTGCAGATTCTAAAGTAAACTGGCGTGCTTCAAAAATATCTGGTGAGATTTCCTTTAATGCTGCCAAAGCTTCAATAAGTGTAATCTTTTTTTGATTAGCTAAATTACCCTTTTCTGAAAGCGATAGATTCTCTCTTAATATTTTACTTTTAGCTATAACTTTTAATTCACTATGCTGTTGCTGAATCGAGAATCGTGTAATAGTATTACCAAAAAAATCTATTTTCTCCGAAATTTCAGAGGGCTGTGGCGTGATTTCTAATGTATAATCTAACAACCTTTGTCCCGGAATATCTCTGGGTTTTAATGTCGCGATATTGTGACAGTAGGTTACAAAACCATCGTACTTATAACGCGTCGTATGCGATAAGGAATAAAGCATTTAAGATGAAAAGTTTTGGTAAACTAGTTGTTTAGGTTGATAGGAATGATTAAAATAAGTACTTGTGATCGCTAAAGATACATTATGCAGAAGATCACTTATAGCAGAAAGAGATCGCTCCAGCTCAAATCTCGTAGCTTCATCTTGATCAAGAGCAATAGCTTTTTCCCTTGTGAGTTCACCTATTTTTTTACAGGCTTCATCTATACAAATTTTACAATCTGTGTTGTGAACGCCAGGTAAACGATCAATATCTTTTTGCAGCCTTTTTAGACGATATGTAAGCGATCGTGCATATTCTTTATCAAGAATAATGAGCTCTATCACATTTTCCATGCTTAGATAAGATCTGTAACTATAACGGTAAATATTTAAGCTCTCATGACTGTTAAGCAAAGATTCTAATATTTCATATTCTACCTGCTGCCTGTGATTAATCACTATAAGCGCTCTGCATCTTTCTATATTCATCATAGACTGCTCTAGTTGCAAACCAATAAAATACAATAGCAAACCTTGTTGCACCATTATGCTTTCTTCAATAAGCCCCATGAAAGCAATCAATCTCGTAATAATACGATCAAGTAGTTTTGTTAATCGCGGTATCGTAAAGCTCTTCTCTTCTTTGAAAACCTTCCATAATTTTTGAATACTATCAAAAACGCGCCACATGTCTTTTGACCATAGATTGCGTATAGAATAGTACGCATTATTAAACATACCAATCGTATGCGCAAGACTCCCGGCTCTGTTTTCATCGAGAATAACAGACCTGATCTCGGCAAGCGGATTTTCCATCACTTTTTCCCGATTTTTGCCTACAAAACCCGGAAATGTGGACGTTATATGTGTAATACTCTGAAAAAGTATCTCTAAGCTTTCAGATTTTGATTTTCGCT
The DNA here is from genome assembly GCF_047946655.1 of Leeuwenhoekiella sp. A2. Lineage (GTDB taxonomy): Bacteria > Bacteroidota > Bacteroidia > Flavobacteriales > Flavobacteriaceae > Leeuwenhoekiella. Next base: position 3,906,097 of record NZ_CP172311.1, read on the forward strand.
CGTTGTATTGCACATTTGCCATCTGGTTGAGAACCATGCGTAGAAAACGAGCCGTGACAAGCGTACGACCCAGATAGCGTCCTGACCAAAATAAATTTTCCGCTGTATTACTTGGCAAATCGTCGATACCAGAAACCGGTAATGAAGAAGTCCTGTTCCAGGAATAATTCTGAATATTGGTCTGCTCTTTATCACTTATAATCCAGAAATCTTTACTTGTGCCTCCTCTTTGGTTAGATACACGTAAGTTTTCGCGCTCAGGCGCAACTCGTACAAGTCCGCCAGGCATAACGCTATAACCGTCATTTTTCGCTACGGCGAAACTGCGGCAAACTACTTTTCTGGGCTCTAGTTTACCAGCTGTAAAATCTGGGGTTGTAGAGAAATATATCTTTTCCTGAGCGACAAATTTATAAGGTCTGGCTTTAATTTCGCGTTTAAGCGTATCGAGTTCTTTTTGCGATAGAAATTCACAGAAATAAAGACTTTCTCTATTTGTACGATCAATACGTTTTACTACAAATAATGGCAGATTATTGAGTACATAATTGCGCTCTTTCTCCTGCCCGCACCACCACGATGCAACCTGAGGCAATATTAGATCTTCGTTTAAAAAATACTTTGAAATATTTTTCATGAAAGGAATGAGACCAGGATTTTCAAGAATCCCGCTGCCTATTGGGTTGACCACACTTACATTGCCTTTGCGTATAACTTCCAGAAGACCTGCAACACCCAGATAAGAATCTTCGCGCAGCTCAAGCGGATCTGTAAATATATCGTCTACCCTTCTTAAGATAACATCTACCTGCTTAAGACCTTTGAGTGATTTTAACCAGACCTTACCATTGCGCACGAGCAGATCGTTACCTTTTACAAGAGGATAACCCAAAAAAGTCGACATATAAGCATGCTCAAAATAGGTCTCGTTATGAGGCCCCGGAGTCAAAATAACTATACCGGGATTGTCTTTATTTTCTTGTGCAGAACTTACCAGAAGATCATTAAAATCATTAAAGAAATCTGATGGTTGTCTTACATTTATTTTTTTGAAAATATCTGGCAGCACTCTACTGGTGGTAAAGCGATTTTCAAGTGCATAGCCCATTCCCGACGGTGCTTCTGTACGATCATTTACAACCCACATTCTACCGTCGGGACCACGCGCCATATCAGCTGAATGTATGAGTAGATTTTTAGCGGTTTTATACTGAATTTGATCACAGGGTCTCAAAAAACCTCTGTGAGCAAAAACGATTTCATAAGGTATTATTCCGTTTTTTATGAGTTCACGTTTGCCGTAAATATCCTTTAAAACGAGATTGAGTATTTCTGCGCGTTGCTGAAGTCCCTTTTCTATATCAACCCATTCTTTCTGATGGATCAAAAAAGGCACGATATTGAGATTCCATGGACGATTTAAACCTTTAGGATCGTTATAAACGTTATAGGTAACGCCATTTTCAGACAATAACCAGTCGATGTCTGCCTGGCGTGCCGTGAGATCATCACTGCCTATTTCAGCTAGATTTTCCAGTAACATCTCCCAGTTAGGATTAACCTTCATTTGAGAGCTGAAAACCTCGTCATAATTACTAAAATCTGAAAAGTAATTATTGAATAATTTATCAGTAATGGCAGACATACCGTTATCTAGTATTTTTTACGTAAATCTAAAGTGTGAGGAAATTCAAAATTAACAGGAACCTCCTTATAATCAAATTTGCTGGAACGCCCTTGTGGTTCTACAGTTCTTCTGGGTTTACCCTCGGCCTCAACAGTCGTTACCGGGGCAATTTCTCCCTGAGAGTGACCAAATTCCCAAAAACGATTTATTCGGCGTGATTCTGCTTCGTAACTATTAACGGGATACGACTCATACGAGCGACCACCCGGGTGTGCAACAAAATAAGTGCAACCTCCTATTGAGCGTTGATTCCATTTATCTACAACATCAAAAACAAGTGGCGTATCTACTCCAATTGTAGGATGCAATGCAGACCAGGGATCCCATGCTTTGTAACGCACGCCTGCAACATATTCACCTTTTACTGTGGTAGGACTCAACGTAACTTTTACACCATTACAGGTGAGCACATAGCGTTCATCTATAAAGTTAGAAACCTTTACCTGAAGACGCTCTAGTGATGAATCAACATAACGGGCAGTACCACCACCAGCCATTTCTTCTCCCAGAACATTCCACGGTTCTATTGCCGTACGCAATTCTATATCAATGCCATTTATCTCGACCATACCGTGCAAAGGAAATCTAAATTCAAAGAAAGGATCAAACCAGTCTAATTTAAAAGGATAACCTGCTTCATTAAGCTGCTCTACTATATCTTTAATATCTTCTTTTACATAATGCTCCATCAGGAATTTATCATGTAGCTCTGTTCCCCAGCGCACCAAATTATGTTCATATGGCTTTTTCCAGAACCAGGCGACCAAAGTACGTACGAGCAACATTTGCATAAGGCTCATCTGGGCATGTGGCGGCATATCAAAAGCTCTTAACTCAAGAATACCCAACCTTCCCGAAGAAGAGTCTGGGGAATATAATTTATCTATACAAAACTCAGACCTGTGCGTATTGCCGGTAATATCTGTAAGCAAATGGCGAAATAATCTATCTGTAAGCCAAAAAGGCACTTCTCCATCTTTGGGAATCTGACTAAAGGCAATTTCCAACTCATAGAGATTTTCGGGGCGACCTTCATCAACACGCGGCGCCTGACTCGTAGGACCTATAAAAGCTCCGGAAAACAAATAAGACAAACCGGGATGATGCTGCCAGAAAGTTATGAGACTGCGTAAAAGATCTGGTCTGCGCAACAGCGGACTATCAGCTGGTGAAACTCCGCCCAGCGTTACATGATTACCACCGCCGGTGCCAGTATGTTTGCCGTCAAGCATAAACTTCTCTGTCCCTAAACGGGCTTGCTTTGCTTCCTCATAAAGAGCAAGCGTATTTTTAGTCAATTCTGTCCAGTTTTTTGCCGGATGAACGTTTACTTCTATAACACCTGGATCTGGGGTGATTTTAAGCGATTCTAACCGATTATCCTTTGGTGGATCGTAACCTTCTAAAATTACAGGAATCTTAAGTTCTTTAGCTGTAGCTTCAATAGAAGTTATCAGGTCTAAATATGCCTCTGCGCTATCTAGCGGTGGCAGGAAAAGAAACAGCTTATTATCTCTTATTTCTGAACAAAGTGCGGTACGTATAAACGGCGTTGATTTAGATTTATTTATACCTTCATCCATAAAATTCTCAACCCGCTCTTCTACGATCTTTTTATATTGTGGAAGCGGTTCTTTATCTGAGAACAGATCTGGTTCAAAAACTGGTCTTAGTTCATTCTCGGGATTTTGCAATAGTGAACCCAGAGGTAATCGTAGACCTATGGGCGATGTACCGGGCAATAAAAACAGATGTTTTCGTCTAAATTCCCATACGCTCGACAACCATTTCCCTTTAGATTTATTAAGCGGCAACAAATAACCCTGAGGTTCACTTGTGCCTTCTTTTAATATTTCTTCCAGCTTTTTTCTTGTTAAAGAGCTGTCTTTGTCTTTTGCCGGGTCCATATCTACGGGAAGTTTACCTTCTTCCCATAAAAAATAAAAAGCATCTTCATAAGTTGGTACAACATATTGATCTGAAATACCTAAGTAAGAAGACAGTATTTTGAGGAAATCATGATCTGCATTTGCAGGAATCCTATAACTTTCTGAAAATGCAGCAAGCAATTTATCATCCTTCCAGATAGGTTTACCATCCTTACGCCAGCATATCTCAATTTGCCATCTGGGTAATGGTTCACCGGGGTACCATTTACCTTGTGCATGTTGCAGAACACCGCCTTTACCAAATTTATTTAATAGTCTGCGTGACAGAGAAGTTGCCAGTTGACGTTTATGTTTACCATCTGCATCAGTATTCCACTCTTTAGATTCCATATCATCTATAGAAACAAAAGTGGGCTCCCCTCCCATTGTAAGCCGTACATCGCCTTTTTGTAATTCTTCTTCTACTTCAAAACCGAGGTTGTAGATCGCATTCCATTGATCTTCGGTATACGGCTTTGTAACTCGCGGAGATTCAAAAATACGTTTAACTGAATTCTCAAAGAAAAATTCGGTTTCGCATACATCTGTAAAACCTGAAACAGGTGCTGCACTTTCATAAGACGGAGTACAGGCTAAAGGAATATGACCTTCACCGGCCAGCAGGCCTGATGTAGCATCAAAACCGATCCATCCCGCACCGGGAATATAAACTTCTGCCCACGCATGCAAATCTGTAAAATCTTCTTCAGGACCTGATGGGCCATCTAGTGATTTCTCATCAGATTTTAACTGAACCAGATATCCTGAAACAAATCGCGCTCCAAAACCAAAGTGACGTAAAGTTTGTACAAGCAACCAGGCAAAATCACGGCATGAACCCAATTTTTTTTTTAAGGTTACTTCGCAAGGCTGCACGCCTGGTTCCAGACGCACGGTATAATTAAGATATTGATTAATTTTTTGATTAAGGTCTATTAAAAAATAGATCGTCTTTTTGGGTGTGACATCAACTGTTTTAATAAAATCTAAAAGCAGTGTTCCCCTTTCTTTTATTTCTAAATACGGTAAAAGTTCCTTTTTTACGGTTTCCTCATATTTAAACGGAAACTCTTCGGCATAATCTTCTACAAAAAAGTCAAAAGGATTTATCGTTTTTAAGTCGGCAATAATTTCAACATCAACAGAAAGTTCTGTTGTTTTTTCGGGAAAAACGATTCTGGCCAAATAATTACCAAAAGGATCTTGCTGCCAGTTAAAAAACTGATTTTCGGGCTTAATTTTTATAGAATAGTTTTCTATAGGAGTTCTGCTATGTGGTGCAGGTCGCAGTCTAAATATATGCGGAGATAGCTTTACAGGCCTGTCATATTTATAAATGGTCTTATGAGAGATAACTATTTTTAAAGCCATATTTGAGAATTAGAATACTAAAAATGAGAACTGTGCTACGCCGCAATTAAACGTCTATATTAGAACAAGTATATAAAATATATAAAGATTTCTGCTATATATATCTATCCAAATGTATGGAATTTTTGACTGCGCTAAATAGGATGGTTTTTGTTGCTGATTTTTCGTTTTACACCTATAAAATCAGGTATTATGTATAATATGGTAATAATTTCTGAAAACAAAAAAACCTCGCCAAAAAAGGGAGGTTTTTGATCATTTTAGCCGATTTTTACTGTAAACCGCTAATATAACTACCATAAAGGTCTTTAAAACGTATACCTTCTGAAAGTCTGTATTTGCTCAACTTCTTATATTCTACCAGTGCCCACAGAACAAATTCTTTTAGGAAATAAACATCTTCTTTTGGAAAATCTGGTTGATATTTTTTGACCAATTTGTCTAAAGGCTCAATAGAATCTATCAATTGTCTGTATTGACTTTCTGTAAGATCATCAAGTAACTGAAAATCACTTTGATCAAAGAACCAATTGATCACGTCGTCATAAGGACTTTTCTCGTTTTGACGTTCTAATTTCTTGATTTCTGGAAAATACTCTACAAAAAGAGATTTCACCGCTTCTCCTAAAAGACTTTGCACAACAGAAGCTGCTCCCTCCTGCTCTCCTTCATAAACTAACTCTACTTTCCCCGTTATTGCGGGTATCATACCTATAAAATCGCCAAGTCTAATTGTGGTTTTCTCTTCTCCTGCCATTATTGCACGACGCTCTGCTGTGCTTAACAAATTTTCAAAAGCCGTTATACTCATACGAGCACTAACGCCACTTTTAGCATCAATATATTCACTTCTACGCGCCTCAAAACTTATTTGCTCAAGAAGATCTTTAGCCAATGATGGTACATGTATACTTTCTTGTTGACGCGAATCTTTCCGTGCCTCCTGCTGTGTTATAGTTCTTGCAATCTCTATGCTCTCAGGATAATGGGTTAGAATTTGAGAACCTATTCTGTCTTTTAACGGTGTAACAATACTACCTCTGTTTGTGTAATCTTCTGGGTTAGCTGTAAAAACGAACTGCATGTCAAGTGGCAAACGCAGTTTAAAACCTCTTATCTGTATATCACCTTCTTGCAGAATATTAAATAATGCTACCTGAATACGGGCTTGTAAATCTGGTAACTCATTGATCACAAAAATACTTCTATTAGCTCGAGGTATCATCCCAAAATGGATAACTCTGTCATCTGCATAGCTCAGTTTTAAATTTGCAGCTTTTATGGGATCTACGTCTCCTATTAAATCTGCCACCGTCACATCTGGAGTTGCAAGTTTCTCAAAGAAGCGTTCATCCCGATGTACCCATTCTATATTAGTACTATCGCCTTCTTCTTTAATGCTCTCACGCGCATATCGACTCAATGGTCGCAATGGGTCATCGTTAATCTCAGACCCTGCAACTATGGGCATCCACTCATCAAGTAGATTGATCATTAAACGTGCAAGCCTTGTTTTTGCCTGACCTCTTAAACCCAACAAGTTAATATTATGTCTCGACAATATCGCTCGTTCTAACTCAGGAATAACAGAATACTCATAGCCATGAATTCCTTCAAATGAATTTGCTCCGTTCTTTATATTCTTAAGCAGATTATCTCGTAGTTCATCTTTTATGCTTCTACTTTGATATCCTGATTTATTGAGTTCACCTAATGTTATGATTTCTGGTTTATTCATTGTGTAATTTTCGCCGTAAGGCATTAATAAGTTCAGTTTAACTCCTAAAAGGATTTAATTTCCATAAACTCGATGGAGTAATTAAATAGTTCCCGATTTACCTAGAAATTAATTTAAGTATTATTTAGATCTATCTTATTTTCTTTTTTCTATTGCTTTCATAATCTTCAAAGATCATTTCACCTAATCCCTGTAATCCTGTGTAAAATGCTTTGCCTTGATTGGCTTGTGCAAACTCACGTACAAACTTCATTAAGTAAGGATCTTGCGCGATCATAAAAGTAGTTATAGGGATACGTAGCTTTCTTGCCTGCCGCGCCATATCATAGCACTTGTTTACGATATATGGGTCAAGCCCTACGCTGTTTTTATAGTAATAACCGTCAGACTCTCTAATGCAGCTGGGTTTACCATCTGTTATCATAAAAATCTGCTTATTGGTATTTCTTTTTCGGCGTAAAATATCCATTGCCAATTGCATCCCGGCAACTGTATTTGTGTGATAAGGCCCAACCTGTAAATACGGAAGATCTTTAATTTTTATAGGCCATGCGTCATTTCCAAAAACGATTATATCAAGCGTGTCTTTAGGATATCTTGTTGTAATAAGTTCGGCCAGAGCCATTGCCACTTTTTTTGCCGGAGTTATACGGTCTTCACCATAGAGAATCATACTGTGACTTATATCTATCATAAGCACGGTGCTCATCTGGGCTTTGTATTGCGTCTCTTCTACCACAAGATCATTTTCCTGTAAATAGAAATTTCCCAGACCATGATTTATCTGGGCATTTCTCAAACTTTCTGTCATAGAAACGCGCTCTAATGCATCACCAAAGCGATATTCTCTATACTCACCCGTATGCTCATCCCCACGACCTACATGATTGGTACGGTGATTACCGTTACCACTTTTTCTAAGTTTACCAAAAATTTGATCAAGTGCTCGCTGCCGTATGAGTCTTTCTGTCTTAGCGGTTATAGAAATATTACCTTCTCCCTCACCGTCGCCGTTAGGATCTATTTCTTCTCTAATATATCCTTTAGCTTTAAGATCTTCTATAAAATCATCTATAGTATAATCTGGTGTGGTAAGTTCATACTCTTTATCAAGTTCTCTTAACCAGTCTATTGCTTCATCAAAATCTCCAGAGGTATGTGTGATAAGCTCTTGAAAAATATCAAAAAGCTTATCAAAGGGAGACTGACTTTCTTCCTCGTATTTTTTAAAAATAAATCCCTTGCGCATAATTCTTTTCATAGCTTTTTAAAAATACATGATTTAACCGTAGTGAAAAAATAAGTAGACGTTAAAGTAATGCAAATAAAAAAGTCCCCAAATTGGGGACTTTCATCTATAAATTAAGCAGAATTACTTACTTGGCATTAATACGGTATCTATAGCATGAATCACACCGTTAGAAGCATCAACATCTGTCATAACGACTTTGGCTTTATTACCAGATGCATCAGTAAGAACAACATTATCACCATCAAGAGTGGCAGTGATTTTCTCTCCTTCTACTGTATTTATCTCATAAGAACCATTGTTATCATTAATTGCTTTAACAACATCTGCAGCTTTAAACTCACCTGCAACAACGTGATACGTTAATATAGAAGTTAGCTTAGCTTTATTTTCTTCTTTAGTAAGATCGTCTAATGTTCCTTCTGGCAATTTATTAAAAGCATCATTTGTAGGTGCAAATACTGTGAAAGGACCATCACCTTGCAAAGTTTCTCCCAAACCTGCAGCCTGAACCGCACTAGTTAGTGTAGAGAAATTATCATTGCTCATAGCTACATCTGCAACAGTTTGACCCATTGCTGTGCTATCTGTAGCGGTCATAGAATTATCCATTTCTGTGTCTGAGCTTAAAGCTACCTGATCACCTTCTGCAGTTTCACCCTCATTAGTCTTAGCGTTATTATTACATGACATTGCAGTTAATGCAACTATTGCCATACCTAAAAAAATCTTTTTCATAATAGTTTATTTTTTTGTTTGTTCAAAGATAATGGTGTAATCGTTAAACAATATGAAAAGATATTGTAAGATTAAGTTAATTGTTAAGCTCTCAATTCTACCTAAATGATTTATTTTTTAAACTGATTTTCAGCTAATTATAAACGATTTTATATTCTTTTAGGCCGTTTTTTGAACTTAGCGATTTCTTATAACATAAATCGCTGAAAATCAGACAGATCTATTACAGAATCAACTACCCCTTTAGCGTTCAACTTTCTAGTAATTAATCCTGAATAAAATTACTTTGATAAAGAATGTGGATAATTGAGTTAGGAATCAACTCTAAAATCGCCCTTTTTGAGGTAAAAATCGGTTGTCATCAGGCAAATATTAGACGATATCTATGCGCTGTGAGTGAGCTATCGCTTCTTCACTATATTTAAAATAGCAGATAGCAACACCCATTGCTTCTATATTATAAAGCACATCTTCTACTTTCTTTTTACGATGATGACCAGTTTGTCTAATATAAACGGCTTTTATATTTACCGGGAATATTTTACAAATACGCTCATAAATAAAAGGATCATGTTGAGAATCGTCTCCCAGCAAAACATATTGTATGGTGGGGTAAAAAGAAACGATATCTTTTATTTTTTCAAACTTATGATCATGACTCCCTCTGCCGGTAAATAAAAAATCTGTAATTCCTGTTTTTATCTTTTTCAGCTTTATTACAGCTTTAGGCAATTCATGCATTTTTGTAAAATCTGTAATAAACCCATATAGATTCCACTCGCTGCTGGAAACAAAAAAGAACGAATTACAGGCTCCATCTATCTCTTGCCCTGCATTGCTCAACATCTTATAATGAGCCACCACATCATCAAAAATTTTGCGCTTGTTTATATTTCGCAACAGCATAACATAAAGTTTTTTAAAAACGCTGTTACTGTGTGAGATTAAAAAGGTATCGTCTATATCTGAAATTATGCCCAGCTTACTTTCAAAAGGTTTTAAAAGTTCGCCTTGTTCAATTATTCCAAAATCACCGTCTTTGTTCTCAATATTAACCGTATATGTATGCCAGCCGGCTTTTAATTCTCTTGTAAAAGGCAACGTGAATCTAAAGTAACCATCTTGCATCGTGCGAGTCTTCACATCAATATCAAGAAATTTTAAACGTATCTCAACATTTGCCAAAGGTTTTATGCGAAACATATGAATAATGGAGAAAGCATGTTTAATGCCTCTGCGGTCAAGACGGTATTTATCTGGCGCCCAAGATTTAAAAACGTGACCAAAGACTACTAGCTCGCGGTCATTAACGTAACCTCTGTATAATTTTAGATCTAATTTTATCAATTGATATTCTCTTAACGATTAGGTCCTTTTAAAATAGCTAATTTTAGAAAGAAATAATTAATAATGGAACCAAATAGTCAACTATTGTTTATTGTCAACCCGATTTCTGGTGATAGTAATAAAGACACATTAATAGAACTTGTTTGTAATGAAACCCAAAAGAGGGGTTTTGCAATTGAAGTTTACAAAACAACCGGAAACAATGATAATGAAAAAATTAAGGATCTAATCTCATCTTTACAACCAGAACGTGTACTTGTTGCTGGCGGTGATGGTACAATTGTACAGGTAGCAGATCTGCTTGAAGGTAAAGATATCTCATTAGCTATTTTCCCCGCAGGCTCTGCAAATGGTCTTGCGGCAAACCTGCTTTTGCCAGACAATCGAGAAGAACAGTTAGAAATAGCTTTGGGTAGTACCCTCAAAGAAATTGATATGATCAAAATAAATGGTCAAACTTCGTTACACATTGCAGATCTGGGCATAAACGCAGAGCTTATTAAAAATTATGAAAACTCTAAAATTAGAGGCAAATTGGGTTATTTACTGCAGGCTGTCCCTACTCTTTTTAAATGTGAATACCCGTTTAATTTTACTATAGAAGCTAATGGCGAGGAGTTCTCACAGAGTGGTATCCTGCTGGCAATAGCAAACGCTAAAAAATTTGGCACAGGTGCTAATGTGAATCCTGATGGTAAAATGGACGACGGACTTTTTGAAGTGCTAATTTTTAAAAAAATGGACATCGTTGAGATTCTAAAAACACTGTACAGTGATGATGCGCCTAACCCTGACTTTGTAGATATCATTAAAACCAAGCAAGCAACAATTAAATGTAGTATAGACACAGCGCTGCAAATTGATGGCGAATTTATAGGTGAGCTTACAGAAGTTGAAGCTAAAATTGGTGATCACAAACTAGCTCTGGCGGTATCTGGTAATAAATAGATTTATAATTAAAAGGGTTCAAGTCACATCAATCGTTATAGGGATTGCGCAGATTCTTTAACTTGTAAATTATTTACAAATCTTTGTTAAGCCTTTGGTAATTCTTTGGTAGCCCAAGGCGAAACAAGTAATTTTAATATTGAATTACTAACCTAAAATTATTTAAACAATGAAAAAATACACAATGCTCTTTATCATGGTGTTTACACTGGGACTCGTTTCCTGTAAAAATGATAAAAAAACTGATACAGATGAACCAACTGTAGACGAAACTGAAATGCAGAGTACAACTGCAGAAACTGAAGCTCCTAAAAAAATTACCATAGCGCTAGAACCTAAAAGCGGTAGTACAGCAGAAGGAAATGTTGTTTTCACCGAAGAAAACGGAAGCGTTAAAATGACAGCAGTTCTTAGTGGTCTTAAACCAGGAACGCACGCAATACATATTCATGAGAATGCAGACTGTTCTGCAGATGATGGTACCTCTGCAGGTGGTCACTGGAATCCTACTCATGAGAAACATGGTAAATGGGGTGATGCAGAAGGATATCACAGAGGTGATATAGGTAACTTTGAGGCCGATGACAGCGGTAACGGTACGATCACGATGACTACAGACGAGTGGTGTATAGATTGCGTCGATGATACTAAAAACATTGTAGGTAAAGGGATTATTGTACATGAAGGAGCAGATGATTTTACATCTCAACCTAGTGGAGATTCTGGATCTCGTGTAAGTTGTGGTGGAATTATAGAATAATATATTTTTCTTATATATTTTACTAAAGCAGCCAACTGGCTGCTTTTTTATTGAAATTTATTTATATTTAGTCACCTAATATAATTTATGCAACCCGACGATTTAATTCTGCGTCTTCAGCAGAAAGACGAGAAAGCTTTTGAACGCATTTACGAGTTATACTCAGAGAGTATTTTTGGTGTGATCTTTAACATTGTGCGCGATGAGGGGGCTTCAGAAGAAATATTACAAGACGTATTCATTAAGGTATGGGACAATAGCGAGAGTTATTCTCCTAAAAAAGGAAGGTTTTTTACCTGGCTGCTTAATATTGCGCGCAATGCGGCAATAGATAAAACCAGATCAAAAGCATTTAAGAATTCCAGAAAAAACCTGTCAGATGAATATTTCGTAGATATTCTAGAACAAAAAAGTAGTTTTTCAAGTAAAATTGATGCGATAGGAATTAGCAAGTATATCAACATGCTAGAGCCTATTTGCAAAAAAGTGATTGACCTTCTGTTTTTTAAAGGTTTTACCCAAAAAGAGGCTTCAGAAGAACTGAATATGCCCTTGGGAACCATTAAAACACGGAACAGGATTTGCATTAATAAGCTAAGAGAAATTCTTGTTGAATAATAGATTATGGAATTACAAGAATATATAGATTCAGGAATTTTAGAGCTCTATGTTTACGGTGCTCTAACCGAAGAGGAAAGCATTGCTGTTTCTACCTTTCTTTTGCAGCATCCTGAAGTTAAGGAAGAAGTTGAAGAAATAGAACGCGTGCTAAGAGATCTGGGCATTGCTACAGCTCCTTATAATCCAGAGGCTTTGCTGGCTTCTCTTAAAGATAAATTAGGAAATAATGGTGCTGCAAAAGTAGTAAGCATGCCTCCACCTGCGAGGGTTGATAAAACTTCGCGTATCATTATGTACTTGAGCCTCGCTGCATGTCTTGCACTACTAGTGGGTATCTTTAGTCTTTTACAGAAGAATAATAAACTAAGAGATGAGATCCAGATAACGCAGGCAGAAAATGCTATTATGGAAACTCAAATTGAAGATGCGCGCAACGATCTGGAAAAAACCCAGAACCTGCTTTCTATTATAAGAGATAAGAATATAACTAAGGTACCGCTTGCGGGACAGGAAGTTGCTCCAGATGCTTATGTAAGTGTTTATTGGGATAAAGAAAATAATAGAGCATACATAGATGCGCAGGGATTACCAGAACCGCCACAAGGAATGGTTTATCAGGTATGGTCATTAACGCTTGACCCTTTAACGCCCACAAGTATGGGGCTTCTTGAGAATTTTGAACAGGATGAGAATAAAGTATTCTCGCTTGAGAATCCTAATAATTCGCAGGCCTTTGGTGTAACTCTCGAGCCTGCCGGCGGAAGTGAAACACCTACAATGACACAACTCTATACTTTAGGAGTCATAGACGCATAAATCAAACACTATATATAAATGAAAAGCAGCCTATACGGCTGCTTTTTTTGTTTAAAGGATTAAGGGTACAAATCATTTAACACTTCAAACAATATTCTTATAGTTCATTTTAAATCTAAAACTGGTGGAGTATAAAAAAGATCGCCTGTTTCCCCCGAAACGCGGCGATCCTTCAACTAACAAAAAATCCAAAAAACTAATCAACTATGAGCTGATATCTCTTTTTCATAAAATTTTTACGCCTAAACGTAATGTAAGTTGGATTTCAATTCATGTAAAATCAAGCTACCAAACTTTGTTTACAGTCTATTTACGAAAAGATATATGTAGTGGTTTTCAGAAACATTCTATATTTTTGATATGCGCTGTTAAAGTTTGTTAAGAGAATATTTTACACGCGATATTACTTATTATTCAATAGTAAACATTTGAACTACAATATTCTATGAATCCATCATCATCTGGCTGGATCAATAAAAAACTGCATCTGCAAAGACAGGGCAAGAACCTTTTAGTAGGTGATGAGCATGTATTTTATGAGCGCTTAAGAAAAACCGGTTTTTTGTATGGCGTATCAGTCAATACACTTAAAAAACCGGAGAATACATCTTCACAGTGGACGGAGATGGAGAAAACAAAAGTCAATCTTTTTGATGCCCTAACATATATTCACAGAACGGTGATGGGCGGTACAGATGAGCTGCTCACAAATGCGATTGCTTTCTATAATAAATTAAGCCCGGAAGAATCATTTTTCGCGACAGCTTTCAGACGAAAAAGTCCGGCTGAAATTCTTGAAAAAATAATACAGGAACGTGTGCAGACCAATGAAGCTTTTATTCAAAAAAACTTCAGCAATCTTATCACAAACGCGCTCTTGTTTATAGATGTGATCGCTTTTAAGCACTTTCTCATTTCGCAAATCGATCCACAAGAATATTTGCCGAAGCTGGAAAGTATTATCATGAATACCGTTTGGCTGGCATTAACTACAAAAGAAGAAAAAGGCACCTATGACAAATTGCTTTTAAACCTTTTTGAAAAATCGCTGCGTTACACTAAAAATCCGGAAAAAAGCATAAAAAACCTCGATGAGCTGGCTTTCTCTAATTTTGACACGGTTCTTGAAAAAAATTATATTTATGATCTCGCTTGTTTAGCCGTTTGGGATGATGAGAAAGTTGACCCGCAAGAATATGCGTTTTTGTACAAATTGGGCGAAAATCTGCAACTTAATGCAACTGCAATCACAACCTCAACAAGGTATGTGCATATATTTATAGAAGAACACCGGGAGCATATTTCTTATTTGCATTACAGTAATCCTGTAAAACATTTTTATAACCAGACAATACGAACGGTGCGCGTTCTTATTTTACGGAACAAAAAAAGACTTATACTAGAACTTTCAGAAAGTAAAGAGCTGGTGCTTCTTCTGGGCCAATCTACCTTACGCGAACTATCAAAAAGCGAGAAAAAGAAAGTAAAAACCCAATTGCTTGATATTTGTAAAAGCATCCCGTCTTTAGCAATTTTTCTCTTGCCAGGCGGGGGAGTTCTGCTGCCGCTTTTAATCAAGCTCATCCCAGAATTACTCCCCAGTGCATTTAATGAGAACAGAATAGAAGCGACAGACTCTAAAGAAAAGTTCAGGGCATAAGACATTTCCTGTTAAGGTATTGTAAAACGCCGTCTTATTGCTTTAAGAATAACTAACATTACAGCATGAATGCTGTAGTCACGCGCTTTAGAATACTTTGGAATGATCTTACCGGTAAAATAGCCTTCTATCCTGCCCTTCTCGCCCTCTTTGGTCTGTGTTTCGGTTTTATAATGTTATATGCCGAAGGTCAGGGAATTTCTGTATTTCTTATAAAAAATGCTCCTGCCCTCGTCATCAATAATGCAGATACGGCGCGTACTTTGTTAAGCACTTTTGTAGGCGGCATTATTTCACTTATGGTGTTTAGTTTTTCTATGGTGATGATCTTATTAAATCAGGCATCTAATAACTATTCGCCAAGAATTTTGCCAGGTCTTATTTCTAATAAGCGCCACCAACTTGTATTGGGATTTTACATTGCCACGCTTACTTACACCATCCTAATTTTATTGAGCATAAAACCTACAGACGATAAATATCAACTACCTGGTTTTTCTGTATTGATAGGCATTATAATGGGTATGATCGTACTGGCATTGTTTATATATTTTATTCATGCTATTTCTGAAGCTATTCAAATAAACAATATTATTGAATCTATATATGCTAAAACTAAAGATCGCTTAAATAAGCTCATTGAAGAAACCGATGAATCTGGTTATGAAACACTTTTTACAGATACTTCATCCTGGCACACCTACGTGATAAATCGTACAGGATATTTACAAAATATATCTCTTGACGCCTTAGTTAACCTTTGCGAAAAGAATAATTGTAAGATTGATTTGTTGATCACTAAAGGCGCTTTTATTTTAGAAGGTTTGCCTATTGCAAAATGTGATAAAAAACTTGATGAAGAAGAACTAAAAAGTTTGCTAGCCTGTTTTGGGTTTTCGCGCAGCGAAATAGTAGAGAATAATTACATTCTGGGTTTTAAACAACTTACTGAAATTGCTATTAAAGCAATGAGTCCTGGTATAAATGATCCCGGAACTGCAATTACATGTCTGGATTATATGACAGAATTGTTCAATTTAAGGCTTAAAAAAGCCGATTTTAGCTTCATTCACAACGATATTAACAAGGCTATTATTCGGTTAAAACCGGTTAAGTTTAAAGAACTCATCTATTTTGTATATGCACCGTTGCGTACTTATTGTAAGCAAGATGTGATCATGCTCAACAAAATGCTTACATCATTATATTATATTCAGCGGTCTGGTGGTTATACAAAAGATTATCAAAAAGTAATCATACAACAGGTTAATCTCATTTTAAGCGATATTAGAGCAAATATCCCCAATGCTGAAGACCAGGCGCGACTAATAGCAATAGGAGATAAAATCTCTGCATTAAATGAAACAGATATAAAGATCAATTAGCATTTACTCAAGCCATAATTTAAAATCTTTTACCCGCTCCCGGCTCACAATAACTTCCTGCTCATTGTAAGAATGTAGCTTAAGTTGCAATCGAGAATTGGTGTAAGATATAATATCTCGTATTGCTTTAATATTAATGTAGAATTTACGGCTTACGCGAAAAAAAGTATCGGGTTCAAGCTCATTTTCAAGATTCTCAAGAGTGGTTTCAAGCAAGTAATCTCTGCCATCTTTTGTGTGGGCATACGTGCCTTTATTTTCGCTGTAAAAGCATTCTACATCTTCTACATTTATCATTTTTAAATGCTGACCTATTTTTACAGTAAACCGCTTTTTATATTCCCTCTCCATTGGTGTAGCACCAAGTAACCTACGTATATCTTCAAAGTTTAGCTCTACTTGTTGCTTTTGTGGTATGCGGTCTTTGTACTTGCTCACCGCTTTAACTAACTCATCTTCATCTATAGGTTTTAAGAGATAATCTATACTGTTTAACTTAAAAGCCTGTAACGCGTATTCATCAAAAGCGGTGGTAAAAATAATTGCACTTTTTACCTCAACCTGATCAAAGATCTCAAATGAAAGTCCGTCACTTAACTGTATATCTAGAAAAATAAGATCGGGATGCTTATTAGCTTTAAACCAGGTTACAGACTCTTCTACAGAGTGAAGCATTTCTGCTACATTTAAACCCAATTTCTCTACCATTCTGGTAAGTCTTCTTGCAGATGGTTTCTCGTCTTCTATTACCAATACATTCATTACATTCAAAATATTTTCAGGTTATTCTTTAGTAAATGTCTGTACTTCTTTCTCTTCTTTGTCAAGATATTCCTGAATCTTGCGCTCTTCCCACCTTTTGTAAAAGTGGTCAAATTTGTATCCTTTAAAAGCGTAAATGCCGCTTATGAGCACTCCTAGCCCCCAGCAGATTGGCATAGTAAGCGATGACCACCAGGGTATGTAACCACTTATGCTGCCGCCGTCTATTATACCGGTGTTGAATATTATGAAGACCACATTTATAACAATGTAAATTATAAGATGATAATACCAGGCTTTTATGTGAGAAACCCGCTTTCTTGCTCTTTCGTATTTTACTTCATTTGTTTCCATTTTTTTTAATATTTATTCCCAGCGCCCCAGTGAGTTCTTATTGTGTTCTTCTTTCTCCATAAACTCCTTTATCTTTCGTTCTTCCCAATCTCTGCTAATAAAGGGATTCCAGTCAAAGGCACGTACAGCATGAAAGATCAAACCAATTCCCCAGCCAAATGCAGCCCATAAAAACCAGGCGTATCTAAATTCATTAGTGTAGTAATTAATAAATGCAAGCAAGCCTATAACCACAATATAACTTAAGAGGCTGGTATAGAATTTCTTAATCTCCTTTACTTGCTCTTTAGCTTTTAAATATCTGTTCTCTTTGTCAAAATTGGTTTCCATCGCTGTAGTTTTTAAATGATCTTTTATACTATCAAATTTCTCTAATTAATGATCATTTTTAAAAAAGGTCTTACCGTATTGTTGTTTTTGTTTACTGAATTGTCATAAACCAGACTTTTCTCTATCCATCAGTTTCTTGATCTTACGCTCTTCCCAGTTCTGGCCTAAAAAAGGATTCCATGCATGAACGTCTGCCGCATGAAAAAGCACACCTATTCCCCACCCGAATATGGGAAATATCGCCCAGGGAAATGAACCCGAAAGTAGATTAAAACCTATAAAAAATGGTATTGCCACTAGGTACATGAACAGGTGTATATAGAAAGCCTTTAATTTTTCTACGTGCTCTTTTGCTCGTGCATATTTTTTATCAGAAAGAAAATCTGCAGAGCTTTTTACATATTCTACCCGGCGGGTAAGTACAGGGATTTCTACCATGAAATGATCATCTGTTTTGCTTATTTGTACTCCTTTTTTAGTTAATAGCTCGTAACGTTTGTGAATGTTATAAAGACCTACCCCACTGCTTTTTTTAATGACCTGTTTTTCCTGAAGGTTATTCTTAACCTGAAGAAAGTCATTTTCTTCAGTTATTTCTATGATGAGTTTGTCTGTAGGTGTTACCCGATTATGTTTTACTGCATTCTCCAGCAATAATTGTAAGGATAACGGAACCACTTTTGCTTCAGGATTGACCGATTTTTCGGGTATTTTCACGATTATGCTATCCTCGTAGCGCATTTTTATTAGCGTCATGTATGTTTTCGCGAAAGCTAATTCTTCATCTACCGTGACCAGTTCTTTATTTTTCTGCTCCAGCACGTAGCGATAAACTTTAGATAAGGCCGTTGTAAATTTCATAGCCTGTTCTGGGTTCTCTTCTATCAAACTGGTGAGAACATTAAGGCTGTTAAACAGAAAGTGAGGGTCTAATTGATTTTTAAGTGCATCAAACTGTGCCGAAGCTGTGCGCGCGATGATCTTCTGCTCTTTTACCTGTTTTTCTTTTTTGCATTTGTAATAGTAGAAAAAGTAAAAAATCGCTGTTACCACCATAGAAATCACAAACGACACAAAGTAATATTGCACTCGTTCACCTGCGATAAATATTGAAAACGTTTCCCCTTCTATAAAAATAGCTTCAAGAAGTCTGCATAGAAAAATGCCAAGAATTGAAACGCCAATACCTCCTGCAATTGCTCTGCTTAGGTGAGCTGTACTAAAAAGTCTGTCTTTGTATTTCTTCCAAAAATAAATGTATACCACATTATTAAACATGTACAGTATAACTGTATACATAATATTGAGGCCATATTCATACAGGAGATCTTCGTCCAGATTTATAGGCCGTCCCATAAAAAAGTAAATAATAAGGAACACCAAGAATATTGATGTTCCTACTATTATGGCCTTGCCTAATTCTCTTAACAAATAAGTCATAGTTATGCTTTACAAGCTTTTAATGCTTCTTGAGCTCGGTCTGCTCCCCAGTCAGGATAAAACGGATCTTCATTTTTAAAGGTACCAAAAAGTTCTAAAGCGCGCTCAATGTCTTTACAATATGGCGTTACATCCTGACCAAAATACTTGGCAGAACCCATGTCCCACTCTGCTTTACTAAAAACTACACGTGGATTATCTGGTGCTAATTGTTTGGCTTTACTATAAATTTCAGACACTTTTGCGGCATATTGCATACCATAGCGTTGCCCGTCAAAAGCGACATACGCCGTGTAAAGATGCGCCTGCAAAACCATAATTTCGGCATTGTCTTTAGAATTTGTGGTTGCCATATTAATAAATTCTTGTGCCTTATCGAGTTGAGCTTTTAAAACGTTCTCATCTTTTACAGTCCAGCTTTTATTAATATTTATTTGCGCCACATAATAATATGGCAGCCATTTGTCCTGCTCTGCATTGCCTATACGCTCAAACATATTTGCTGCTTCATCTAGTTTACCTTCACCGTAAAGTGTAAAGGCCTTCTTCATACCCTGCTCATATTGAGCTTGTGCGAAAACCGGAACAGTTAAAAAAGCCGCTAAAATTATTGTTATTATTTTCATGATGTAGTTTTTAAAATTGAAATTGAATTTGGTTATCGGTTTAAATTCTCAATACTTTTTGTTTTCTTCAATGTCACCTGCGCAGTTATTTAGTTCATTTGTCGCACTAAAAGGCGAATCAAAATCGGTGTAACAAGCCTTAAAATCGGTTGTTTTTAGGTGATTTTCGTTAATATTATGCCGATAATTAACTTCAACTGTTTGAGCAAATGAGGTGAGAGCTGTTGTAGCACTCACAATTAAAAAAAGAATAAATTGATTCATGACTTTCGATTTAAGATTGATTGATTCTACACTTCAAAAGTCTTTTGTTTCTGTAAGTAATTCAACGCTTTATAACCCAACTGTAAAATATGAGGGATGAATTGTATAAGCATCATCAATCGCAAAACAGTTTAATCTAATTAAATCATTCTTTAGATTCTCTTTAGAATCTTTAGATTTGCCCAATTTTCAGATTAAGAAAGCCTGCATCATCTATTTTTATGAATACATCTCTACTCAGAATACATAAGTTCATTATTTGCCTTAGCCTTGTTCTTTTAAGCACATCTGGCTTTTCACAGGATATTCTTAATAAATCTCTTAGCGATACACTCGATAATCAGGAAGACAAAACCTTTCTAGAACTGGTAAAGTATGATGCCGGAAGTTTCTTAGGCGGTATGGGTTACGGTCTTTCAAGACCTGCTCACTGGCAAGGCAACGACTGGTTAAAACTGGGCGGTACACTTACAGGAGCGCTTCTACTATATACTGTAGATGAAGAGACGAGCGAGTTTTTTCAGCGACAGCGTGAAGGCGTGCCCCAGGTAATACGTGAATATGGATGGTATTATGGTAGCCCTCAGAATAATTATATGATTTTAGGTGCCGCCTATATAACCTCTGCAGCTTTTAAAAGTGAGAAATGGCGCAGAACGAGCGTGTTACTTTTGTCTTCTGCAAGTACAGCCGGACTCATACAGCAGATAGCAAAAACTTTTACAGGAAGAGCAAGACCGGGTGAGGGACGTAAGCCTAATGATTTTAGACCTTTTAGTAAAGAAGGTGCCTATCACTCTTTCCCATCAGGACATACGGTACTGGCATTTACTAATGCCTATGTGCTTGCAAAACATTTTGACAACCCGTGGATCAAGGCTGGCTTTATAACATTAGGAGCTATACCACCCATAAGTCGTTTATGGGAGGGTGACCACTGGTTAAGTGATGTCTTTCTTAGTACTATTTTAAGTATTGCCACCGTAGAATCTATAGATCATTATCTGGACAGGAGATATAAAAACTTCCACGAGAAAAGACCTGACAAAAAGATCTCCTGGGATGTAAGATTAGGAGCTCGTGGTATAGGCATAACAGGTACTTTTTAGAATATGACAGGTATTAACTTGTTATCCATTTTTTAGCCGCCTCTCTGTCACCAAGATCAAAAAACTGTATTTGAGTATCTGTAAAAGGCTTCATTAATGATGTCATAGCTTCTTCCCACTTTTCTTCACCTACCATCGCAATTTTAGCAAGGTGGTCTTTATTTTTAAGGTCAAATTTGGCATCACGCCAAAGTGCGCTCAGGGTCCACCCCTTAAAATTGGTCATTTCAAAATACCAGTTTATGGTGCCAAATTCGTCGATTTTTTCCTTTAAAAAGGGGATTATTTTATCGTAATCCTCATTCTCAAGTTGATCTGAAGCCACAGTAAAAACTGTGTTTTCTTGTGCTGTTAGCGTTATCATATGCTTTATATTAAAAATTAGAATGTTATTTGAATTCAGTAGATTTTTGAAATAAATATTACTTTAAAATCTATTTAATCATTTTAATAAATGTTTTAGATAGAAACTTGATTAGTTAATATATCGTTTCTAAGACAATAATTCTCTAAGCTCTTGTGCATTCTCTACAGCATTAGAACCAATGTCATTATTAAAATAGATATATACTTCTTCAGCTTTACAAGCTTTAATTTTCTCACTCCATTCTTTCAGTTCTTCGGTAGAATATTTGTAGTCGTACCATTTCTTTCCTTTTCCGTGAAAACGTACATAACCTACTTTACCGGTTACAATCATTTCTTCTGCAAAACGCGGACTAGAAATGGAACAAAAACTCACATTATTCTCTTCTAAAATATGATACACCTCATTAGTAAACCACGACTCATGTCGAAATTCAATAACATT
Source organism: Leeuwenhoekiella sp. A2 (assembly GCF_047946655.1). Taxonomy (GTDB): domain Bacteria; phylum Bacteroidota; class Bacteroidia; order Flavobacteriales; family Flavobacteriaceae; genus Leeuwenhoekiella. The sequence continues at coordinate 3,928,041 of NZ_CP172311.1, forward strand.
GGTATTGCTGTTTTTTAGCACTTTACAAAAATTATCAAGTCGCTCATCATCGCGGTGCAGGCTGGGCGGAAGTTGCCAGAGAATGCAACTAAGTTTACTTTTTAAAACTGAAGCAACATCTTCAAAGTTCTGTACACTTTCTTCTACCTCATGCAGTTTTTTCATTTGCGTTACATAACGACTTCCTTTTAGAGTAAAATTAAAATGAGAAGGTGTTCTTTCTTCCCAGCTGGCAACAGTGCTCTCTCTGGGCATTCGATAAAAAGTGCTATTAACCTCTACCGTATTAAAAACCGACGCATAATGTTCAAGCCACTTTTTCTGCGGAATATCTTCAGGATAAAACTTGCCTTTCCAGTGTCTGTAATTCCATCCGGAACAACCTATGAAAACTTTCATTTCTCATCTTTTTATTATCTAAAGTAATTTACGAATGCTGCTGCTTCTACTCAAACCATTCACCTTCTTTCAGGCACTTTTAGTAAATATTTAACTGCCCGGGGTGTATGCTTATTCTAAACTGATGAATGTCATTTTTTATGAACAGAACAGCCTATAAATTAGTACTACCAAATTTTAAATACCGCTGTCATGCAAGTCAAAAAAAATAAAACCGCAGATCTCAATACGTATAAAACGTTATTCTTTCAAATAGGGCTTATTACGGCACTACTGGTTACCTATTTCACGTTAGAAACGAAAACTTATAAATCTGAAATAGACAATAATGCCCTTAAGATCAATGTAGATTATGTTCTTGAAGACAATATCCCTATCACTCGCGTAGAGATCACTCCCCCACCTCCACCTAAGATTGAGTCTACTCAATTTTTAGAAGTCATAGAGAATGATACAGAAGTAGAAGAAAGTATTATAGAATCTACAGAGACCAGTCTCGATGAAGCCATTGTAGCAGAAAATACGGTTTTAGTTGATGAAGTCTCATTTGCAAAAGAGGAAGTAATTGAAGACGTTCCTTTTGTGCTGGTTGAAGAAGTACCTGTCTATCCCGGTTGTGAAAGACAAAATGACAAAACCGCTAGAAAGGATTGTATGTCTAAAAAGATAACGGAGTTTGTGACAAAAGAATTTGATAATTCATTAGGTCGGGAATTAGGATTGACCGGAGTTCAAAAAATTTACGTGCTATTTACAATAGATGAAAACGGAAACATAGTAGACGTGCACTCCAGAGCTCCTCATCCCGCTCTGGAGCAGGAGGCAAGCCGGGTAGTTAGTATATTACCTAATATGATTCCCGGCAAACAAAGAGGCAGACCCGTACGCGTGGCTTACAGCATGCCCATAATATTTGAGATAAGATCGATTTAAGTACAGTGCCATCAATTTTTTTCCATTCTCTGCGAGACTTATGTTTTGGCCTTCAAAAATAATGAGTTTTTAAACCGCTAAATCTGCTGTGTCCGGGTATTGCCTTTAAATATCTACAGTTATTATTAGGAGAATTGTGGCATAGCGAACATCTACTTAGCGGTTACGTTTCTTTATAAATCTTCACTTATAATTAAGATTCTAATATAACGGTTTCTCTTAATTTTAAGTCAGCAACAAGCTTATTGTACCCCCATTAAATTTGTTACTATGAAGCAACCAACTACTTTTGATCAAACAACACTTCCTAAATTTAAACCTGACACCAGAGAAAAACACCTTAGAAATCTGCAAAAACGTATAAACTCACGAATCAAAAATGATAAAGCGACAGGTGTGAACTGGATACGTATAAAGACCTGCATTTTCCCCATAATGTACGCTGCATTATATTTTTTAACATTGCAGGCGTATCCTTCTACATTTCTTTTTTACCTGGGTTATTTTACAATGGGTATCTTTTTAGTCTTTATATTTTTAACTGTTATACATGAGGTAAGTCATGATAATGTCTTTAAAAGTAAAAGTCTCAACCGCTTTTTTCTCTATTTTTTCGATTTGCTTGGGGCAAATAGCTTTATATGGAAAAAAAGACATGAGTTGATGCATCACAATTTTCCTAATATGCAGGGATGGGATACAGATATTGAGCAAAGCAGTCTTTTTAAGATCTATCCTACTGCACCGCACTCGCGGCTACATAATTATCAACATTATTTAATGTTCTTGCTGTATCCACTTTATTTATTCAACTGGTTAATAATAAGAGATTTTAAAGATTATTTTTCATCTAATAGCACTATAAAAAAATCTACGCACATACCGTTAAAAGAATATATAAAGCTTATTTTCTTCAAATCCTTTTATATACTTTACATGTTCATCGTTCCAATTTTCCTGTTTAATATCCCGTTTTTAAGCGTTTTTACAGGGTTTTTGGTATTAACATTCTCAGCTAGTGTCTTTGCCCTGGCAGTGCTTTTACCTCCCCATGCTAATATTGCTAATGAGTTTCCTATACCAGATTTAAATCAGCAGTTAAAAACCACATGGTTTGAGCATCAACTACGCACAACCACAGATATAAGCAATAATAACTGGTTCATTTCTTTTTTTATGGGCAACTTTAACTACCATGTGGCGCATCATCTTTTTCCTCATCTGAGCTATGCGCATATGAAAATAGCTACAGAAGAAATAGCTGTTTATGCAACAGAGAATGGCTTTAGTTATAGGCAATATCCTTTTTGGAAAGCACTACATAATCATTACTTGCTCGTCAAACAAAATGCCATGCATGCATCTATTTTTGAAGAAACCTTTTAAAGCAGGAGAATAACTAAAATCACAGCTAGAATGAATAAAGCCACAAGTACATAAACCATAGCTTTATTCTTACTAAACCACAGTTCGATACTGTAATTTTTAGCCTTATCATCAAATGATCCGTGAGCGCCATGATCACCGGGAATAGGATGCCACAAGTTATGGCTTCTGTCAGGATCTTCCGGTTCATCTGTTTGCTGTCCTTTTATTCCGCCTTTTGCTAAAACTCTGTCGCCATACCAGGGAGCAATCTTGTTCCCCACTATCGTATATACTGTTGGCCAGCCTACCATGATCTCCCTGCGATCATGTTCTGCTGCAAATAATATCGCATCTGCAGCAACTTCAGGCTGGTAGATTGTACCCATGGGACGTGGTTTGTTAGGTAATCTCGTTTTCACGAAACCAAACTGCGTTGTATTCATTGCAGGAAGCTCGACTATTGTTACCTGCACTTTACTCTTATCATGCAATAATTCTGCTCTTAAAGAATCATAAAATCCTTCTATAGCGTGTTTTGCACCGCTATAAGCCGCCTGTAATGGGATACCCCTATATGCCAGTGCAGATCCTACAAAAACTATTGAGCCTCTGTCTCTGGGCAACATTCTTTTTAAAGCAGCAAGTGCTCCATTCACCTGACCCAAATAAGTAACTTCTGTCACTCTTTTAAAATCTAAAGGAGTCATTTTTTTAACCGGACTAAAAACACTGTTCATAGCGTTATTCACCCACACAACTATAGGCCCTAATTGTTGCTCTATAATCCCGGCAGCTTCCTCTACCGCATCACCATCTGCAACATCTACCTGACAAAAATAAGCCCTGCGTCCCATCTCAAGCACTTCTTTTTTCGCTCCCAGCAAACCATCTTTACCTCTCGCGATAAGACCCACATCATACCCATTACTGGCAAACATGCGTACACAAGCCCTGCCTAATCCTGCAGAGGCTCCCGTAATTACTACCACACCTTTATAATCTTTAGTTTTAGTCGAACTGTTTGTTGTCATAATTCTTATATTTCAATTTTGTGAACCAGGTAATCTGTAAGTAACTTCCACTGAAATTGCTGAAATCCCACTCTGCCAGTTTCAGCAAGAAGGGTATTAATCATTTTCCTGTCACCGGCTTCTTCACCTTTATTATTTATCATTTCGTTAAGGCCTATTTGATAAGCGTACAGAGTTTTGTTTTTTATTTCTATTCTAAACGTACTACTGCTAATATCTTTAAAAAAATGTGCAGTTTTTTCTTTGTCCACATCAGTAGCAGTAGGATCTTGAGAAGGCTTGACCGTAAACTCAACAAGTGCTTCCAGTTGATTAAAATCGGTTATTTTAACCCAATTTTCGGGAAAAGGTCCCGGAAAATCGATCCTTACATAATCATCTACATTTGGTTTATGTGTGGTGTATTTCTTTTCTCCCTGGGGGCCGTATAACTGAAATGTTGCTGTAATTCCCGGCAGATGCGTCCAGAGATTTATCTTAAAAAGTTTAGCCATAGATCGTTTAAATTCTTCTTTAGCTATTTTTGTTGAAGGAAATTTATTGCTGCTACTAAATACTTTATGCTTTAGCGCATCGCCTGTAAGAATATCTTTCTCTTCTTTAATTTTCTGCAACCACCTCATTATCCCCATCACATTATCTTTATTAAGTTTCTATTTAACAGTCGTTTTTTCTTTGTGTTCATTTTCCATATTGATCATATCTATAACCAGCCCGGCCCAGGTAAAACCATGAGCACCATAACCTTCTCCCGTGTATGGGTTGTAGTATTCTCTAAACCCGCTTTTCTCGATGAGCTTTCTAAAACTGTCTATTAATTTTTGTGCCTCTTCTTCATACCCTCTCTCCATAAAAAATTTGTGGAGAAACCAGTTATTTACAATCCAGGTGGGGCCACGCCATATATACAGAGATTCTTCAGGATTAAAAGAAGCTTCATTTTGCGCAACAGATGGTATAGCAAAAGGTGCGTGAAATTCATCATCATTAAAAAAATGCCGCTTCATCACTTCACTTGATATTTCGGCGGGCACACCTTTAAGAATTACAGGATAAAAAATTGTAGGTGTTAACACCTCGATTTGCTTATTATCTTTGCCAAATACATCAAAGAAAGCAGCTTTTTCCTTATTGTACATCACCTTTAGGATTTGCTGTGTAACTTCATCTGATGCTTTTCTGTAAGCTTGTTCATCAGGATCATTAAGCATTTTACACAACGCACCCATCGCGCGTAGATTTTGGGCATAAATGGTATTAAAACCCACATCTTTAACTAGAAAGTATCCTTTTTTTGCGATTTTCTTCAAATTATAATTGTTCATAAAATTCCGAAAATCAACACTTACAAACTTTAAAAACAGCTTCCAGTCTGCTTTATCAGGTTTCATATTTAAAGCTACATCATAGGTGGGTTTCCAGTCCATACCAGATTCAAACGGTGAAATAATAGTAAGCAAACCATCGCCATCAAAATCCCTATTATCACGTAACCATTTATATTGTTTTTTAAGCTTAGGCATTATTTGTTTTAAAAAAGTCATATCTCCTGAAGCCTTCACTACACACTGCACTGCCTGAGCTGCGAGAGGAGGCTGAATTAAAGCGCTCATGTGACTTTTATATAAATTAGTAATGGAGGGGCGAGATTGAAAAAAATCTGTAAGCCGCCCCGGCTTTAATCTATCCCAATAGATCATGTGGCCTACAAAGCCATCCTCTTTCTGAAGAGAAAAAAGACTCAGTAAATGATCCTGAGCCATCTCATGCTCTCCTAAAGCAGAAAATATAAAGGCATGAAAACAAGTGTCCCAAAAAAATTGATAGGGATATCTGCTCGTAGAAGGTTTTGTATAATGAAAGCCGGGACCCTTTTTAGGATCTTTGTTTATCATATTCTCGTGCAGAATATGATGTGCTTCTTTAAACAATTCTTCGTCTGTCATGCTTTTTAACTTCTTACTGTATGATAGCTACTATCTTACATATTTATCCCAAAGACCATATTTCTCTTTAACAATCCCTCTGGGTAATGACAAGAAAATGATCAAGGCACCCAGTACCACACCCGTTATACTCAGGCTTAGATTACTGTCGTTAACCAGCCAGGGCCCTATGGCCAGTGTTAGCCCCAGAAGTATATTAAGAAAACGTCCCGCACGCACAATCTCACCCATAGATATAACTGAGACTACTACGGTTAAAGCACCACTTAGATGAAAAATATGAGCGGCATTGGTCTCTATACTTATATTAAAAATAGCGGGTGCAAATAGCGCTACTATTCCCAGGGCAGTACTAATACCCAGCGTCCACGGTACGCTCATACCCCATACAGATGATTTAAATACTTCTAGAGGCTTATTAGGCAATTGCATGATAGCTGTAGTTCTTTCGTCTTCATTTTTTTCAAAAGGTTCTCCACCTTTCCAGAAAACATGCCACATATTATCTCCTCTGCGCTTTGCCTGAACCATGTGCTGCCCCATGGCAATGACCTCATCAAATTCTAGCGGAATCATAGGCAACATAATGGCTGCGGCAAGCAAACAAAAAGTACACCACTCACCTACAATTACCGGTTGAGAAATTACCAGGAATATGTGAACCAGCCCTAAAGGAATCACGAGAATCCCGAAAAAAGTCACCATCCAGGGCATTGTTCTCCAGCGGGTGGGGCTTCCCATCCAGCCCATTAAAAATTCAAAAGTGTAGGCTAAAGCGCCTAATGCCCCGTCTGAAACCGGTAATGAATGTGACATATCAGAATTGAGTACTTTCATTGAGCTTTCACCAAAAAATGGATCCCAGACTTCATCTATAAACCCTAGCTGAAAAGCTCCCAAGTATCTTGATACCACCCAGCCCATAAAACCCAAAGCGATCATGATCCATCGTTGTGGCCAGCTTGAAGGATTGTACGTCCATCCCGGTGGTACACTACTGCCCATTTTCATGTATGAAATCATATTGGGCATACCTGGAATAAGAATAGTAAGTGCAATTATAAGTACACCTACGATGGTATCATTGAGGTAGATCATTGATGTGGGGGCCCAGAATATAAGAGGTGCAATATTTAGCCAGATACCAATAAAACATGCTAACCATATAGTCACCGGCCGGTTAGGTGTTAAAGATCGCCATCCTAATATCATAAGAAGTATCCCACATATAACATCACTATATTGCATGATAAGAACACGATAGACATCTGAAAGCCAAAGCTCTCTTCCGCCGGAAGGCTGCACGATATCTTTACTATAACTAAAGGTTAACGGTGAAATAGCAAGCCATAAACCCAATATAATTATTAGCCAATAAACCCAAAGTGTTTGTTTATGATGCATTTTTAGCATCATATCGCGGTTCATGCCACCATCTTCCTTACCATTATTGTCATTATTATTTTCACCAGATTGTTTAGACATTGGGCGGCTTACCCCTCGAGAAGCCATACCGCCACCTTTGTGGTTTTTATTCATAAGCTTATTTTTGGTTTGGTTGTACCTTAAAATTACTTACTGCGAAATTGAAAAACTTATAAAATTTTGATAATAATTTGCAATTTTTCAGTCTTTTAACCCGATTTCAGGCCAAAAAACACCGATTTTCAATACAACATATTCCCTAACTAAAAAACCCCGTAGGATAACTACGAGGTTTAACAACAGTTTTTATAGAATCAAGCTAAGGACAGCTGTCAATCTATCCGTTTATAACTTCTCCTCCATTCACATGAATTATTTGCCCAGTAATGTATGAACTGTCTTCACTCGCTAAAAAAACATAGGCAGGACCTACTTCGCTGGGTTGTCCCGGTCTTCCCATAGGTACTTTTTTACCAAAGTCTTCAATATCATCAAATGTAGATGGTATTAAAGGCGTCCATATAGGTCCAGGTGCAACACCATTCACCCTTATATTTTTTTCTGCAAGCATTTTTGATAATGATCTGGTAAAAGATACTATTGCACCTTTAGTACTTGAATAATCAAGTAAATGCTCGCTACCTCTATAAGCAGTGACTGAGGTAGTGTTTATGATACAATCCCCGTCATTTAAATGCTTAAGGCCCTCTTTAGCGATAGAGAAATAAGGGATGATGTTAGTATTAAAAGTTTCATTTATCTGGTCTATTGAGATCTCATCAATACTGTCTTTAGGAAATTGTACGGCCGCGTTATTTACTATAATATTTAGCTGATTATAGCTCTTTATACATTTATCAATTGCCTGCTTACAAAACTGGTGATCCTTAAGATCTCCCTGAATAACAAGACATTTCCTGCCCTCTTTTTCTACCAGCTTCTTTGTCTCTTCGGCATCTTCGCCCTCTTCTAAATAGATGATAGCTACATCTGCTCCTTCACGAGCAAAATGTACGGCGATGCTGCGGCCTATACCACTATCTCCCCCGGTGATAAGGGCGACTTTACCTTTTAATTTATTGCTGCCATTGTAGCTGTCTTTTATAATTTCGGGTTGCGGGGACATTTTATGCTCATCACCAGGTTGCGATTGATCCTGAGGCGGAATTTTTTGTTCTTTAGACATATTATTGTTGGTTAAATTAGATTTTTTATGACACTACTTAAATTATAGATAGTTGAGCTAACTGTGAAATAATTAACTTCACTTTAAAAGATGTTATCAAGCTTTCAGAGATTCCTGCAACCTTATCAACATTTGAGCTTCAGATCTGTTAAGCCCGGGAAAAGCGTGTACTATTACATTAGCGGTCGTCCAGATTAGTTTTTTAACCACCGGGGCAAACAATTCCGGGTTTTCATTCTTAAAGCTTAAATACTCATTAAAACACGCATCACACCTTAACCGTTTAAATAAGGCGTACTCAAAAGCATGAATAATCTCTGTAGGTTTACAGGAGCAAAATTTATCTTTCACCTCCTCTATGCAGACCCAATGAGAACATACCATACGCTTAAGACATTTTTGTTCACTGGCTGTTACAACACCATCTGAAGCTACAATGGCATAAAACAAACGCCCCATAACCTCATAAAATGCTACACCTACGTCTTCTGCCTTTTCCATAACCTGAGTAGTTTATAATTGATTATTATAAAATTAGCCATTACAATGGCATTAAACCAGTTAAAAATTAACGCAAAAGACATTCTCTATGATTTTTAAGATAACATTATGCTTTAAGACAATATAAAATCCCTCTTAATAAATGAGAATAAGAAAAAATCTCTATGTGCAGATTTTAAGTAAGATTTGATTACTTTTAGAATACTAAACTTCATTTTCATCTTTCTATATTATATCATGAACAAATTATTTACTGCATTACTTTGCTTTTTTTGTATTTCGCAATCGATTGCGCAGTTTTCCCAACAGAAGCGTGACAGTATTAATAAACTCAACAATGCAGATCACGCGCTAATGATGAAAAAATTAGGTATCGAAAGCCTCCGCCCCGGTCCTTCTGGAAATCCCAATGATGCTAACGCCGCAAATATTGATGAAGCTAAAGCGAAAACATATACTTCTTTGCCAGATCCACTTGTTTTTAACAACGGGGAACCTGTAAATACTTCTGCCGACTGGCAAAAACGAAGAGAAGAAATACTGAAAGATTTTAATGAGGAAGTATATGGCAATATTCCTGATGATGTTCCCAGTGTGAACTGGGAAGTTATCGCTCAAAAAGACACAGTTATAGGCGATTTTCCGGTAACGGTAAAAACACTCGCCGGTCATGTAGATAATAGCTCCTACCCCGCTATTGATGTTACAATAGATATGACAGTAACAACTCCGCGCAATGTTCAAAAAGCCATTCCTACCGTTATAGAATTTGGCTGGAACTGGCCTGCAGGTATGAAAATGCCTCCGGTACAGCATCCTACCTGGCAAGAACAGCTTCTGCAAAAAGACTGGGGATATGCCATATTGATACCTACAAGTTATCAGGCAGATAACGGTGCGGGGTTAAGAGAAGGTATTATTGGCCTGGTAAACAAAGGTCAACCCCGTAAACTTAATGATTGGGGAGCTTTGCGCGCATGGGCATGGGGCGCCAGCCGGGCTCTGGATTATTTTGCAACAGATAAAAGTGTAGATCAGGAACGGGTAGTTATTGAGGGTCTCTCCCGTTACGGAAAAGCTGCTCTCGTCGCTATGGTTTATGAACCACGCTTTGCTATTGGGTTTATAGGTTCTTCTGGTGCAGGAGGCGCAAAGTTATTTCGCAGAAACATAGGCGAGCAGGTAGAAAATCTTGCTTCATCTGGCGAGTATCACTGGTTTGCGCCTAATTTTATTAAATATGCCGGCCCGTTAACTAAAAATGATCTTCCTGTTGATGCGCACGAGCTTGTTGCTCTTTGTGCTCCCAGACCTGTTTTTATAAGCACAGGTTCTCCAAATGTAGAAGGTCATTGGGTTGATGCTAAAGGTATGTTCTTAGGGGGACTATATGCCGGTCCTGTTTACGAATTATTAGGCAAAAAGGGAATTGGTGTTGATGAATTCCCTCCACAGGAAACAACACTTATAGATGGCGATGTTGCTTTTAGAACTCATGAAGGCGGGCACACCGTTATACCTAATTGGCCTTACTTTATTCAATTTGCTGAAAAATATTTTTGAGGGAAATAATTTAAAAATGTAAATCTGATCAAATGGATACCTGCATTAAATCTAATATTTTATTCCCTTTCTAATTTGTTAGCAGTAAGTATTACTTTATCGAAATCAATTTGATTTAAACCATGATGTTCAAGCTCTTGAAAAAATGATTGTATGTCAGTTATTGTACCGTTGACTTTTTTAAAATTTTCAAAAGTAGTATCTAGAGGAGAGCCAGATAATAAAGAGAGATAAACTTTAAGATCTTTCTGGTTGAGAATTTTAAATCCCAAAAAAATGGTTTCGATGTCGAGATGTCTGAGAAATTCAGTATTGTCAAACTTATCTGTCTTTGCTTCAACTTTTCCTAAATATGATTCTACTATTATTATATCACCATTACGATAAATTAAGCCTCTATCGTCCTTATGAAATCCGCACTTATAAATTAAATCGCTACTGATAAAAGGCCTCCGGTATCCGTAATTCTCAAAATAATATTTGAAAAAAAACTTCTCGGTAGAATTCGATAAAACTTTAACTAAAGCTCCCTCATCTTCAATTTTTAAAATCCGAACAGGAAAATAGGAATACTTCCGCGGATTATAAAGTAAGATGTATTCTTCTTCTTGAAAGTTCATATTGCTGTACATAATTAACTTTTTACTACCCCATCTTCCCCGTAATATCTTTTCTTGGATCTTCATTGCCACTTCCCTGAGCTGCGCTATTCATAAAAGAAATATTTATAGAATCGTCTGTGAAAGTGCAGGTGATTTGATCGCCATGAACTGTTTCTATAAAACGCCAGGTCGCAATTAGATTTTCATTATCATCCCACGTATACGATGCGGCGATCTTAGAAGGAAAATCTATTCTTCCCGGCACCGGAAATAAAGATTGGGTCGTTTTTTTCTCATTATCGCCGATATTCCATTCATTTTGGCCACATTTTACGGTAATATCATTTTCTTCCTGTTCCAGATTTAGAGTGCATATTTGGTTGCTAAAACTAATCGTGATTGCTTTGGCTCCCAGATCGTTTTCTTTAAGCTGAAAGGTCTTTCCATTTATAGTTTCCTCTTTTGCTGAAGTAGCATTCATAACTGGGACAGAAAGTCTAAGCCCATCGAGGATTTCTGTCATTTTTTCCCGATTTTCAGCATTTTCAGGCAGGTTTTCGTCGCTCAAATTGGTATATAAATTCTCCCAGATCAGCGTCATTGATCGCTGTGTGTTAAAACTTTCTTCAGTGATGGCCACAACCGTATTATGTTCTGGGCTTACCAGGCTAAATTGACCAAAAGCTCCATCTGCTCTAAAACCGTCAGACTGGCTCATCCAGAATTGATAACCGTAACCCTGATTCCAGTCGGTCACCGGAGGATCATTTGGGTTAGATCCCTTAGAATCTATTCGTTTTGTGGTGGCATCATTAACCCATTCTTCGGTTAAAATCTGTTCATCACCCCATTTTCCTTTTTGTAAATACAGCTGGCCCAGTTTTGCAATATCTTCAGTCTTTACACGCAAGCCGTACCCGCCGGTATTTATACCCTGCGGATTTTCGAGCCAATCCATTCCTTCAATTTGCAAGGGTTCAAACAGTCGCGGTTGCAGGTAATCTATCAGCTTCTCGCCGGTCACTTTTTGCACGATCGCAGAAAGCATAAAAGTCGCTCCGGTATTGTACAAAAACACAGAACCGGGTTCATTAGCTATAGGTAAACTAAGAAATTTCTTCACCCAGTTACCGTCAGGATCATTGCGCAGTTGTCCTGTTGTATCTTCAGAATGGCCTACAGACATGGTAAGCAAATGTTTTACTTTCATACTTCTTAAATAATCACTTATTTCTTCCGGTTGATCATCAGGGAAAAACGAAATTACCTGATCTTCTACAGTGAGCAAACCATCCTTTACCGCCAGACCAACGGCTGTAGAAGTAAAACTTTTACTTAAAGAATATAATTGATGTTTTAGATCTGCCGCATAAGGATACCACCAGCCTTCTGCCACAACATAACCGTTACGTACGATCATAAGGCCATGAAACTGTATCTCGCTTTTTTCTATCTCATTGATGAGATTTATAATAGTTTCTGAAGAAATTCCCTGTGCTTCTGGCGTACTTCTGGGCAAGGACGACTGGTTCTCTGCAATTTCTGGCTCTTGTTCTTCTGTATTAGACTTGCAGAAAGTTAATGTGGGCATGATGCAAAAACCTATTGCGCCGCTGCTTAAATGCCTGATGAAAATTCTTCGGTTGGTCATGATCGTGGTTGTATGATTAATTTTATAGAAGGAATTATTTGTTTTTATAAAAATCCTGAAGCACGTAGTACGCCTTTTTCTTCTGCCCCGTGTTTGAAATTAGGCCTTTGCGATTCCAGAAATTTTGATATACCGGATGCTGCCGGCGTGGCGATTTAAAATCGGCTAAGATCCAGGGAGTCATACCTCGTAAACCTTCAACGTTTTTGAGCATTTTTAGCTGATTTTCATATACATTTTCCTGATATTCTTCGCTCCACATAGTGTCATCATCTGCATGAAAACCACCCAATGCAGCAGCACCAAATTCTGTAATTACCACAGGTTTATCAAATTCTATATCAAACTTATAATTAGGCAGATCATTAGGTTCTCCCCAATACCAGCCCCCGTATTCATTAAAACTGGCAAGATCAAGTTTTTCGCCCAGAGCGTCATTTACTACAACAGTATGCCCTTCACGCTCAACCTCAAGTGCAGCCGCTACCAGCCTTGTGTCATCGAGACTGCGCGCCTTATCTACAAGATTGCCCATAAATTGATTTCTGGCATCTGTAACAGGCGTCTCGTTACCCACAGACCAGATAATTATACTCGCTCTGTTCTTATCGCGCTCTATACCAACGGTTAGTTGATTTTCTGCATTCTTATAGGTTTCTGCATTTTCCCATGAGATCGTCCAGTAAACAGGAACTTCTGCCCATACCATGAGCCCCATTTCATCTGCAAGTCGCAACATGGTCTCGTTGTGGGTGTAATGTGCAAGTCGCACAAAATTACAGCCCAGTTCTTTTGCCCAGCTCAACATCATACGCATATCGCCCTCGCCGCGCAATCTCCCCGGTAACAGTGGATTCTCATCATGAATGGAAATACCTTTTAGAAAAACTGATTTACCATTTAAGAGAATATCTTTTCCCCGGGTTTCAATCTGGCGAAAACCAATTTTATCATGAATAACATTGCCATTATACGTGAGTGCTACATCGTATAAAAAAGGGTGCTCAGGAGACCAAAAATCGACGTTTTTAACCGGAAAATCGAACGCATTTTTCGATTCATTAACTGCGATGGTTTTCTTAATATTGAGTTGTGGAATTTCTAAGATCACGCTTCCGCTGGTGGCACCGTCAACTTCTACATATCCCGCTATGCGTTTGTTATCATGTTTTGCAAGCTGCACTTTATAATCTGAAACATACGACTGCGGAGTTTCAATTAAGGAAACATCGCGGGTAATGCCGCCATAATTCCACCAGTCTGTATTTACTGTGGGGATTTCATCCTGCTTTCTTGAATTATCGGCCATAACGACCACAAAATTGGCTCCATCGTTAAGAAAATCGGTCACCTCAAACTGAAAAGGAGTAAATCCGCCTTTGTGCACACCTAGTTTTTTTCCATTTAAATAAACATGCGCTTCATAATTAACCGCGCCAAAGTGCAGAAAATATCTGCTGCCGGTTTTTTTCGCTACAGCGAAATCTTTTTTATACCACAGCGTACCTTCATAAAGGCTCAAGTTCTCTTTCTGCGAGTTCCAGTCGCCGGGAACTTCCAGCGTAGGCGAAAATGTAAAATCATATTCTGCGCGCTGGTCTTTAGGAATATTAGTAAGATTATCATAAAAACCACCTTTGCCAGATTCACTTTCATCAAACGGTTTCTGGCGATAATCGAGATATCCCATTTTATAGGGATCAATGATATAATTCCAGTTTCCGTTAAGGCTGGTGGTGTTTCTACCCTCAATATTTTGAATGGTTTTCTGAGCAAAACTTAGATTGAAACAAAAGATAAGACTTAAGAATAGTAATGGTAGGCTGGTACTTTTAATCATGAGATGTTAATTCTGTATAAGAGTTAGTTAAGATACTTATAATCGAGTTATTTTTAAAAAAATAAAGCTCCTTTACAAATGTAAAGGAGCTTTATCGCTTGGTGGCTAGTTAAAAAATTAATATCCTGGGTTTTGATCTGCAGGAGTAATATTCTCATTTGAGCTGATCTCTCTGTTAGGAATAGGGAAAATCTCATTTTTACCCGCCTGAAAACCATATTTACCTAATACTTCAGGAGCCATACCCCAACGCACAAGATCTGGAAAACGCACTTGCTCGCCTGCTAATTCTACAGCGCGCTCGTGTACGATGGCAGCAAAAGTCTGTGTTTTATTTAAGCTAGTAGAAAGAGGTGTAAGACTTACACTAGGTCTTGCTCTCACTTCATTGATATAACCTATAGCTTCAGATTGTGAACGCACTTCATTAGCACATTCTGCCATCATAAGTAAAACATCTGCATAGCGTATTACTTTCATATTGATACCAGATGCCTGATCTTCATTAGTATCTTTATAATAGTTCTGATATTTTCTCCAGCCGGCTCTTCTGTCATTGCTTATGGCCTCAATTACACCGCCTGCGTACGTATCACCTACAGAATAGAAATTATCTGTATATCGAGAATCTCCCGCTTCATATTCATCTAACAGATCGTCTGATGGATAAACGTTAAACCAGTCGAACATACCGTATTCCTGCCCTCTAAAAGTTACCTCGTTGGGACCTGCACCACTTACATCTGAATTCCATTTTGCACTGTCACCTAGATCATCGTTGTATTCTACTTCAAAAATAGATTCGGGACCGTGCTCTGTTTCTTCCATAAAATTGTCAAAGTAATTATCCTCAAGTGAGTATTTACCATAGACTTTTTCAAAAGTGGTTAAAGCCAACTCATATTCTCCTCTAAATAAATAAACTTTACCTAAAAGTGCATTTGCAGCACCACTTGTAGCTCTACCATTTTCTTCTACACCTTTAGCTCGTAAAGTAGCGGCTGCATCTTGTAAATCTGATATTATTTGTTGATACACCTCTTCTTTAGGGCTTCTTGGGAAGCCGTTTCCATCTTCTGGAATAGTGGTAATAAGCGGCACATCACCATAACGTGTCACAAGATAAAAGTAGTAAAGAGCTCTTAAGAACTTTGCCTCACCTACGTATTTGTCTTTTGTAGCCTGGTTCATAAATGATTCAGGTATCTCATTGATCGCTTCCTGATTGCCTATTACAAAATTGGCTTTATTGATCCCTCTATAGCAAGTATCCCAATAGTTACCAATTGCACCGTGACTAGAGTCAAAAGAAAACTCCAGATATTGTCTTTTATCTGCTTCCAGCTGTGGGTTACCTGAATTTTCATGTCCCATATTATCCATCATAAAGAATATATGTCTGGTATAAAGAGCGATCGTCTGTAGGTTGGCATAAACAGCATTTACAGATGCCTGTACCTGAGCTTCATTCTTAAAAAAGGTTTCAGGCGAAAGCTGATTAGGATTTGTTAACTCAAGATCGTTCTCACTACACGAGTTTATAGAAACTACGCACAGAAAAAACGCGAGTATTAATTTAATTTTTCTCATATCTATTTTTTTTAGAATGTAACTTGAAGTCCAAATAAAACTGATTTTGGCTGTGGGTAATTACCTCTGTCAATACCATACTCATAAGCAGAGTTGTTTATCACTGTAGATGATCCTACCTCTGGGTCAAGTCCTGAATAATCTGTAAGTGTAACTAAGTTTTGACCACTTAAATAAATTCTAAACTTTGTCAGATACTCGCTTATTACACCTTCAGGAAATGTGTAACCCAGTGTAACATTCCTAAGCCTAGTATATGAGCCATCTTCTATAAACCTGTCTGATGCAGATACATTTGCTCCCGCACCTAATGCTCTGGGAATACTGTTAGATGTGCCTGGCCCCGTCCATCTGTCTAGAACTGCTGTTCCTGAATTGAACAATCTGGTCATACCCTGTAGATCATAGATGTTAGTGTTGTAAACATCATTACCTGCCACACCTGTAATGAAAATGTTCAGGTCGAAATTTTTGTAGTTTGCACTACCGTTAAAACCGTAACTCACATCAGGATAAGGATTTCCTATTTTTGTTCTGTCGTCTGCCGTAATATCACCATCACCATTTAGATCTTTAAAGCGAATATCTCCCGGCTGTACAATCGTTTGACCAGGGTTAGCTGTAAATACAGCATCTACTTCTGCCTGATTTTGATAAATGCCATCTGTTTGAAGACCATAGAAATAGAACAATGGTTCACCTACTGTGATTCTCGATAAATTCTCATTCTCAAAACCACCACCGTTAATCTCAGTAACAGTACCTAAGGTTAATACTTCGTTTTTACTAGAACCTAAATTAAGATTAGCAGACCAGGTAAAATCACCTTCATAGTCGCTGTAGCCCAGGTTAAGTTCAAAACCTTTAGTTTCCACAGAACCTACGTTTTCAGTAATGTTAGGATCATTAAATCCTAAAGAGACTGAAAGCGGTCTGTTTATCAAAAGGTCATCACTTTTATTGATGTAATATTCTAATGACATGGTAAACTGGTCATTCATTAAACCAAGATCAAGACCAATATTTGTCATTGTAGTCTCCTCCCATTTTAAATTAGGATTAGGTAAACCATTAGCCGTAGTACCATCTGCTGCAGCACCGCCAAAAGGATAAATAAAATCTGTAAGTAGAGTTGCACTGTAGCGGTAATCACCTATTTTATCATTTCCGGTTAAACCGTAACTTCCTCGCAGTTTCAGGTTATTTATATCAGTATCCTGTAAGAAACTCTCTCTACCTATATTCCAACCTACAGAAACCGATGGGAACCAACCCCATCTGTTATTCTGCCCAAATCTTGAAGAAGCATCACGCCTTAATGAAGCAGAGAAAATATACTTCTGGTCATAGTTATAGTTCAATCGCCCTAAATAACCCAATCTGTTATATTCTGAAGAGCCTGAAGAAAGTCCCGCACCCGTTAACGATAATTGATTTACTTCATCACTAATTGGGTTCTGGCTGCTTGCGTTAATATTCTCATTTTTAATTTCCTGCTTTTCAGTAAGTAATAAAAATTCTACATTATGATATTCGGCAAAGGTTTTCTTATAGTTTAAACTGTTTGTAAATGTCAATGACTGAAATATCCCCGTGTTTTTAGTAATCTGGGCAAAGCCAAAGGTGTGCGTGCCACCATCGCTGTCATCGTTATAAGATGGTATGAAGTTAGAATTCTTATAATTGTTATAATCAAGCCCTACCTGACTTTTAAAAGTTAAATCGTCAATGATCTCATATTCTGCGTAAATACTTCCTATTACAGAAATAGCCTTGTTCTCTGCATTACCAAGTGTTTGTACACGCACAGGGTTTTCTGCATCCTGCCCGTCAAGAGCACTATTAGGACCCTGAAAACCACCTAGATTATCTGGGTTATAAATAGGTAAATAAGGTGCTGCTTTAATAGCATGTTCTATTAATGAACGACCACCACCGGCACGCTCAGGATTTTGTAAACTAAATGAAACCCCTAATGTCTCACCAAATTTTAATCTCCCCACGTTAAAAGTACTATTTGCACGAAAGGTAAAACGCTCAAATTCTGTCTCTATAATTGTTCCCTCCTGATTTAAATAACCGGCAGAAAATCTATAATTACTGTTCTCACCCCCACCAGATAAACCTAAATTGTAGTTACGCATTAAACCGGTTCTAAAGATTGCGTCCTGGTAATTTGTATTATTATCAAGAAAAGATGCGTATTGAGGATCTGTAGTACGCTGCGGGGGTGACCCTAATTCTGCAGCAAATTGTACATATTCATCTGTGTTTAAAACGTCATAACGCTCATTAGTAAATTGAACTCCCGTATAAGCATCAAGAGTGATACTTGTTAAACCTGAACGCGACCCTTGTTTGGTTGTAACCAAAATAACCCCGTTAGAACCCTGCGAACCGTAAACAGCTGTAGTTGAGGCATCTTTTAAAACTTGTATTGATTCTATATCGTTTGCGCTGAGATTTGAAATATCAGACGCGATAATACCATCAATAACATATAAAGGCCCATTACTGTTAGGTGAACCTAAACCTCGTATTGTCACTGCAGGACGTGTACCGGGTGAACCACTATTAGTTACGGTAACACCAGGAGCTCTACCCTGTAAGGCCTGCTCTGCTGTAGAAACCGGTAAACTTGCTATTTCATCAGAATCTATTGATGATATTGCACCGGTTACACTCGCTCTGCTTTGTGTACCATAGCCCACTACAATTACATCTTCTAGAGAAGTAGCGTCCTCTACAAGATTTACATCAATCGTTGTGCGGTTATTCACCGCGATTTCCTGGGATACAAACCCTACAAAACTAAAAACAAGAACTGCTGATCCTTCTACATTTTGCAATGTATAGTTACCATCAAAATCTGTGGTAGTCCCGTTGCTTGTACCTTTAACAAGTACATTTGCTCCAGGTAATGGCCCCGTGCCATCAGATACTGTTCCGGAAATCGTTTGCTGAGCAGAAATGAATCCAAAGCTTAGCAACAATCCCATGAACAGCATGCATTTAAAGTAGCTGTTTCTCATAATTCTTAATTGGTTGACTGTTAATACTGTCGTAAAAATAGTAAAATTGCGCAAACGATTGCGAAATATTTTAAGATATATTCGATATTCTCTTAAAAAAATGTCAATCAAATAGAATAAAAGCCTTATTTATGATTAAACGTCAAAAATACATTTAATTTATACCGATTATTTGGCTAAAATCGTCGTTTTTGACTGCTAAAAGGAGGTTTTTTCCATTCACCTTAATTTCACTCATATTCTTTACATCACCCGGTATAAATAGTCCGCTTTTTGCAGGAGTTATTCCTGTGAAGTTTCCGGCGCCATCACCTTTTAAAAACAGACCTACTCCGGAATCGTTTCGAGGAGTTTCAACTTCAGACCAGAATAAGTTTCCGGCGATCACTGCATCGAGATTTCCATCCTTATCATAATCATCAATAAGTATTTGATTGATGCAGGAAACCTGAGCAGCTGCAGGCAATTCATGAGCAACAAATTTTCCGTCTCTGTTTTCCAGATAGATACTGGCAAATGACTTTACCTGATAATGCAGCGAATTTTCAAGTTCACTTTCAGAATAAACGTCTGCAAGGGTTGCGTTTGAGAAAGATTCATAATCTGGGAATTTGATCTTTATGGCCGGAATTTGCTGTGAGGAACAGCCTCTTCCCCGCACGGGAAACTTTTTGCCATCATTGTAGTAGCTTAATACGATGTCCTTTTTATTATTGCCGTCAAAATCATTGAAGTAAATATCAAAGGTTTCATCTTCATTTGCTTTATATTTATAATTGAGCCCCAGATTACCAACAATAAAATCCTCGTCGCCGTCATTATCAAAGTCCGCTCCCTTAATACTCCACCACCAGCCGGCTGTATCTGTGGTTAAACCCATATCTTCAGAAATATTTGTAAAGCCACTTTCTGTATTCTTAAACACTTTTATAGGCATCCACTCTCCTACTACAATTATATCATCTCTGCCATCTTTGTCAATATCTGTAATTTCTGCACTTGTTGCCATGCCAAGCTGCGAGAACTCAGGAGCCATATCTTCTGTAACATCTTTAAAACTTGCTTTGCTGTTTGTACCTACATTTTTTAGTAAATAAGTTTTTGCAGGTGAAGGATAATTGCCGGGAACTAATCTTCCCAGCACCAGAAGATCTTGTTTACCGTCTTTATCAAAATCAATATTATAAACACGCGATCCACTTGTGATCATTTTGGGCAAAGCATCCTGATCTTTGCTTAAATTGCCAGAACCGTCATTAATATATAGACGATCCTGCAACATTGGGTTTTCACCTTTAAACTCATTGCCCCCGCTAACGACATACAGATCATTGTCACCGTCGCTGTCTGCATCAAAAATAAGTGCACCTATATCTTCATATCTCTTATCTGTTTCAAAAACAGATTGATCACTTAATTTAAAGCCACTGCCGTTTTGAAAATATAAACCGCCGGCACTTTGCGAAGCTCCCCCCACAAAATAATCATCCTTCCCATCATTGTTAAGATCTCCTACAGCCATACTCGGGCCAAAAGTAGATGTGCGGTGAGGTAATAAAACCTCGTCGAGAAAATCGTCATACTCATTTTCCACATGTTTATATCGCGGAAAGTCTACCGTGTCTTTAATGGTTGTGAATAATGTATTTTCAGGTTTTTGAATCGCATCCGGTGTGGTTGCATCATTATAATTAACTGTTAGCATTTGGTTAGGCTGCACGTTCTCCATCATTTGTACCTTACCATCAGGCCACTGTATTTTTATGGCTTTAATACTTTTCGCCTGAGCGACACCAAAATGCAACTCTGGCGCTACCGAAGATTGAAAACCTCTGGTAAGTGTAAGCTCCTGCATCTGTTCTATACTATCTGTTGTTACGAAAGCTCGTACTCCTAAACCAAATTTATTTTTCTCCTGACCTTTAAATCGTAGCGTTATAAAATTATTTGAGGCAGAACTCGAATTCTCAAAAACCGAAGCATGATCATCTATATTATTGAAAACGATTTCCAGATCGCCGTCATTATCAAGATCTGCATAGACAACACCATTTGAAAAACCTTTATATTCTATGCCCCATTCTTCATTAGCCTGTTCAAAACTTAAACCGCCGTTATTTTTGTACATGAAGTTGTCTATCTTCTCAGAAGGTATGCTCAAGCTTTTTTGAAGCAAACTATCTTCCAGGTGATTACGATCTGTTTTTAAGTGATTAAAAAAGTCGTTGTTATTAATCTCACGGCGCGTACCGTTTGTGATATAAAGATCTTTGTGCCCGTCATTGTCAAAGTCTGCAAAAAGCGGTCCCCAACTCCAGTCTGTAGAAGCAGCTCCCGTAATTCGGCTTAAATCAGTAAAAAACGGGTTTTCATCCTCAAAAATCCCTGTATTGGTCTGTAAGCAGTTTTGCATATACTGATAATGAAAACCGGCATCTACTGTGCTCCAGAATAACTCAGGGTTCATACTCGCCATATTTGCCTTCTTGCGACGGTTCTTTTTGGCATCCATATCTACCTGAAAAATATCAAGATTACCATCATTGTTATAATCTGCAATATCTACTCCCATCCCATAAAAAGCTGTATGATTTGTAGCTTTTTTTACCACTTCTCTAAAGGTGCCATCACCGTTGTTCATGTATAAATAATCTGGCGAACTAAAATCATTTGAAATATAAAGATCTGGCCAGCTGTCATTATTAAGATCGCCCACGGTTGCAGAAAGGGAGAGGCCAAAGCTGCGCACGCCGGCTTCATTTGTTACATCTGTAAATTTATCGCCATCATTTCTGTAAAGATGATCTGTCTCGTCATCTTTTACATTTTTCATTTGATAACTGTAATAAAAGTTAGGCGCATTAAAACGAGTAGGTGGATAATTTGCTACATAAAGATCAAGATCTCCATCTTTGTCATAATCAAAAAAAGTACCCTGCACGCTATTACCCAGATCTGCAATACCGTATTCTTTAGCTTTATCTGTAAAAGTACCGTCGCCGTTATTTATAAAAAGCTGATTTGTTTTTGGAAAAAATTTACCACCCACAGAACAGTAAATATCAAGAAAACCATCTGCATTTACATCTGCCATCGTAACGCCCGTATACCAGCGCTCATCGCCTTCTACACCGGCAGTTTCAGTTACATCCTCAAATTGAAGATTACCTTTATTTATATATAATTTATTAGAAACCTGATTTCCTGTAAAATAAAGATCAAGTAGTCCGTCATTATTTATATCGCCCGTAGCAACACCGCCTCCCATATAGATATAAGAAAAGCTGAAATAATTAAGCGTATCATTTTCGGTTAGCTTATTGTTAAAATCTATACCAGATTTGTTATAAGCCAAGGCTTTAAAAATGCGTGTATCTTTAGTTTCTTTCTTGTCTTCAGAATTAGAATCTGTATTACAAGAAATTAAAAAAGATACTATAACGATTGCGCTTAACAGGCATTTAATATTCATGAGAATGCAATTTTACGAGAGTTTTCTTAGATGGGGAGAAAGTAATATTAATTTCAATTAAAGTCAAATCTGTTTTTGTCACTTATTGATACGAAATATTTCTACCTCTAAACGGCTAATTTCTTTATATTTATATATTAAAAACCTCCCGTGAAGTATATAAAATCGCTCAAAACACACCGAATTTTAGCCGCTCTCATTTTCACGACAGTAGGATTAATTTATCTTTATTTTGACTCTCCTCTTTTATCTGAAAATTTAACCCGAGATCCTCTAAAGTTCTTTGATGTAGATTACGTGATAAACCTTACTCCCATGATCGTTTACAGCATACTTCTTATAAGTGGTCTTGTACTTTTATTTAATTTCACCGGAAGCAATTTTTTCCTGGCATTTTTTGGCCATACGGTGCTTGAAGATATTCTGTTTAATATAATTAGACTTACTAATTCTACACTTTCTAAAAATGCTATGCTTGTTTTAGGTTTTCTTGCAGTTCTAGCTTTATTTGTGGCGTATTCAAATTACTTTAAGCTGAATAAACTATCTGTGGGTGATGCTATTTACAGCTTTATTTTAGGCACTTTAATAATATGCCTGCCTGTATTTAACTGAATATTTTAAGCCAATCTTAAGCCGAAAATAGACTTAATTTTCAATTTTAATTAAATATTTGCCCATGCGCATTTTAGTAGTTGAAGATGAACCGGGTATCGCAGGCTTTTTAAAACAAGGGCTTGAGGAAGAATCGTTTGCCGTAGATGTCGCAACCGATGGTAATCAGGGTTTAGAAAACGCACTTTCAGGCGATTATGACCTTCTTCTATTAGACTGGATGGTTCCCGGAAATAGCGGAATAGAGATTTGCCGTCGGGTAAAAAGCAAGTTTCCAGATACTCCTATTATTATGCTTACCGCGAAAGATACCGTAGATGAAACTGTGTTTGGTTTACAGTCAGGGGCTAATGATTATATCAAAAAACCCTTCCACTTTCAGGAATTACTCGAGCGGATAAAGGTGCAATTAAGACCGATTTCTGCCTCAAATAGCCGATTTTCACTGGGCCCAATTATACTCGATACCAGCACGCATCAGGTCACAAAAAATGGCACTGAAATAAAACTGACGCTTAAGGAGTTTGAACTTTTAAAATATCTGCTTCAGAATAAAGAACGCGTTTGTACAAGAACCAATATTATTGAGAACGTGTGGGACATTCATTTTGATTACAATACCAGTGTGATAGATGTTTATATCAACGCGCTGCGAAAAAAACTCGAACTTTCAGATACTGAAAATTACATACAAACCATACGCGGCATAGGTTATGTTGCTAAAGAATTATGACTTTGAATTTTAAAAACAGGATCGCCCTTTACTTTATGGTCGCTACGGCCATTCTGGTTGCTTTGGTATTTCTTACCGTTTTCTTTTCGGTGAAAGGTACCGTGTACAGCAATCTTGATAAAGATCTGACTTTTGAAGCGAAAAAGCATTCACGCGAAATTGGCATTAGAAACGACAGTATCTATTTTCTCAACAAAGCCGAATTAATTGAGCGCGAACATACACAGGTGCAGGTTTATCCTGTTTTTATCCAGATAATTGATCTCAACGGGCAGATCATGGACAAGTCTCCTAATTTAAAAGGAGAAGTTTTGGTTCCCAGCCATACAGAAGGTATCAACGATCATTTTAATACGCAACTTTCAGACCGCTTGATCAGGCAGATGCAACTTCCTATTACCATAAATGAAAAAAAAGAAGGTTACATTATTGCTGCGATGTCTTTAGAAGCTTCAAGACTGGTGATTACCAATCTACAAAACACGCTGCTTCTCTCCTATCCCATTGTATTGATCGTGTTATTTTTTGTTACAAGTTACCTGGCCGGTAGAAGTATTCTTCCTATTCAAACGATTATAAATACCACCAATAAGATCACAAAAAACAATCTGAAAGAACGGGTCGAACTTCCGGCAAATAAGGACGAACTTTTTCAGCTTTCTTCTGCTATTAATCATTTTTTGCAGCGTATAGAAAGTGCTATTCAGCGCGAGCGACAGTTTACCTCAGATGCTTCGCATGAGTTACGCAATCCGCTTTCTTCGCTCAGGGGAACGCTTGAAGTTTTGGTAAGAAAACCACGCACACAGGCCGAATACGAAGAAAAAGTAAACTATAGTTTAACCGAAATCGACAGAATGAGCGCAATTGTAGAACAGCTTTTGCTGCTCGCCCGCTTTGATTCTGACACGCATCTGGAAAACAAAAAAGACATTGCGCTTTCTCAGCTTATCGATAATATTCTTCTGCGCTACAAAACAGTTCTTCAGTCAAAAAATATAAGTGTGAATTTTGATACTTCCGCAGCAGCGGAAACTTTAGTTCCCCAATATCACGCAAACCTGATCCTCGATAATGTTTTAAACAACGCCATCAAATATTCTAAAGAAAACAGCACGATTTCCATCAAAATAGAACAGGATGGAGAAAGCATAAAATGCACCCTCAAAGACGAAGGTATTGGCATTAAAAAGGAAGATATTCTTACTGTTTTTAATCCTTTTTTTAGATCAAATGCGTTAGATCACAAAGGCATACAAGGCAGCGGACTAGGACTTTCGATCGCAAAAAAAGCCGCAGATGCTATTGATGCTACATTGAGCATAGACAGCGATCTGGGCAAAGGCACAAGTGTTACGCTTATATTTTAAGCCAATCTTAAGGTTACATTTCGCATAGAGAACGAATCAGGCAATAACTTTACTAGGTTAAAGTTTACGTATGATGAAAAAGAAATTTTTATTCGTTTTATTTTTTGCCTCTGTGTGCATAGCTAGTGCGCAGGAATGGCAAACTGATTTTACCACTGCAAAACAAATAGCCGCTAAACAAGATAAACCAATCATCCTTGTGTTTCAGGGATCAGACTGGTGTGCCCCTTGTATAAAGTTGGATAAAGAAGTATGGAGCACGCCCGAATTTAAAAGCTACGCGAAAGATCATTTTGTAATGCTACAGGCAGATTTTCCACGTAAAAAGGCGAATGCTTTAGCTCCGGAACAACAGGAAAAAAACAATCAATTAGCCGAAAAATACAACCAGAACGGCTACTTCCCGTTCGTTGTAATTCTAGATGAAAACGGAAAAGTTTTGGGCGAAACCGGTTACCAGAAAATGCAGCCCAACGAATACATCAAACTGCTTAATTCGTTTAAAAGCTAGTGAGCAAGGTTCTCACCATATTATTGGCTCTTTTTATCACGGCCACGGTTTACCCACAACAAACTGTTAAGCGCACGCTTAAATTGATGGGAAGTCGCTTTGATATTACCGTTGTAGATGATGATACCGCTAAGGCAAATGCGGATATTGATCTGGCTATAGCCGAAATTTCCCGCATTGAAAAGCTTATTTCTTCCTGGGATCCGAATTCACAAACTTCAGAAATCAATAGAAATTCCGGCATTAAACCGGTAAAAGTAGACCGCGAACTTTTTGATCTAATCAAAAGGGCGATGGCAATTTCAGAACTTACAGATGGTGCTTTTGACATCAGTTATGCCTCGATGGATAAGATCTGGAAGTTTGACGGCTCAATGACAGAAATGCCATCAGAAGAAACTATAAAGGCTTCGGTAGAAAAAGTAGGATACAGAAATATTATCCTTAACGAAGCAGAATCTACCGTGTTTCTGCCGGTTGAAGGCATGAAAATAGGCTTTGGCGCTATTGGTAAAGGCTATTCTGCAGACAAGGCAAAAGACCTGTTGATGAAAAGAGGTGTTGTTGCTGGGATAATAAATGCTTCGGGAGACATGAATACCTGGGGAACGCAACCCAATGGGAATCCATGGAAAGTCGCTGTTACTAATCCGCTGAATAAAAATAAGGCTTTCGCTTTGCTTCCTATAAAAGAAGGTGCGGTGGTGACTTCGGGAAATTATGAGAAATACGTCATTTTTAACGGCACACGCTACACACACATAATCGATCCCAGAACGGGTTATCCTTCTACGGGCATCATCAGCGCGACGGTTTTTGCCCCAAAGGCAGAACTTGCAGATGCGCTGGCTACTTCCATTTTTGTGATGGGTAAAGAAGTGGGCCTTAACCGCATCAATCAGTTGCCGAAAATAGAATGCATTCTCATAGACGAGGCTGGAAATATTTACACTTCAGATAACATAGAAATAGAAAAACCATGATAAAAAGATTTTTTTTAGCAGCGATTATTGCAGGTTTTGCTAGCTCCTGCCAGGTGGTAAAAGAGTATGAAAAAGTAGCGCTCAACGATCCTGATATGATCTTGAATTCAAAACCAGTTGACCGTTTTGAAACTAATTTTCAGGCATATCGTGAGGCCGCAGCGGGAGCAAACGGCGGCAAAACCGGTGGCGGCTGTGGCTGTAATTAAATTCCCTCCAGAGGGTTTAATTCCCTCAAGGCTTGGGTCGATTAGGAAAAAGTTTCTTATTTCTACATCATGGCATTCCCCAAGATTTTCGATTATGGTTGCCGAAAACAGCCGGGCTTTCACGACTCACTTTTTCCCCTGCGGGAGAAAAGAGTTCAAACAAACGCTCAATCCCTAACCCATTTCATTTAGCATTTGCATGATAAAAAAGACTTTCATTATAGCATTTTTGCTTTTAGCATTTATAAAAGTTACCGCTCAGGAACAAGCTCAAGATTCGACTTCAACATATAAAAAACGTGTTCTGGAAAGTACAGAAGTAGATTTACTAACCAGTTATTATAGTCAGGACGGCGATAATGCAGCGGTTAGCGGAGGTATTGGGACAGAAAAATTAACCGATTTCACCCCTACAATTGTAGTGGCAATTCCGCTAAATGATGATGATGTACTCACCATAGATGCTGGGGTTTCAGCTTATACTTCAGCTTCTTCAAGTAATATTGATCCTTTTGATGGGTACAGTGAGGCTGATGCTTTTCAGGCTTCTTCGGGAGCTTCTTCCAGCGATCTCTGGGCAAATGTTAATGGCACTTACAGTCACAGTTCTGATGACAGAAATACGATCTGGAGTGCTAAGGCTTCCATTTCTTCAGAATATGATTACTCTTCATTTGGTTTCGGCGGAAGCTATACCAGACTTTTTAATGAAAAAAACACAGAATTAAGCGTAAGCGCAAATGTATATCTGGATACCTGGAAGCTACTTTACCCTATTGAATTGCGCCCTTTTGTTGATGGTGGTAACGGAATAAACAACCCTTTATTTAGCCAATATAATATTACCGGAAATGCAAATTATGCTCCTTCTTTTACCGAAATTAATGGAAAGTCCAGAAATTCATATTCGGTAGGTTTTAATTTTTCACAGATCTTATCTAAAAGAATGCAAGGATCACTTGCTGTAGATCTTGTGCAGCAAGATGGTTTGCTTTCTACTCCCTTTCAGCGGATTTATTTTAGTGATGTAGCGGATTCTTTTATCGAAAGTTTTCAGCTTGCAGATGATATTGAGCGCATGCCGGACACTCGTTTTAAAGTAGCGCTGGGCGGTAGATTAAATTTTTATCTCAACGAGACTTTTGTAGTGCGCAGTTACTACCGCTATTATTTTGACGATTGGGGCATAAGTTCGCACACGGCAAGTCTTGAAATTCCTATAAAGATCACAGATAAGTTTACGGTTT
Organism: Leeuwenhoekiella sp. A2; assembly: GCF_047946655.1. Classification (GTDB taxonomy): domain Bacteria; phylum Bacteroidota; class Bacteroidia; order Flavobacteriales; family Flavobacteriaceae; genus Leeuwenhoekiella. The sequence goes on from NZ_CP172311.1 coordinate 3,956,248, forward strand.
ATCCATCTTACCGCTATTACAGCCAGACAGCGGCAGATTATTTCGCGCCATATGAGCAGCATTTATCTACAGATGAATTCTATACTTCAGATTATGATTTGTCTGATTTTACGGCAAATCAGTACGGTTTTGGGGTCACTTACACCGATATTTTTACCAAATTCCACATCTTAAATTACGGTCTAAAAAGTATCGATCTCAAGTTTAATCATTACGAAAGAAACTCACCTTTTAACGCAAATATCATTGCCGGCGGATTCAAATTTATTATGGATTAATTCAATCAAAAGCTTTGATTTTCATAGTTTTTTATACTCGATTTGCCCCTTTTTAGCCGATTTTCAGGCAGATTAAGCCGGTTTTCTTAAGGCAATCCTTATCTGGTCTTTAGGTTGCAGGTCTATATTTGAATTGTATTAATTAAACGATTCAAATGTTATCACGCATCATTAATTTTAGCCTGCACAACAAGTTAATCGTTCTCCTTTTTACGGTTTTTATCATAGGTTTTGGGGTGTATTCTATTACACAGATTCCCATTGGTGCGGTTCCTGATATTACTAATAATCAGGTACAGGTAATTACAACTTCAGAAAATCTTTCTACAGAAGATATGGAGCAGTTTATTACGTATCCTGTAGAACTGGAAATGGCAAATCTCCCGGGAGTAAAAGAAATTCGATCGGTTTCAAAATTTGGTTTATCTGTTGTAACAATCGTTTTTGAAGAGAACCTGGGCACATATCTTCCGCGCCAGCTCATCGCAGAAAAGATTAAATCTGCATCAGAGAAAATTCCGCAAGGTTTTGGATCCCCACAGATGGGGCCCATTTCTACCGGTCTGGGCGAGATCTATCAATACACATTAGATACAAAACCCGGCTTTAAAGATAAATACAGCGCTACAGATCTGCGTACGATTCAGGACTGGATTGTGCGCAGACAGCTTTCAGGAATTCCTGGTGCGGTAGAGATCAACTCCTGGGGCGGTTATCTTAAACAATACGAAGTCGCAATTAATACGCGCCAACTAAACGCGATGAATATTACCGCGACAGATGTTTATAAAGCAATTGCAAATAACAACAGCGTAGCCGGTGGTGGTTACATAGAAAAAGTAAATCAGGCATATTTTATAAGAGGTCAGGGACTTGTCACCTCACTTGATGATATTAAGAACATCATTGTAAAAAACGAAGATGGTGTACCTGTTTACGTGAAAGATGTAGCCAAAGTAGGTTTTGGTCACGCTACCAGATATGGGGCGATAACAGCAAATGGCGAGGGCGAAAAAGTACTGGGTCAGGTAATGATGCTCAAAGATGCTAATTCTAACAAGGTAATAAAAGCTGTAAAAGAGCGGGTAAATGAGATTTCTAAAACACTGCCCGAAGGAGTTTATATCAATCCGTTCCTTGACCGTAGTCTGTTGATCGCAAAAACCACCTATACCATTGCAGAAAACCTGATTTTAGGTTTCCTTATTGTGATTTTTGTAGTGGTTTTACTGCTGGGAAATTTCAGATCGGGACTTGTGGTAGCGTCAGTGATACCGTTGTGTTTGCTTTTTGCACTTTCGCTCATGTACCTTTTTGGTGTTGATGCCAACCTGTTGAGTCTGGGAGCGATAGATTTTGGGATCATTATAGACGGCGCTGTGATTATAGTAGAATTTATTGCTTCCCGCCTGATCTTACAACACGACTCTCTGCAAAATTTAAGTAAGACTGAAACCCGCAAACTTAAAAACAAGATCACTTTTGAAGGGGCATCAACAATGATGAATTCGGCTGTTTTTGGGCAGCTTATTATACTCATCGTTTTTATTCCTATTCTTTCATTAAGCGGTGTAGAAGGCAAAATGTTTAGGCCAATGGCGCTGGTTTTCAGCTTTGCTTTAATAGGAGCGATGATTTTCTGTCTCACGTATGTTCCGGTTATCTCCAGTTTGGTTTTAAAATCCAGATCAGCTTCAAAACGTACTATTTCAGATAAGATTATGGCGCGATTAAACCGGGTATATGATCCTGTTATTCGCTGGGCGCTGAAAAGTAAAAAAATAGTTATTGGCGTGGCAGCTCTACTTTTAGGCATTACCGCTTACATTTTCACCATTATGGGCGGCGAATTTATTCCCACGCTTGATGAAGGTGATTTTGTAATTCAGCCAATATTAAAAACCGGTACTTCGTTGAGTAAAACCATCGAAACTACTACCAAAATCGAACAAATCCTGCTCGATAATTTCCCGGAAGTTGAGCAAGTTGTTACGCGCATAGGCGCTGCAGAAGTGCCTACAGATCCCATGTCTATGGAAGAATGTGATGTCATTATCACGTTAAAACCAAAAGATGAATGGGTTTCTGCAGATACAAAAGACGGTCTTGCCGAAAAATTTAATGAGGCGCTCGCCGTCATTCCAGGAATGGAAGTAGAATACACCCAGCCTATCGAGATGCGGTTTAATGAACTTATTACGGGCGTTCGGGCAGACATCGCAATTAAAGTATTTGGTGAAGATCTTGATATCCTGAATAAAAAAGGAAACGAGATCAAAGACCTTATACAAGATGTGTCGGGTGCTGCAGATATTTCGGTTGAAAAAATTGCCGGTTTACCACAAATGAATGTGAAGTATAAGCGGGAAAAAATCGCCCGTTATGGCCTAAATATCGCCGATTTAAATCAAATAATCGCGATGGGTTTTTCTGGTCAAACTGCAGGAAGTGTGTTTGAAGGTGAAAAACGTTTTGACCTCGTACTTCGTCTTGAGCAAACCAGCAGACAGGATATATCTAATCTGGAAAATCTGTATGTAGATACGCCCCACGCAGGGAAAATTCCGTTAAGTGAACTGGCTGATATTTCATATACAAAAGCTGCCGCGAAAATTTCCCGTGATGATACAAAAAGGCGCATCGTCGTAGGTGTGAATGTGCGTGACCGTGACCTTGAAAGCGTGGTTGAAGATATTAGGAAACTTGTAGAAGAAAACATTGATCTTCCGGTAGGATATACTGTAGAATATGGCGGACAATTCGAAAACCTGCAAAGCGCGACAGCAAGATTGAAAATAGCGGTTCCTATTTCTCTGGTATTAATTTTTGTCCTGCTTTATTTCGCTTTTAATTCTGTAAAAGAAGCTTTGATCATTTATTCTGCAATTCCGCTTGCAGCAGTGGGAGGCGTCTTGTTTTTATGGGTTAGAGGTTTGCCATTTAGTATTTCTGCCGGCGTTGGTTTTATCGCTTTATTTGGAATCGCGGTTTTAAACGGAATCGTATTGATCGAGCATTTTAAAGAACTGAAGAAAGAAGGAATAAAAAACATAAATGATATGATTACGGCGGGCGCAAAAGATCGGCTACGTGCAGTTTTATTAACCGCATCTGCGGCAGCTCTGGGATTTCTACCTATGGCAATCTCTACCAGCGCCGGAGCTGAAGTACAACGCCCGCTTGCTACGGTTGTTATTGGCGGACTTATAACTTCTACTCTGCTCACGCTTGTTGTTCTTCCTGTTCTGTACGCTTTACTGGAAGAAAAGGTTAAAAAAACTAAGAACGGTTCGTCAGGAAATAATATGGCAAAAGGCATCGCCGGTTTATTGCTGCTTTTAGGCTTGGGAGGCTTTAGCGCAAACGCACAGGACAGTCCACTTAATTTTGATCAAGTTCGTAATATGGCTCTTGAGAATAACGCAGGTTTACGTGCTTCTTCTTTAAATGCTTCGGAAGCGAATACTTTAATTAACAGCGCTTTTGATTTTGATAAAACCGAACTGTATTACAGTTATGATGAAAATAATCTTGCACCAAATGGTAAACCGCTGGAAGTTTTTGGTGTGCACCAAACCTTTGCATTTCCTACGGTTTACTTCGCTCAGAAAAAAGTAAATAAAGCCACGTATGCAATGGCCAGCAGTCGTTATGATATACAGAAAAGAACAATAGAACGGCAGGTAGCAAGCAGTTATTACAGTCTGCAATATCAACAGGAAAAGGAGAAAATCTACCAGTATTTAGACAGTCTTTATGAAAATTTCGCGTATGCGGCAAAAAGAAGGTTTGAACTGGGCGAAACCAATTATCTGGAAAAAATTACCGCCGAAGCGAAACAAAAACAGATTTACCTTCAGCATAAACAAGCACTTGAAGATATTAAAGCGGCTACCGAGCAACTGCAGAAAGTAACGCAATCAGACAGCGTTTTTCAGGTAAATAAAGGGCCTTTACAAAAACTGGAAGTTGAGGATTTTGGACTGCAAAACAATCCGTCTCTGGCGTATTACGCAAATCAGGAAAATCTATATCTGGCACAAAGCAAATTTGCCAAACAGCAGTTACTTCCTGATCTTATGCTTACTTATTTTCAGGGAAGTAATCCTACTTTAAATAAAAATTTGCAGGGTTATCAATTGGGTGTGCGTATTCCACTTCTTTTTGGCGGAAGCGTAGCAAAAATAAAAGCTGCAAAAATCGCTTCCCAAGCCGCTACTGCCGAAGCGCAGAACTATAAAATTCAGTTGAATGCTGAATATATTCAGTTAAAAACCGAACTGAACAAATATGAGGAAGTCGTTAATTACTATGAAAAAGAAGGCAGGCAACTTTCGTCAGAACTTTTAAAAACGGCCACGCTTAGTTATCAAAATGGTGAAATAGATTTTTTTCAATATATACAAAGTCTGGAGAACGCATATGAAATTGAACTCTCCTATCTCGAAAACCTCAACGCCTACAATCAGACTGTAATACGCATCAATTATTTAATTCTGTAAACGATCATGAGAACCTATACTTATACTTTTTTATTGCTATTTGCCCTTACATTTTTAAGTTGTGGGAATTCTTCTGAGAAAGATGAAACTACAACTGAACCTACAACATCACAGTCTTCTAAAAAAGGAGATATTACAGTTACTAAACCGCAATTTGACCAAAGTTATATGCAGCTGGGCAAAATGAGCGAACATACTTTTCCCGATATCGTGGAGGCAACAGGAATGATAGATGTACCGCCTCAAAACAGAGCTGTGATAAGTGCATTTTCCGGAGGCTATATTAAAAACACCCCTCTCTTGATAGGTGACAAAGTAAAAAAAGGACAACCGCTTGTCACACTTGAAAATCCTGATTTTATACAGATGCAGCAAGATTATCTGGAAAATAAAGAGCAACTGACCTACCTAAAATCTGAATATGACCGCCAGCAAACCATGCTTGATGAGAATATTACTTCGCAAAAGAAATTCTTAAGTTCAGAGAGTGATTATAAACGCGCGCTGGCAATGACTAATGGTCTGCGGAGAAAATTACAGTTATTAAATATTAATGTCAACCGGGTTGAAGCGGGCGATATTACCTCTGTTGTGACCGTTTTTTCACCTATTTCGGGGACTATTTCTGAGGTTATGGTGAGTACAGGAGCTTATGTTTCGCCGGCAGATGAGATTATGCAGATTATAGATACAGATCATATTCACTTAGAGTTAAGTGTCTTTGAAAAAGACATTATGCCAGTGAAAGAAGAGCAGCCTTTAGAATTTCAAATTCCGGAATCTTCACCGCAGTCTTATAAAGGCGAAGTACATCTGGTAGGAAAATCGATTAATGAAAAAACACGAACAATCAAGGTTCACGGTCACCCGGTAAAGGATGAATCTACACCTGAATTTTCGGTAGGTATGTTTGTAGAAGCGCAAATCATCACGGGGGAAGTTGAGCAAATGGCTCTTCCCAATGAAGCTGTTGTTTCAGTAGATGATACTTCGTATGTGTTAGTCCTGAATTCACAAGATGTAAACGGATATCACTTTGACCAGAAAGAAGTAAAAACAGGTGCCAGTTACAACGGTTTAACAGTTATTGAGAACTTCGCAGATTTTGATAAGGATTCTCAGTTTTTGATTAAAGGAGCTTTTACCTTAATTACTGAATAAAAGCTCAGGGAGATTATCTATAACTAAAAATAATTTGATTTTTTCTGTATTTCTCCATTTGAAGCTTTGGGCCACCTCCTGCATACGGGTTTAATTCCTTTAATCTTAAATATATCTCACTGCAATCATATTAACAATCCTCAATTTTTACGAAAATTTTTAATTATCAAGGAATTAACAGTTAATAATAATTTAAAACTGTGGCAAATATAGATGCACAAGAGTAATTTAACCGCATCAAGTAAATCCGGCTTTATTTCTCCTCTTTCAGTCTTGTACTGAGAACATAAAGTTGATTACAGTTAATTGCTAAAAAGAAGTGTTCTGAAATAATTGCCAAAAATGAAAAACGAAAAAATCCTAAGCTTAAATGATGGTAACATCTCCCAAATAGAAAAACAAATAAAGCGTAAAGGAGAACCTGTATCAATAAAAGAAGAACTTCCTGCAATACTTTTTATCACGTCATTTCCCCCCAGAGAATGTGGTATTGCCACATATTCTCAGGATTTAATTGGTGTTCTTGAAGAAAAATTTGGTGCTTCCTTTCAATTTTTGATTTGTCCGCTGGAAAATGACAGCGAACGTAATATTTACGATGATGAAAGAATTGAATATACCCTTAATACAGAACAAGACAATTCTTATATAAAAGCAGCCAATCGTATAAATTCTAATCCTTTAATAGAATTGGTTTTCGTTCAGCATGAATTCGGGTTTTTTCATGGAAAGGAACAACAGTTCCTGAATTTTTTGAGAAGTATTAAAAAACCTATTACTTTTTCATTTCATACTGTATTGCCCACGCCTTCACAAGAATTATATGTTCATGTGAAAGAAATTGCAGCAATAGCTCAGCGCATTATGGTGATGACGCATAACTCAGTTGAATTGCTTGATAAATACTATGAGATCTCGCCTGAAAAACTCGAGGTTGTTCCCCATGGGACACATTTAGTTAAATATGAGAACAGAGATGAGCTTAAGCTAAAATACGGTCTTGAAGGTAAAAAAGTGCTTTCCACATTTGGCCTGTTAGGCCCCGGCAAAAGTATTGAAACAACCCTCGATGCATTGCCCCAAATAGTTGAACGTAACAAAGATGTTATATTCTTAATTATAGGCAAAACACACCCCGGCCTTAAAATTAAAGAAGGTGAAACGTATCGTGAGTTTCTGGAGGAAAAAATTAAAACTCTGGGTATTGGTAAACATGTGCGTTTTCTAAATAGATTTATGCAACTAGATGAACTGCTAGAATATCTGCAACTTTCAGACATTTATTTATTTACTTCTAAAGACCCTAATCAGGCAGTAAGCGGTACCTTTTCATACGCTTTAAGCTGCGGGTGCCCAATAATCTCTACTCCTATTCCTCATGTACTGGAAGTTTTAAAAAATGATACCGGGATAGTGATCGATTTTGAAAATTCTTCTCAATTAAGCGATGCCGTTAACAAATTGCTAAGCGACAACCACCTGAGAGGAAACATGAGCCTCAATGCCATGCATCAATCGGCTTCAACTGCCTGGGAGAATGTAGCGATCTTGCATATGCGTGTTTTTGAAAAACTTATTCCTAACATGCCTAACCTCAGTTATGGCAAGCCCGATATAAATCTTAGTCATCTTAAAAAAATGACAACGGCGTTAGGAATAATTCAATTTTCAAAAATTAATCAGCCTGATATTGATTCAGGATATACACTCGATGATAATGCCAGAGCTTTAATTGCCGCTTGCAAACATTATGAATTGTCTCGAGATAAAAGTGTTCTACCCTATATTAAAATTTATTTGGATTTTGTTCATTTCTGCTATCAGGGCAAGGCCAACTTTTTAAATTATGTAAATGAGAAAAAGGAGTTTACAGATCAAAATAATGAAGTAAATCTCGAGGATAGTATAGGAAGAGCAATATGGGCACTGGGATATTTTATCTCAAAAAGTGAACTTTATCCAAAGGAGTTTATTGAATCTGTTCAACAATCTGAATCTATCATAAACCAGACACTCGATTATCTACCCGAAATTTATTCTACGCGCGCAATGGCATTTGCTATAAAAGGATTGTACTTCTATAATTTAAAAAATAATGAAGAGCGTGTAATTTCTTTAATCAGTGAATTTGCCAAGCGGATGCAGCAAATGTACAGGCATGAATCAAGAAAGGATTGGCAGTGGTATGAAAGTTATCTCACTTATGGTAATGCTGTACTGCCAGATGCAATGCTTTGTGCATATTTATCAACCTTAGATGAGGAGTTTAAACAGACTGCTCAAAGTACTTTTAAATTCTTATTGTCTAAAATTTATTGTGGTAACAGTATAAGTGTAATATCAAATAAAAATTGGTGTCAGCGGGATGAAGAAGTGAAAATAATTGCTCCCGGCGGCGAGCAACCCATTGACGTGGCTTATACTATTCTTGCCCTTCAGCGTTTTAATCAGGTTTTTCCTAATAAAGGTTTTGATCTAAAAATGGAAGAAGGCTTTAACTGGTTTGTAGGCGATAATCACCTTAACGAAATTATATATAATACCTGTACAGGTGGTTGTTATGATGGCTTAGAAGAAAAAAATATCAACTTAAATCAAGGGGCAGAATCTACCATTAGCTATTTATTATCAAGAATGGCGTTTGGCTATACAAAATCGATAGACAGATCAAATTCTCAGCTTATCAAGACAAAGAAGTTTGCCTAACTTTAGATTATGAAAATTGCCATTTTATCCCCAATTGCATGGAGAACACCTCCCACAGAGTATGGTCCCTGGGAGCAAATGGCATCAATTATTACAGAAGGACTGGTAGATTTAGGTCATGAGGTGACACTTTTTGCAACCGGGGATTCAATAACCTCAGCGCGATTAGATTCTGTTTGTCCTAAAGGGTATGCTGAAGATCCAAGCTTGGATGCTAAAGTCTGGGAAGCTTTACATATAAGCAACCTTATAGAAAAGGCAGATCAATTTGACGTGATACATAATCATTTTGATTTTCTTCCGCTTAGCTATTCGAGGCTGATTGAAACGCCTATGGTCACGACGATTCATGGTTTTTCATCTTCAAAAATTCTTCCGGTATATGAAAAGTACAATAATACCAATACCTATATTTCAATATCAGATGCAGACCGCAGCGAGCGATTGAAATATGAACGTACTATTTATCATGGTATAGATCCCGGGCAATTTACTTTTCGAAAAGAAAAAGAAGAATATCTGTTATATTTTGGGAGAATTCATCCTGATAAAGGTACGCACACTGCAATAGAAATTGCTAAAAAAGCCAATTTACCTCTCAAAATTGCCGGTTTAATTCAAGATGAAAATTATTATAAAAATGAAGTCTTTCCGCATATTGATAACGAGCGTATTACTTATTTAGGAAATGTAAATGCTACATCTCGCGACCCTCTTTTAGGCAAAGCAAAATGTTTACTACATCCTATTTATTTTGATGAACCTTTTGGCCTCAGCGTGGCCGAAGCAATGATGTGCGGCACACCGGTAATTGCATTTAACAGGGGAAGTATGCCAGAATTGATAGAAAATGGAAAAAATGGTTATCTGGTTAAAACTGCTGATGAAGCAACGCAGGCAATTTCAAATCTTCATAAAATAGATTCAGAAAACTGCAGACGCCGCGCTCTGAATCTATTTCACAAAGACAGAATGGTAGACTCCTATGTAGAAGTTTACCATAAAGTACTTACCCAAAGCAGTATTTCTGCTATTTGATTTTCTAACTTTTAAGTACAGTCATCAATTCCTCCATATTTACTACTGCATACGATGATGAATAATCTGAAACTGCATAAGGTAATATAAGACTGTCATTATGAATCAATGCCCCACATGAATAAACCACATTAGGCACATAACCTTCCCTTTCATCCTCCAGAGGTGCAAGCAAAGGTTCATCTAGTCTGCCTATTTCCTTTGTAGGATCTTCAAGATCAAAAAGTGAAGCTCCTATGCAATATCTGCGCATAGGGCCTACACCATGTGTCAAAACCAGCCAGCCTTCATCTGTATATAATGGTGGCCCACAGTTTCCTATTTGCGTGAATTCCCAAGGAAATTTAGGTTTTTGTATCAGTACAGGATCATTCCATAATGTGTTACGATCTGAGTACATGAGGTAATTATTTACACCATCTATTCGCGCAAGCATAGCATATTTACCCTTTATTTTTCGCGGAAACAAAGCGAAATTCTTATTCTGCGCCCCACTGCCGTGAATAGGCATAATCCTAAAGGTTTGAAAATCTTCTGTTGTGAGTAACTTAGGTATTATCGTATGCCCGTTGTAAGCGGTATAAGTAGCATAAATTTTCTCTGTGCCATCGTCATCTGTAAATCTTACAAAACGGGCATCTTCCATGCCTTTACTTTCTGATGGTGAACTAGGGAAAAGCACACGTTCTGAAATATCGCTGTCTATCTTAAACTTTACATCGTAATATGAATTTACAAGCCATTTTATCTCCTCAAGCCCAAGTCTGCGTGTGGTGCTAATATCACTGTTGAGTTGTTCATCTACATATCTTTTTAACTCTTCATATTCAAACTGATCAGGAAGCCTGTCCATTATTGAAGAAGAATATTTATGTGGAATTTCCATCTCGGTTAATTTCTCAAAAAACCGCGCTTTGTTATATGTGTGTTTTTGACCAATGTTTGCCTGAGTGACATGATTACGCACTTTCATCACACGCATATCATTGTTCTCATCGAGAATTGCCCTGCGAAAGACAATAGAAGAAAGATGGCCCTCACCTGTGGCTCGCAAAGAAAGAATAATGCGCTTCTCGCCTTTCTTTAAAAAAGATTGATCAAAATCTTCAATTATTGACGGATTAAATAAGGCGGCAGACTCAATAGAATATTCCATTGTGCTGTATGAACCAATAAGCATCTTTCTGGTCTTAGAAAGATTTTCATAATCAATATCCATGCTTTGTATCAAACCGCTGTGGTTATTACAATGGCGCAGAAAAATTTTAGAAATATTGCGATGCCTTCCGGCGAAATCTCTAAACGTATGATCAAGCTCTTTATTTACCTGCTCCTCGCTCATATTCATAATACGACCTACAAGCTCTTTTGTACGTACTTCTCCGTTGTCAAAAAAACGAGCTAAAACTCTGCTGGAATCTGGTAGGAATTTGCAATCTTTTCTAGTAACAGTTACTCTCATGTAAAGATTTAAAGTGAATACTCTCAAGCACTGAAAAATTTCTTAATGAAATCGTTTCTTGTGCTTAACATTGAACTCTATAAAAGTTCAAAGCTTTCATGATAAATTTATGAAATAAACATGTAGAAGATAAGAAGCAGGCAGGGTGATTTTAGCAAAAAACCAACTTTAACAAAAGATATAGAATCTTGAGATAAAATGATAATTAAGTATTAAATTCTCGTTAATCAAGAATAGCGATCTATAATAAAGGTATTTCGGGTAGAGTGTAATTTTTAAGAACATCTTTTAATTCCCAAGTTGGTATTTCTAAAGAATAAATACCGGTATATGCAGGACACATGATACAATCGTCAAAGTAAAACTCTATTGAACTGTCATTGATCACAAAATTATTTTTGTACACACTAAAATCGTGATCTGAGATTTGCCAGCAATCATAATACATATCTCCAGACATTATATTGCGCTTGATAACTTCGTTAATTTTAAAAAGAACTTCACGCTCACTATCGCGCTGAAAGAAATAATCATAATCCAGAAATTCGCCGCTATCAAGGTTATAATTTAAGCCCGTAAAAGAACTGGTAGCGGGCACTGCCCCAGAATAATAATTCTCTTTGTAAATCACAATGCTTAACAGATCATCTTTAGCATTGTGCACTTTATAGTTTATTAATCGCTTATCTCGTACGCGTTCCATTCTTAAAGTATCACATAGTAATTCTGTATCTTCAAGAATCTGATTGGTTACTTTCTCAATATTTAAGTAATTATCTTCCATAAATATATTAAAAGCGACAAAAGACTTATTGATATTTTCATTTAAATAGGGAAACGTATAATCTAATTCATAAAACTCATTCTCTTTGTGCAGATGTTTACTGATCACCAGTTCTTCCTGCCGATTTTTAGCCTTATTTAGCCGAAAAACCTGCTTATTTAGCCGATTTTCAAGCTCATTTTCGTTTAAAATAATAACATTATCCTGAGGTTTTTTAGCGAAAGAGTCTGTTACGGTTTTTTGATGCTCTGGTGCAATAGTTTCATTTGTGATTGCTTTTTTACAGGAAATCAAACTAAACAGAACAAGAAAAATTAGTATTAGACGCATAATCGAAGTTTAGAATTTTAATGAAATAAAAAAGGTGAAGATCACCACAACCTCCACCTTTTACCCAACTAAAAAATGTAATTGCCTATTATAATTAACAGGCTAGTCATCAAACTCACAATCAATAATTTTAAAACTACAGCAGGTTTTTGTACAGTTATAATTGAGGCATTATGTGCGCTGCAAGCAGTCACCACCAGAAAAACCATAAACATTTGCGCTGCATGATGCCCATGTAATAAAACTGCCATAACAGCAATACTTCCCAAACAAGTAGAAGCAATAATAGCCAGGGCAGAATACCCTATAAAGTTTTCAGAAAAATCCTCGCTAATTTTGTTGTAAAGTGTCATAACTTTTTTCGTTTTAAAATTATACATCAAAACTACCTGTGTTTTAAAACAGAGACAATGACATTTGTCATCGTTAAATAAGTGGTTGATTATTGTATTTTTGAGCATGCGTGTATTTGATGAGAACAGCAATATTTTCAAATTACTTTCAGAAGCAATTTCTGAAGGAGTTGTAGTTGTAGATGAAACCCAGAATATTGTGGCGATAAATAAGTCTGCCAGTGAAATGTTTGGTTATGAAGACAACGAATTAACGGGCAGTCATCTGGATATTTTAATTCCTAAAAATCTGCATCACGTACACCAGAGTTATGTTGCCGGTTTTATGACACATACAGACCGAAGACAAATGGGTCACGGTCGCGATTTGTATGGGAGAAAAAAAGACGGAAACTTATTTCCTGTAGAGGCAGGTTTAAATCCTTTTGTAGTTTCTGGTAAGCGCTATGTTATGGCGCTTGTCATAGATATTACAATACGTAAAGCTCAGGAAAAGGAGATTAGAGAGCTCAACTCACAGCTGGAACAAAAGATAGAGGCCCGAACAAAAAAACTAAAAGTCACTGTAAAAGAGCTGCAGGAAGAAGTGCTCTTGCGCAAAGAAGCTGAGTCTCGCATGAAAGAGTCGCTTCAAAAAGAGAAGGATCTTGGTGAACTGAAAACCAAATTCCTTTCTTTAGTTTCGCATGAATTTAAAACTCCGTTAACCGGTATGCTTTCATCTGCTTCGTTGGCAAGTAAATATACCCTTACAGAGCAGCAGGAAAAACGCGAGAAACACCTCAATATCATTAAAAGCAAGATTAAATACCTTGATAATATTCTCAATGATTTCCTGTCAATAGAACGTCTTGAGACCGGTAAAGTGACTTATAAATATGAAACCTTCCCATTAAGTAAGGTCATTAACGAGGTTGTTTATGATGCTAACATGCTTTTAAAATCAGGGCAGAAAATCAAATTTCCACAAAAGATAGAAGATTATACGTTGAGCTTTGATGAGAAAGTACTCGAGTTGGCCCTTTCTAATTTGATAAGCAATGCCATAAAATATTCACCAGAGAACACGATTATAACACTTAAAGTGGAAAAAGAGGGTGATTTTCTGGTAATTTCGGTTCAGGATCAAGGTATGGGCATCCCGGAAGAGGAACAGAAATTTATATTTAAAAGATACTTTAGAGCACAAAATGTACTTACACATCAAGGCACCGGCATAGGTCTTAATATTGTACAAAGCCACCTGAACAATCTAGGTGGCACAATATCATTTATCAGTACAGATACCGGTACAACCTTTACCATGAAAATACCACTACAACCACAAAAGTCATGACAAATATATTATTGATTGAAGATGATCAAATTGTAAGAGAAAATACTGAAGAACTGCTTGAGTTAAATGGTTTTGAAGTATTAACCGCTCCTAACGGGAGACTGGGAATTATGAAAGCATTATCTACGCATCCAGATCTAATTATATGTGATATCATGATGCCAGAAGTAGATGGTTATGGGGTTCTTGATGCTTTATCACAAAAAGAAGAGACAAAACACATCCCGTTCATATTTCTTTCTGCAAAGACAGAACACAAAGAAGTACGCAAAGGTATGGATCTTGGGGCAGATGATTATCTTACTAAGCCATACGAAGAAGAAGACCTTATAAGCGCTGTTAGAAGCAGATTAGCAAAAGCAATACTTACTTATGAAAGTACATCTGCAGATGATAGTCCACAAAACATCAATGAGCTAAAAAATTATTTTGATGATGAAGGCGAAATTATTGAGGTGAGTAAAGGTGAAATTTTATTTAATGAAGGTGAATCTTCAAACAAAATATTCTTACTGCTTAAAGGTGTCATTAAAACTCACCGGCTTGAAGAAAGCGGCAAAGAATTAACAACAGCACTTTATAAGGCAGATGACTTTTTAGGGTTTACATCACTAAGCCAGAATGAACCTTATTCTGATACGGCAACGGCTATTGAAGAGGCAGAACTTGCTGCAATTTCTAAATCTGATCTTAAAGATATTTTAAGCAGTAGCCAGAATCTTTCTTTAGAACTCATGAATCTTATCACCTCAAATCTTGCCGAGGTTAAAAGTCAACTTCTTCAAATGGCTTATAGCTCTATGCGACGTAAAACGGCTTCAACTATTCTTCAGTTTGCAGATATACTGCAGAAAAACGAAGATAATACGATAACAATTGGTCGTTATGATCTGGCTAATGTGGCCGGCATTGCTAAAGAAAGTTTAATAAGAACACTGTCAGAATTTAAAAAGCTTGACCTTATTGAGATCACTGGTCGCAATATTAGGATCATCGATCTTAAAGGTCTAAAAGAGGTTTTATAAGACTAAAGTGATTTTTATCATTTTACAGGATTTTTCATCGATATACATTTGACCTATTGAATGAAAAACCCGATGAAGAAGATACTTATACCCACAGATTTTTCGGCAAACGCGTTAAACGCGATACAATATGCCCTGCAATTCTTTAAAGAAGAACACTGCACCTTTTATGTACTTCATGTCTCACAATCAATAGCAGATCCTGCTACTACAAGCATGGGATTTGCATCTATTAACGCTGCTATGATGCAGGAGGCTATTGCAACAGACCATAAAAAATTGTGTAAGCTTATAAAAACCCTGCGACAAGAAAATAACAATATAGATCATCATTTTGTGTTCCTGCAGGAATATACTTTTTTTACAGAAGCTGTAAAAAATCAGGTTACAGATAAAGATATAGACTATATCGTTATGGGCACAAAAGGAGCTTCTGGATTTAAGGAAGCTGTAATAGGCAGTAATACTGCAGACGTTATTACGAAAGTAAAATGCCCAGTACTTATTGTTCCTGAAAAAGCAAAATACCAGGCTCCTGGTGAAGTTGCTTTCCCCACAGATTATAATCTTATTTATACACCTGAATTACTGCGCAGACTCACAGAAATCCTGGCGTTGCATAAAGCAGAACTACGCATCCTTAACATTCAAAAAAATAATGAAGATCTGGCGCCTTTTCAAAAAGCAAATCAGGAAACTCTTGATCTTCTTCTAAAAGATCATCAACATAGTTTTCATACAATCACACACTCAAATATTGAGGCTGCCATGCAATCTTTTATAGAATACAAAAAGATAGATCTGGTAGTTATGGTTGCAAAAAATCTCAACTTTTTACAACGCTTACTTTTTGAACCGCTTGTAGAAAAGATTAGCTACCATACGCAAATACCATTTCTAGTATTACACGAGCGATAGTAATCTACAGATTTACAAGAACTATAATCTTTTTACTTAAAATCTTCCTTCAGGTTATGAAAATCGGTGATTTTTATGCAAAAACCTCCCTTTTTAATGACATATATCATGGTGTCTAGCGTTATTAAAAATTATCTTTATTGCTGTAAAACAAACACTTACAGTCATGAGAAAGATAGTCATACCTACAGATTTTTCTACCCACGCTTTAAATGCACTGCATTATGCGACAGAGTTATTTAAGTACGAGCGATGTGAATATTTTATACTTCACGCCTACGCAGATGATGTCTATCATCAAAATGCATTGTATGAGCGTGCACTCTTTGACGAGGTAAAAACCAATATTGAAAATGAGGTTAACAAACAGTTTAAACTCATAGAAGCAGATTTAAAAGATTTTTCTCCCAATCCCAGGCACTCCTATAAAGCAATAGCTAAGTTCGGTTTACTTATAGACGAGGTAAATGATCTCGTAAAAGAAGAAAATATAGATGTGGTTATAATGGCCACTAAGGGTAAGACTAACGATCGCAAACTAACCTATGGCAGTAATGCGCTACAGGTTTTAAAATATGTAGAAGCACCTGTTCTCACAATCCCAGCTGGTTTTAATTACGAAGCTCCCAGAGATATTTTGTTTGCTACAGATTTTATGATGCCCTTTAAACGCAGAGAACTCAAACTGCTGTGTATGCTAAGCAAAAGCTACAGAGGCACAATTAACATGCTTTACCTCTCACCACATGAAGAATTAAGCATAAGACAACAAACTAACAAAGAGTTTCTTGAAGATTGCCTTGAGAACAATAAAATGGTTTATCACCAGCAAACGGGTGATGATCTTCTGGAGAGCATCAATGAGTTTATTCCTACAAACGAAATCGATCTGCTGGTAATGGTAAATTCCAGACATTCTTATATGGAAAGTATTTTATACAGTTCTAAGATTGATAAGATAGAACTCAATATCAAGATCCCGTTTCTGGTACTGCAGAATTTTTCGCGATAAGCATTTCTATTAAAATTCTAAAACTGATAAATGTCATAGTATTCTATAAATCAATCATTTAATTTTAAAATGTCATTAAAACTTAACAAGATGAAAAAGAAAATATTAATACCAACAGATTTCTCTAAAAATGCATGGCACGCCCTAACATATACATTAGAGCTCTTTAAAGAAGAAGATTGTGACTTCTATATTCTTAACTCTTACCAGCCAGATTCATATTTGCTAGACAGCATGATGGTTCCTGAGCCGGGAGAGAAATATTATGAGCAATGTAAAAAACACAGCGAAGAAGGTCTTGAGCGTTTATTTCTTAAACTTAAAGAGCGCGACGATAATGAAAATCACACGTATCACACGATCTCTTCAATTGGCTTGCTTATAGACAGTATTCTTGAAGAAGTAGAACGCAAAGACATTGGGCTGGTTGCTATGGGCACAAAAGGAGCTTCTGGAACTTTTGGTACTCTGTTTGGCAGCAATACTATTTACACGATGGAAACTGTACGCAATTGCCCTGTGCTTGCGATTCCTGAAGATGCGCTATTTAAAGAATTTAAAGAGGTCGTGTTTCCCACAGACTATAGAACTCAGGTAAAAAAGACAGAGCTTCAAAATCTCATTGATATTGCTAAAGGTGTAAGTGCGGCTGTAAGGTTTGTTCATATTGCAGCAAATGATAATCTTGATAAAAGTCAGGTTAACAACAAGAATTTGCTAGATGAATATTTCACTGCTGTAGAGCATACATTTCATACGCTGCATAGCGGTGATACCGCCACGGCATTGTCAAATTTTGTAGAAAGTCGAGGCAGTGATATGATCGCCTTTATAAACAGAAAACATACATTCTTTGGCAGTATTTTCTCTAGACCTCTTGTAAAAGAATTGGGCTTCTATTCTAAAATTCCTATTCTGGCGATGCACGATAGAGGGTAATTTTCGCTCTGGCGAAAAAAGTTAAAAAGTAAATCAGCTCAATTTTACTGAGTTATAAAATCAATGTATCATGAAAACGGCATACACAAATCACCTGCACAACAAGGCGGAATTTGAAAACGTAATCAAGTGGAAAGCAGATATCGCTCAAATTGATGCAGAAATCAGATTTACAAAGCAATTATTGAGCTCATACATGTTTGAGCCCCGCACAGAAATTCTTTTTAAAAAGTCTTTAAAGTTTCAAAGAAAACTTAGAGAAATCACTACAGATCTTGAAGAAATAAAAGGCAATATTAAAAAGTATGAACAAGCATCAAATCCCTTTTTCTTAAGCGAAAAAACCTATGTATACAATGCACCAACCGGCCAATTTTCTACCTTAAAAAGCCGATTTTTAAACATTTACTCCGCTTTTTATAAGCTTAAAGAAGAGGTTTTGACCTACATGAGAGGTGTTCTCAATCAAAATTATAAAACAGTCTGATTGCCAAAGTAAATTGCACAGATACTAATCCTTTTAAAAAGTAAGTCATGAAAACTAAACACACACTTTCAATATGGCAATCGCCAGATATTATACAAGAGCAAACCGTAAACTGGTTATCTGAACTTGAATTTATTAAAGATGAATATCATGTTTTTGAAGAATGGCTACGTGAATTTTCATTTCAGATAATGATAGATAATGACCTTATCAAAGCTCAAAAGATAAAAGAACAACTCAAACTTAATCATGAGCGTCTCACATTACTTCATAATCATATAACCGCTCATCATTATGAAATTGCCGTTCTTGAAGATGGCATTGACCAGCCAGAATTAGAAAAAATCATTCAGAAAAATCACCAGCAGTTACAAAAAGATATGCAAGAATTTAATGCTGCATACAGAAGCTTAAAAGTTGAGGTTTTTGATGTGATCAAGAACACATTAAAACATCTCAAAATAAAGAGCATTAATGCTTAGAACGTTTATTATGAATCGTAACGGTTAAGCCTGCTTTTTAAATTATGTACTTCTTTTTGTAGATCAATAACCCGATTTAAGAGATGATCTATCGCCTGTATCCCTTCAGGATTTATGCCCATATCCTGATGCAGGCGTATCAGCTTTTCTACTTTAGGTAGTTCTTCCTGAGCCAGGTAAGGCTCAGATTCTATTACCTCAATGTGAACCAGTTCATATTCTACCAGACTATCAAGAAGCGAGGTTGCTATCCCGTGGCTGTTACAAAACGTTGAGACTTTTATGTTATATGAAGTTGTCATAGCTTACAGGTTTGTTTTTCTGAGTTCTTCAAATAGGTGCTTCTGCTCTGCAGTGAGATGTTGCGGCATCTTTATTTTATAAGTGATAAACAGATCGCCAAAAGATTCATCTCTCTTGTATACAGGAAATCCTTTTCCCTTTAGCTTTACCTGAGTATCTTGCTGTGTATGTGGCTTTATTGTAAGCTTTACTTTACTATCAAAAGTTTCTGTAGTAAGTGATCCCCCCAGAACGGCAGTGGTAAGTGGTACTTCTACTTCTTTATAGAGATTTGCTCCCTCGCGTTTAAAGTGGGTAGTGTTGCGTATAGCAAACGTAATATAAAGGTCACCATTAGGCCCCCCATTTGCACCGGGACCACCATGGCCGCTAATTTTAATAGTTTGCCCATCTTCTATTCCCGCAGGAATTGTGATTCGAATATTTTTACCATTTACAGTTAGGGTTTGTTTATGCGTTTTAAATGCATCTTTAATATCTATCTCTAAAGACGCATTAAAATCCTGCCCTCTAAATTTAACTGATCTACCCGAAGACCTGAAACCTCCTGCCCCTCCCCGATTACCACCAAACATGGATTCAAAAAAATCTGAAAAATCACTGTCTGCATAACCTTCATTAAATCCGCCGCCGGTAGAATAACCACCGCTGGAACCTCTTGATTGGCGTGCTCTCTCAAATTCGTCAGCATGCTGCCAGTCTTTTCCGTATTGATCGTATTTTTTTCTTTTTTCAGGGTCGCTTAAAACTTCGTTAGCCTCATTGATCTGTTTGAACCTTTTTTCCGCTTCAGCGTCATTTGGGTTAAGGTCTGGGTGATGTTTTCGCGCAAGCTTCCGGTAGGCCTTCTTAATGTCTGCCTGCGTTGCTTTATTATCTAATCCCAATATTTTGTAATAATCTACATATTCCATAATTAAGCTATCTGCCACTTTTTTCACCTTAAAAATATTAATTTCTTAAAGAGAAATGTCAAGATTAACGTTCTATTATAAGGAATTATATTCGGCTTAAAGCATAATACATAGTTCGTTATACTTCTGTTAAACACACTTTAAACCAATTATTACTCAAAACCTATTTGTTAACTTCTTACGACGAATTTTAAATAAGATTTACTAATGGATGAAATTATTACGCATTCTAAAGAAGGTGCACGAAGCCAGGAAAAAGAGGTCGTAGTTATTACAGGAAGTAGCGGTTTAATTGGTTTTTCATTAATTAAAAAATTAGCTCAAAATTACAGAGTAGTAGGGCTAGACAGGCTGGGCCCTCCATATCCTCCGCTCGAGGCGGAATGTATAAATTTTGATATTACAGATGAACGAGCCATAGATGCAGCGATGGAACGTATACGTTACGGCTATGGCAGTAAAATTGCCTGTGTTATTCACTTAGCAGCTTTTTATAGTTTTAATACTAAAGACAGTCAGGCTTATGACGAGATAAATGTTGAAGGTACCAGAAAATTCTTAAATCAATTGCAGGACTTTGAAGTAGAGCAATTTATTTATAGTAGTTCTGATCTAATTTATAAACCTACAGTGCCCGGAAATAAAATTGATGAAGACAGCCCAATAGAGGCAAACTGGGGATATCCTGAATCAAAAATAAATACTGAAGAATTAATAAGACAGAATAATCACAACATCAAAACGGTTTTCCTGCGTCTTGCAGGACTCTATAATGAAGAAGGGCACTCAATACCTATCGCACACCAGATACAGCGTATTTATGAACGTGATTTTATAAGTCATTTTTATTCGGGAGATATAAATCATGGTGATGTATTTGTTCATCTTGATGATGTACTTGATGCTTTTGAAAAAACCGTAAACAGACGTCGAGAATTACCTAATGAACTGGCTTTAAATATTGGTGAGCCAGAAACTCCTACCTACCAACAACTACAAAATAAAATAGGCCAATTAATACATGGTAAAAACTGGGCTACTTATGAGATGCCCCCTGCTGTAGCTAAAGCCGGTGCATGGGCAAGGGATTTTGTAAGTGATTCTTTTGTAAAACCGTGGATGATAGACAGGGCAGGTGAACATTATGAACTCGATATTAGCAGAGCAGAAAAATACCTAGACTGGAAACCTAAACATCGCTTATTAGATACTTTACCTGATATTATACAAAATTTGAAAAGGGATCCTGAAAAATGGTATAAGAACAACAAATTGAATGAAAAATGAGTGGCATAGATAAACATATACCGCCCGGGTGGAATTACAATCCTGCTTCATGGTCTCAGCGCATTCCCATAGTGATACTCGCATTTATAGGTTTTTTGATCGCGAGTTATTTATCGCTGTATCAGTTTAAAATTATAGATGATGTATGGGAACCATTTTTTGGCAATGACAGCATCAAAATCCTGAATTCTAAGATTTCTAAAATTCTTCCTATTCCCGATGCAGCGTTAGGAGCACTAGGATATGTTGTAGATGCCGTCACGGGAATTATTGGGGGCACAAACCGCTGGAAGAGAATGCCGTGGATAGTGATTGTCTTTGGCCTTGCAGTAGGGCCATTGGGCTTTGTTAGTGTAATGTTAGTAGTTTTTCAACCAGTATTATTTTCTGCATGGTGCACTTTATGCCTGGCATCTGCTGTTGTATCAATTGCAATGATAGGTCCCGCCATGGATGAAATGCTGGCTAGTCTTCAATTTATGAAGCGGGTTAAACATTCTGAAGCTTCAACCTGGAAAGTGTTCTGGGGAGTGAAATCTGAAATTGAAAAAGTAAATTAATATGTGGGCACAAATTATAAATACATTCATAGGATTATGGTTAATGGTGGCTCCCAAAATCTTAGGATATGAATCAGTTTCTGGAGATAACGGGTATATAATAGGTCCTCTGGTTATAACCTTTTCCGTTGTATCCTACTGGGAGGCAACACGTGATGTGCGAAAAAGCAATTACACTCTAGGGTTATGGCTTTTACTATCACCTTGGGTTCTTAATTACGATCAAAATTCTGCCATAATAAGTGATATGGCGGCCGGGATTCTCCTACTGATTTTTGCTTCGGTTCAAGGCAACATAAAAGGCAGGTATGCCGGTGGTTGGTCTTCATTATTTAAAAAGTCTACTCAAGAATAAAATTGCCCCTCGTTAGAAGATGCTTAGAGAACCTGAATTAATTATAATGTTAATTTCATATCCTGAATAATCATCTATGAGAATGTCGTCAACATGAAGTTTAGCTAATTCACTACTCATTTTGATTTTTTTCACTTTTATAAATTCAGCAAATTCATCAAGTTTTTGAACCTGCTCCTGCCCTTTTATTATTTGTGTAACATAATCAATAAGAAGACTTCTCTTTTCTTCCCTTACTAAAACAAGATCTAAATAACCATCACCAGCTTTTGCACGCGGCGCCAGTTGTAAGTTGGGACCTGCATATTTAATGTTCATAAGCTCTACCATTAAAAATTGATCTTCAATCTTTATGTTCTCACCTTCAATAATAACTTTATGTGCTTTAAAATCTGCTAAAAGATCAACCAGTACTTGCCTTGTGCGCTGTAATTTATCTTCAGGAGATTCATCTTCTACCCGGTTATGCTTCATCTGATACATCAATTCAGGAAAAATACCCACTCCAAAACCTTCTATAAAAAAATTCTCCTCAGGGATTCCGCTTATAATCGCACTGTCAAAAGGAGCCGCTTCTGCCTTTAATTTTTTTTCTAGACCAAAATTCTCAGAAGATATTTCTAACGTACGTGCTATATTATTAGCAGTACCCATGGGGAATAGATAGATGGGTACTGCTTTCCCTTTTGATTTCAAAACTATATCTGCTACTTTGCGCACAGTACCGTCACCTCCGGCTACACATATTATATCTGTTTTGTGCTTTATAAAATCTTTCCAGTTAGCTTCATCTGTAGAGTAATATTTTACAGTGTAACCCTGCTTTTTTATTAAAGCTATAAGATCTTCTTTGCAGTGATCGCCATTACCCGCTGTTGCATTATGAATGAGTTGAGCAGTTTTCATTTCGTACCTTTTTAGAATAATAAATTTAAGATGAAGCAATCACATTATTTTCTAATTAACAGATGGTTATGATTTTTAAAACTACAATTCCCATTTTCACTTAAAAATCCTAATATTTTGATAATTAGCTTTTATCTCATTACTTGAAGAAGATATTTTTCTTAATTTAAATACCAATAGATTAAAATAGCTACCAACCAAAACAAAAAAACTATGAAAATATTAGTCACAAATGACGATGGTATTTACAGTCCCGGATTAATGTGTCTCGCAAAAGCCGCAGCGCACTACGGTGAAGTGATCGTTATGGCGCCAGATGTAGAGCAGTCGTCTATGGGGCAGGCAATAACATCAGGAAAACCCATTACCTATAAAAAATCGCCTATACATTTTGAGGGTATAGAAGCGTATAGAGTAAGTGGAACACCGGCAGATTGTGTCGCATTAGGCATGCATCTTCATGAAAATATTGATCTGGTACTTTCTGGCATTAACATAGGTGCTAATTTGGGTAATTCGGCTTGGCATTCAGGCACCCTTTCTGCTGCGAGACAAGCCGTTCTTTTTGGCGTGAGAGGTATTGCTCTTAGTGTATCTGTAGGCGACGGGGAGCCAGAATTTGAAAGCTTAAAACCCTTTGTAAAAGCCGCCCTGGCAGAAACCGTTCATGAAAAGGATCAAAAGCTGTTAAATATTAATTTTCCCAGAAATCCTGAAGGTGAAATTATCTGGACCTGTCAATCTGTTAGACATTATGACGGTAAAGTAATCGCAAATAAAGACCCCATGGGCAGACAGCATTACTGGTTTACAGTTATACCTATAGAAAATGTAGAGAAAGGTTCAGACCGCTGGGCTGTAAGGCAGGGTAAAACCAGTATAACACCCATGATCTTAGATTTAACAGATAAAGCATACCTTGAACAGCGAATAGCTGATAAACAGAATAATTAAAGTAGGTAAGACAAATGTTTTTAATTCGCTTAAAGCGAAAAATCAGCCTTTTTCACCTGAATATCGACAGTTAAGGGTGTAAAATCAGCAAAGGTACCAGACTGCTATAATTGATTTTTGAAACAGAAGAGCCAGATATAAACCGCTCAAGAAAAGTCTCAGGTTCTAAAACCATAACAGTAAGGTCTACATTTAAAATTTGTACAAAGCTATTGATCGCATCTGCGGTAGGTACATTTGTGATGCTATAAAAAGAGTGAATAAAGTCCTGAAAATATTTTTTCATTGCTTGTTTTTCTTCAAACTCACTTATGCTAATTTCTTCAATCTCTTTAACGCGCAAAATCTTAATAGAAGCTTTATGTCTGTATAAAATATCGGTGAGGAGTTCTGTATTTTCGGCATTAAAAGCATCATCATAATCAAGTGCGTATAAAACCGAATGAATATTCTTATAACTAAAGAATTGAGGAACGATTAATACCGGGCAGTTAATATTGCGTATAACCTGTATAGTATTACTTCCTAGCAACACCTCTAGCGCTCCTGTTGCACCATTACTTCCCATTATAATAAGATCAATCTTATGAGCTGTTACCGCCTGTGCTATTGCATCTGTAAAATGATCATAATCTATTAATGCTTTAAAAAAGAAATCTGAATCTGTGTTTTCCTCTTTGAGTTTAGATACCGTTTTATACAATTTTTTACGGGCAGATTTTAAAACAGACTGATGTACTGTAGCATTTGCTGGTGCTGCCATAAGATCATCTGTTGAATAATTACCCGCTTTCTCAACATGCAAAATGTAAAATGTGCAAAGTTCATTTTTAAAGAATTTTAAAGCATAGTCTATAGCATTTTGAGCATGCACGGAAAAGTCTGTTGGCAGAAGAATATTTTTCATGATTAAGCTTTTAGAAGGATAAAATTAGAAGACTTCACGTTCTTTTTCAATGACATAAATCATCTTAAAAAACCGGTTTAATCTCTACCTTTTTAGTGAATTAGTAAACCTTTTTATTATGAAAAAGCTCGAACAACTCTTACTGGATATTACAAGACTTACTTATCAAATAGAAACTAAATATCCTGAACTTTACGCGTTTTTAAACGAAGATCCCATCACGTTGCCTGCGCTTAATCATCCTCATATTGATATCAACACTATGGCAGAATATCTTGAAAGTTTAAAAAGTATTTTAAAGCACCATTTAGAAACACATAAAACCAATAACTAAATCTCAAATTTCATACTTAATCTAATTTGAGAAAACGCTTCAATTAAACATAAAATCGCTATTTAATGCTTAAAAATGGTTATGATGAGAGTAATTATACCAATAAGCAGAATAAGAAAAAGTACACCGGTTCTAAACTGATCCTGAGAGATTTTATCTAACAGTTTTTTACCAATGTAAGTACCCACAATGCCTACTATTACTAAAATAGGAATAAGATAAAGATCGTGGTTATGAATATAACCGTTGTAATAGTAAACAAAGCTCCTTGTAAAATCAATCCCCAGATCGATCACTGCAGAAGTGGCTATAAATTTAGCTTTGTCCATTTTAAAGGCAGACATTGTTATGCCTCGTATAGCACCTCCCGTCCCCAGAATTCCAGCAAAAAAACCTGATAAAGCTCCGCCAACGATGGCATTTCTTTTACTTTCTGCAAGAACTAATTTTTTGTAGATAAGAAATATCAAGCTAAGTAATACGAGAAATATCCCCAAGGCAATTGTAAGCCAAAAGCCTTCAAAATATCTACTGAGAATACCGCCGATAAAAACAAATATAACAGCAGGAATACCTAAGTAAAGAACCAGCTTTTTGTCTATTCCTTTTTTGAAAAAAGCAATCTTCGTTACGTTACTTGACAGGTGAAAAAGTGCTGTAATACCCAGAACAGATTGAAAATCTAAAAAGTAATTGGCCACAGGTACAAAAAATACAGAAGAACCAAAACCGCCAACGGTTCCTAAAATTTCTGCAATAATTGATAAGATTATAAATACCGGTAGATAGCGACTTAGCATGTGAGCTTTATTTCAATCAAAACTAGTCGAAACTAATATTTGAAGAAATGACAATTATCACTAGAAAACCGCTAAAAATCACTCAAAACCTTCTAAAAATGAGTGAAAATCGGTTTAAATCGATAGAAATTCGCTTAAACATATTTTTTTTGATTTAGAATAAATTAAATGTAATCTGCTCCCATAATAGGGTTAGGAAATGCTCCTATGCGTTTCGAAATTACTCCTATAAGCTGAAAAGCTTCAGGAGCTTCTTCCTTGATTTTAGTAAGGCGTATTGATTTTTTTATGATCTTATCTTTAGGATTAGCAGGAGTTGTATTAAATGTAAAATTTAGACTTTCATAATTAGCAGCATTAATCTCACATTCAAAGTTGCCGTTCATGGTAAGATTTGCACTTAGCTTATTAGCGCTGCCCTTAGTTATTGTAGTAGTGATATCTTTGTCATTCTGCTTAAATTTCACATCAGTCGTTTCAACATTTACAGGAATATTATTATCAAAATCATAGAAGTAAAATTCGCAACTAATACTTAGCAAAAAGGTATTTAAGATCATGGGTTTCATTACAAAAGCCTTTATCACAGCTGGTTTGGCCGGAGTTGTAACAGCTTGTTTTCTATTGAGAATGGGAGCAAGTTTTATAAATTTGTTTTGTTTAGTACCTATAAGTGTTCTCATGTTTTGCTGCCCATTTTGTTTTGTTTTTAACTTAGAAGCAACGTCAAATAACGCGATTCTGTCAACATTTAGCGATTTGTTTACAGATTTTAATTGCAGACTTTTACCTTCCTGAACCTGTGCCGTATTAATGATAAAAGGTCCTAGATTTTGAATGACTTTTTGCTTTAATAAAATTCTGTTTTGATTAGAATTTGTCTTTAGTTTAATATCTACATTTCGTATAAAAATAAGCTTACTCGTTACGGTGGGTATTTCAATTTCCTGCTTATTTAAAATATTAATATCCCAATATGGTGAGGTTAGGATTGAATCTTCAAACCAGGCACGAGTAACATCTACAAAGAGCAAATCAAAATTGATAGATTCTATCTCCAGTTTAGATAATTCTGAAGTACCCATAATTTCCTCATACTTTTCAAGATCTGCACTTTGTAAAAGTCTAATTAGTTCTTGCTCGTTTATTGCTATTTTTTTCCACTCCAGGTCACTGCCTTTGAAGAGGTTATTTGGCATACAAGAAGTTAGATAAAAGCTGGATCCACTACCGGCATGATCGCGTTTTAAGCTCTCCATTTGCCCTTTTACAGCGATAAATTTTCGCATGAATCTTTTAAATTCATCCTGAATTATATCGAGAATTTTATTTTCTGTTTCTTCCTTTTTCCCTGTAGTTAACCAGGTATTTTTTACCTCGTTCAAATTGTCTTCTTTTAATTTGATCTCAAGATCTACAACACTCCTGTTACCATCATTCAAAGACGATTTGAGTTGTTTTATTTCTTCAGTAAGTTTATTCCTAAGATCATAAAAGGGCTTATAAGTGTTCCTTAAGTCAATACTAATTGCATCAAGTGCCATATGGAACAATGGGTGATCATATAACACATCAATGGTTAATGTTTCAGGATCCAGCAACCTCAGGCTGTCTAAAATATTTTTGTAAGGTTTAAAAAGATAATCATCGTGGTCTGAGACGGCCCAGAAATTATCTTCTCGGGGTATTGTATTGGCAATCTGAGAAAATTCATACAATTCGTCATAGTACTTCTGTACTTCCTCAGAAGCCATATTACTATCTAAAAAGAGAAAATCATCGTAATTAAATCCCGTAGAGAAAGGAGAAAAAATGAGATTATAGGCATCTTTCTCCTTCATCTCTCGAGAAAAGAAATCTTCTTTAATCTTCTCAAATATTGTGGTTAATTGTGACACCTTATATATTTTTTATACCCATTCTGGTACATCTGGTTTAGGATCTGGAGACTTAGGAAGAATATGGCATTTAAATCCTATAAGTTGCATACCCTCTACCTTAATGTCTTGAGAAGCTGTATCTATATTTACACTTCTTTCTTTGCTATTAGCTTCATAGTTACCTCCTGCATGAAAAGGGCCCCATGATACAAAACCACCACCGCTTGTAGATTTCATCTTACTTGCTATATCAGCATGTCTTTCGCCAAAATGCAGCGTTAGATCTTTAACAAAAATGGCTGTTGTAGTATAAGCCGGAATCATACCGTTAGGAGGAGATTGCCCATCTGAGACCATATTGTCTTTAAACTCTCCATTATTTTGATCAAATCTCCAGTACTTGCTTGTTAAGAAGTTCATATTAAAAAACGGTCTATTAATAGGAACCTGGCAAATTTTAAAACCTAGTTTAAAGCTACTTGCATCTATTTTTGTGGTTGATGTTTCAGTTTTATGTTTAGCTTTTGCCCCCACGGTCACAAAGCCCAGCGAAAAACCGCCGCCTCCGCCGCCCTGCTTAGAATCAAATTTATAATTTGATGAATAATCACTATTGCTAAAGTTAAACTGCGTCCAGCCATTATCAGTTTCTGCAAAGCCACCAGGGAGAAACGATGTATAGAAAAAATCTGATCCTGAAGCGGGACCAGTTAATCTGGCTTTCTCCATATCATCTATATATTGCTGTTTTAAGGTGAGCATACTTCTCCCTTCTACCTGTGCTATATAAGCAGCTATTTGATCATACTCTTCTTTAAAACCATTAGTTATCCAGTCATTTTTAGCAGCCATAACCTTACTTCTTAGAATAGATGCATTTAAAGCCCAGAAATGTACTGCTGCAGGATCTTTTGCGGCCAGAGCATTTACTCTGTGTGAGTTGTACTCTAAAGCGACATTAAGATAGTTTTGAAGCTTTTCATTATATTTTTTTACAAGCTGAGTTTCTTCGAGAACTTCTTCTTCCTCTTCTGTGACGATATTTACTTTTGTTTTTTTCTCCTGAAGCAGTCCACGCAAACGTTCAATTTTTGCTTTGGTTTTTTCATCCGGTTCAAAATTTGCTACCTGACTAAATTTAAGAATGTGTTGATACGCCAGTGACAGCGTATTCTCAGGATTCCATACATTCATTGTTACACTCCCTTTCACGCCACTTGTATCTGGTACCATATCACATAATCTGGCTACATTTTCTGCCTGCATATATTTTCTGGTGACATCCTGAGCCAGCAACGCATCTATTTCCTCTGGTGTTTTTTCTCGAGGAGCAGGTGCAGGCTGTCCATCTGCTGTGACAAGTTCTTCTTTAGGCTCTCTATAAATACCGGTAAATCCTGTAGACAAGTATTCAAGTTCTTCTTTAGGAAATGGCATCCCCACAGATAACCAAGCGAGATAGTTATCTGTAGATTTAGGTGCTACATCATCCCCATTTGTGAGTACATCGTATAATTTACCCAGTACTGAGTTCATTAATTCTTCTGGTAAAACTTCTTGTGCCATGACTATTATTTTTTATATTCTTAATTCATCTGAGTTTTTATTGTTGCTATCATAAATTCTCGTGTAGTCTTATCAAAAATGCCCGTTATGCTCATTGATAGATCTGTAGTCTGAAAATCTTTTAATGCTTGTTCTGTTTTAGATCCAAAAACACCGTCTGAAGTACCACAATTAAAACCTAGCTGTTTAAGGGAATCTTGTAAAAGAATAACCTCAGAACCTGAATTACCTTTTTTAAGATTTTTTGAAGTGAACTGCGGTGTTTCTACAGGTCTTAATCTTCTATAACCTAAAACTGTGTCTATCGTTTTAGCAGTTATAGAAACTTGATTTCCCTGATTCCCCCCTAGACAATAAACTCGTTTTCCATCAGCAGAAAAGCCGTTAAAAAAGCCTACATGACCTTTCCAGGATTCTCGACTTTCACGCCAGAAAACCACAATGTCGCCCGGTTCTGGATTTTCTATTGGTATACCTACATTTAACCATGATCTTGCGGCAAGAGAATTAGACCGCTCAAGACCAGTAGTTTTTGCCACCCAGTTTGCAAACAAACTGCACCATGCAGATTCGTCTGAAGTGTAGTTGTTAAAACCGCATTCTTTTGCATACTTTAATATTTGCGGATTAGATTTAGAGCCGGAAACTTCTTTTACGCCTATTTGTCCAGACGCGACTTCTACTACAGTTGCCATAATTTTAGTTTTTAATTATGATAAATGTATATTAAAATAAGTCGGAACTATTACATACTTACCCTGTAAATCAAGGGTTTATAACCCCTAAATAAAATAGGTGTATTCCCTATATCGTTTGCGTATTGGTTTATTTCAGCCCAGAAATAAGTAGTTATTTTATGAAAAATGATCTTTAATCGCCTGCTCAGCCGCATGAAAACCGCACATACCATGAACACCACCTCCCGGAGGTGTTGACGATGAGCATAGATAGATTTTAGAATTTGAAGTTTTATAAGGCGAAATTTTAATCAATGGGCGTGTAAAAAGTTGAGTTATATCCTGTCTTCCGCCATTAATATCACCTCCTATAATATTGGGATTAAATACATGAAGTTGTTCTGTATTCATAGTAGAGCGCTTTAGAATACAATCTTTAAAACCGGGAGCCGCTCGTTCAATTTGATTTTCTATTAATTCTGAATAATCCTTAGTACTACCATGAGGAACATGACAATAAGCCCAGGCAGTATGTTTACCCACAGGAGCACGCGTGTCATCAAATAGACTATGCTGAGCGATTAGCACATAGGGTTTATCTGTCATTTGACCGTTGTGTATTTGATGTTCAGAATCTTCCATTTCCTGAGTTGAAAAGCCTAAATGTACCGTTCCAGACCTTCTGCATTTTTCGTTAAGAAAAGGAATAGGTTCTTTTAAAGCCCAGTCGATTTTGAACACTCCAGCGCCATATTTATAGGTTTTAAGGCGCTTTTTATAAAGCCAGCTCAATTCTAATCCTTTTATTTTTAAGAGCTGTTTGGGGGTCAAATCAAATAAATAAGTCTTTGATTTAGGTAATTCCTGAATATCTGATATTGTATGAGAAAGTTCTAACTGCCCTCCTAATGATCTGTAATATGCTACAAGAGCTTTAGTAAAATTTCCCGCACCACCTTGTGGGAAAGGCCAACCACATTTATGAGCGAGGGCTGTGAGTACGAGACCAAAAGAAGACGAAGCCAAGCTCTTTAACGGTAAGGTAGAATGTGCTGCAGAACCATAAAAAAAAGCTTTGGTTTGATCGTTTTTAAAATAGTGATTTGCAATCATAGCAGCAGATGGAAGTGCTTTAAAACCAAATTTTAAGAATTCTAACGGACTTTGAGGCCAGCCTAATGGTCCTAAAAGATCCTCCTCAATTTCATCCCATTTTTCAACTAAAGGTTGGAATAAATTTAAGTAAGATTCTTTGTCTTTCCCTAACTCTGTTGCTGTTTGTTCTATATCCTGATAGCACGCTAAAGCACTTCCATCTTCAAAAGGCTGGGAAAAAGGTATCTCCGGAAAAATCCATTTTAAACCGAAATTTTCAAGAGGCAGTGTGCTTAGAAAAGGAGATGCATATCCCAAAGGTAATATTGATGAACCCACATCATGTTTAAAACCGGGCAGGGTAAGTTCTTCAGTCTTTGTAGAACCGCCGGGAGCATTTGCATGTTCATAAATGATAGTTTTTAAACCTTGCTGCTGCAACCGTATAGCTGCTGAAAGCCCATTAGAACCACTACCAATAATTACCGCATCATATTCTTCTAACTTCATGGCAATTGGTTTAAATCTAAATTGCTTAGATATTCCTTAAAGGTTGTTTTTCCATGAGCAGTTCCTAGCATGTCATTTGTGGTTATATGTGTAAAATATGAGAGATTCTCACCCAGATTTTTGGTAAAAAGCTTAGGAGGTTTACTACCTGCCTTAGCCAGCCATTTAGGAACATGAATTACAAATCCTCCTGTTTTCTTAGCGATCATAACTGCCATATCCTTACGAGTATGTTTTTCAGGACCACCAACTTCAATAACTTCAGGGCCGCTTTTTAAATAGGAAACTACCAAGGTGGCTAAATCACCATGATGTATGCTATTAGTAAGAGCTTTACCGTCACCTACAACGGGGATGAATTTTCGCTTCCCCATAATTACCAAGTCGTTAAGACCAGTAAAAAACCCTACCGGCCTTATAATCGTATAATTAATTCCGGAGTTAATAAGATCATCTTCAAAGAGCTTATGTGTAAGAGGAATTTGGAACTGGGGAAATTCATCTGCTCCTTTTATAGAAACATAAATAAACCGCTTAACCTTATTTTTTATCGCATCCTGCAGAATCGCCTTATTTGCTAAGTAATTTCCCTGATAGTATGTGTCTTTTGATTTTGTGAACATACTTACACTTTCGCCTAAAGCGGAAATTACAGTGGTTATTCCCCTGGTAATCCCATCAATTTTATGGGAGTCTCTAGCTGCGTTTGCTTGCCAAATATCACTTGAAAAATAATCTATTTTTTGTGCTTCCTCAGGTGTGCGAACTAAGCAGCGAACTTTTACAGATTTTTGAGCTAGATCTTTGAGTATTTCAAAACCCAATGCTCCAGAAGCACCAGCAACTAATATAGAGTCATTTGTAATTTCCACCGCCTTGTTTTTCAATGAAAGTACACAGAAATGCATAATAGGGTTATGCGATTAACAAATAATTAGGCCAACTGAGCACGTAAACTTCTAATTTATAGCCTTAAAATCACAATTAACTAAGTGATTTTAAACATACAAGTAAAAAAATTATATTCAGTTAATAAATAAGCCAGCCCTCACCTCAACCCTCTCATAGCGGACTTTAAGCACCTTTTTGACATACATTATTTTTTAACCTAATGATTAAATAATCCAATATTTTTGATACCTATAAATACGAATTTTACATTTTAACTATTACATTTTAGATAATTTAATATATTTAATACATATTTAACAACCAACCACCATTTATAAAACTAACCGTCATTTATGAATTCTTCAATTAATCGCACTGCGCTATTTACCGGTAGTTGCTTTGCCCTTATTACAACCGCTTTTTCATTTTCAATTAGAGCAGGAATACTTCCCCAATTAGCAGACGAGTTTAGCCTCTCTGCAGAACAACTAGGTTTTATCAATTCTATGTGGTTCTTAGGCTTTCCCATTAGTATGATAATAGGAGGTCTAGTGTATCACACTTTTGGTCCTAAAAATATTATGAGCGTTGCTTTTATAGCGCATACTATTGGCATTATAATGACTATATATTCTGGTGGATATATTGGTTTACTTATTTCTACCCTTTTCATAGGTTTTGGCAATGGTTGTACCGAAGCTGCTTGTAACCCTATGATTGCCGATATGTTTTCAGGACTTAAAATGAATAAGATGCTCAATCGTTTTCATATGTGGTTTCCTGGAGGAATTTTTATAGGAGCAATCGTTTCTAAATTCATGACAGATTGGGGTATGTCATGGCAAACACAGATGTGGCTAATAATGTTGCCCACTATCACGTATGCCATACTATTTTTTGGAAAAAAATTCCCACTCCCTTCTGTAGAGAAAGCAACCTCCCTTAAAGAGAATTTTAAAGCTATGGTTAGTCCTATATATATTTTTCTATTTCTTTGTATGGCACTCACCGCTATCTCAGAATTTGGTCCTAATCAATGGGTAAGCATAGTTCTTAGTTACAGTGGAGCAGAACCAATGTTAATTCTTGCTTTGACCTCAGGATTAATGGCTGTAGGTAGGTTTTTTGCCGGCCCGGTAGTAAGTTTATTGGGACAAACAGGAGTTCTACTCATTTCCGCTGTGCTCGCAACCATTGGCATCTACATGTTTAGTGTTGTTACGGGACCTATGGCTTATATAGCAGCAATTATATTTGCACTAGGTGTATGTTATTTCTGGCCAGTAATGGTGGGTTCTGTGGCTCAAAAAGTTCCTCTTAGCAGTGCATTAGGGATGTCTGTAATAGGTGGCGTAGGTATGTTCTCAACATCCATTTTTCAACCTATCATTGGCAGTTGGATAGATAATTCTCGTGAAGAAAATATTACTCAAGGTCTTTCTGGTAACGCTCTTGAACTGGCAGCAGGACAAGATACTTTACAAAATATCGTAGTTTTTCCTGCAATTCTAATTGTCTTATTTACTATCCTCTTTTTTTGGCAGAAGAATTCTAAAAAAACGGATGATTTAATAATTGAATAACACTTTAAGATTTATTCCCTCTCCTATAATAAAATTACCTTTTTAGTAAATTATTTCAGCTTTACATGTTGTGAGTGATTTATGTAAAATATTTTAATCTATTATACTCCATGAAGTTACAAATTTTAAAATTTGCAGCTTTCCTGGTAATGTTTAGCATTATCACGATAAGTTGTAATGAAAGTCGCCAAGGTAAACCAAATGTCCTAGTTTTTACAAAAACTGCAGGTTATCATCATAACTCAATAAAAGATGGTATCGAAGCATTGCAAAAACTGGCAACTGAAAATGATTTTAACATAGATACTACATCGATTGCGAATTTCTTTAGACAGGACAGTCTAAAAAAATATGCAACAGTTATATTTTTAAATACCACAGGCGATTTATTAAACTATAGAGAGCAGGCAGAATTTCAAAAATATATTGAGGCCGGTGGAGGATATCTGGGTATACATGCTGCGGTGGATGCGGAATATAACTGGCCCTGGTACGGTAAATTAGTAGGTGCCTATTTTAAAAATCATCCTAAAATACAGGAAGCTTCGCTAAATCTTAAGACCGATACTAATTTTAAAGTAATTGAGTCACTGCCTAATCCCTGGAATAGAACTGATGAATGGTACAATTTTAAGGAAATACCCCATGATGTTCATGTTTTAGCAAGTATAGATGAGCAAAGTTATGAGGGAGGAAACAATGGAGAGAACCATCCCATGGTATGGTATCATGAATTTGATGGTGGAAGATCCTTTTATATGGCACTAGGACATACCCCGGAGTCTTATAAAGATCCAGATTTTTTAAACCTGCTGAAGTCAGGGATAAACTATACAATAGGAAAGAATAACAAGCTTGATTATTCAAAAGCGGAAACGTTAAGTGTCCCGGATGCCGATCGTTTTGCTAAAAAAGTCATAGGAACCGGCTTTGATGAGCCTACAGAAATAAGCATCTTACCTCATCAAAACATATTAATAGCAGAACGAAAAGGAGCAATAAAATATTATAATAACACAGATAGCAGTGTTACAAAAGTAGCTGATCTAAATGTTTATAAAAAAGCTATACATACTGAGAATGTTAATGTAGAATTTGGTGTTTTAGGCCTACAAGCCGATCCATTTTTCGAAAAAAATAATTGGGTATATGTCTATTATTCTCCTATGGATAAATCTGTTGACAGATTGTCAAGATTTAAATTTGAATCAGGTAACTTCCACGTCGATTCTGAAGAGATAATATTAGAAGTTGCTACAGATCGTGAAATTTGCTGTCATACAGGAGGATCTATTGCCTTTGACAGTAAAGACAACTTATATCTATCTACAGGAGATAATTCTACTCCATTTGACGAAATTGATGCCGCTACCGGTAAGGCCTCTGCCATCAACTCACATGGTTTTGCCCCTTTGGATGATAGAGAAGGAAAATACAATTATGATGTACGTCGTTCAAGTGGTAATACGAATGATTTAAGAGGTAAAATATTAAGAATTCATGTAAATGAGGATGGTTCATATGACATCCCTCCCGGAAACCTTTTTACTAAGAATGAAGCCAAAGCGCGACCAGAAATTTATGTTATGGGCAACCGTAATCCCTATAGAATTTCAATTGATAAAAAGACAGATTTTCTATACTGGGGAGAAGTTGGTCCAGATGCTAATAATGATAGTCTTGCCACAAGAGGAGCCAGAGGTTATGATGAAGTGAATCAAGCCAGGGTGGCTGGTAATTTTGGGTGGCCATACTTTATTGGCAAGAACTTACCATATCATGAGTACAACTATGAAACTGGTGAGTCAGGTCCCGCCTTCAACGTCAATAAAGTTCTTAATAATTCTAGAAATAATACTGGGTTAAAAGAACTACCCCCTGCTCAACCTGCTTTCATTGCTTATCCATATGCTTTATCTGAAGATTATCCAATTTTAGGAAAAGGCGGTCGTACAGCTATGGCTGGCCCCGTTTATCATACAGATGACTTTCCAGAAGATACAAGATATCCTGAGTATTACAATAACAAATTATTTATATATGATTGGGTAAGAGACTGGATAATGGCTGTATCTATGAATGAAAAAGGCGACCTTGAAACTATTGAACCTTTTATGAAAAATACATCCTTTAAAGCTATAAGCGATATGGAAGTAGGTCCTGATGGTCAATTTTATATAGTTGAATATGGTAAAGGATGGTATTCAAAAAATGAAGGAGCAGACTTATCTGTAATAACCTATAATAAAGGCAATCGTCCTCCAGTAGTAGATATATCATTAAATAAGGATGCGGGCAATCTTCCACTTGTGATACATGCTTCTGCAAGTAACGCCTATGATCCTGACGGCGATAAATTAACTTATCTATGGGACATGGGTAATGGAAAAATAATAGAATCTAATGAAGAACAAATAAGTTATACATATGACAAAGCTGGCGTTTATGATATTTCTCTTACGGTAAAAGATAATAAGGGCAGTGAGACTAAAAGTTCATATAAGCCAGTTTACGCCGGAAATAATCGGCCCAATATTGAGATTAAAGTTGATGGTAATTCATCATTTTATTTTCCTAATAAGGAAATAGCTTATGCTGTTATTGCAGAGGATACTGAAGACGGTATTATTAATAACACTGAAGAAAACTCTAATCTCTATATAAAAGCGGAGTATTTAGCAAGTTTAGATAAAGCTGGATCGCACACAGCAAACACAGCGAATAATTCACAACCTGGTAGAAAATTAATGCAGTCTTTAGATTGCATAGCATGTCATAAGGTTAATGAAAAATCTATAGGACCTTCATTTGCACAGGTAGCTATGAGGTATAAAAATGATTCTAATGCCTTAAATTTCTTACCCACAAAAATTTTACAAGGAGGTAGCGGTAACTGGGGTGAAGTCGCCATGGCGGGACATCCGGATTTACCTGAAGAGGATGCCAAAAAAATTGTCAGCTATATCTTATCGTTAAGTAAAGACAAACAAAAAACCAAGTCATTGCCTGTTCACGGTTCATTTCTCCCTTCTAAGAAATTTCAACTTAATACTCAGGGTGATGTTATTCTAACCGCTTTTTATACAGATAAGGGAACTTCTGAAGTACCACCTCTTGAAGCAACAGAACAAAAAACACTTAAAAATCCTGTTTTAAAACTGGAACAATCAACCATTTCAGACGGTGTCTCTGATGGTAAAATAAGGGGTAAACAAATGAAATTTATTAATACATCAAGTTGGATAAAATTTTCACAACTTGATCTATATGGGATAAACGCTGTGCTAGTAGATTATGGCCTTGCCGAAGTAACAAATTCAGGCTGGGACATTGAATTACACATCGACAATCCTCAAGGTCCATTGTTAGGTAAACAGAAAATTGGTATAGGAACAAAGCCTCGTTTACCTTCAGAAGCAACTTTAAAAATCACTGACATCAAAGATAATTCCTTACATGATGTTTACTTTCTTTTTAAGAAAATAGATAATAATGAAAAAGGAGGTTTTGCTTTAAGTGATTTAACCTTTAAAGCTGGATAGTTATAATCTTAATGTAAAAAAAGATTATCTAAGTATAAATTTCTTCCCCTTCAGAAAATTGCTCTAAAGCAATACTTATTGAGACTGCTCAGTAGTAGAATCAATATGTCTCACATTTAGAGTGACAGCAAATACTGAACACTTGCTAAGCGGTGTAAATAAATAGCTTAGGAATTCTAATAAATAATCAACCTTTTAAAACCTATTAAATGAAAAGAATGAAAATTTTATTTAGTGCTATTTCCAATAGCAACTATGATTGTCGTGTCTTTATACGTCATTTAAAAAATACGGTTGTTTTCCTATTCCTTATTATAGCCTATACTGGTTATAGTAAAGATTCCACTGGGGCGAATAAAAATGTACAGACAACTGTAACGGGAACTATTACAGACGCTAACGGCATGCCTCTACCTGGGGTTAATATTTTAGAAAAAGGCACTACTAATGGTGCATTAACAGATTTTGACGGAAAATACACCATTATGCCCAGCTCGTCTGATGCAGTATTAGTATTTTCTTTTGTCGGAATGACTACGGCAGAAAGACCAGTAGGAACTAACAGTGTTATCGATGTGCAAATGGCTGAAGACTCTCAGGCTTTAGACGAAGTTGTGGTTGTAGGTTATGGCACTCAAAAAAAATCAACTCTTACAGGTTCCGTTAGTACATTAGATGGAGACGATGTCGCTCAAACTCCTGTTTCGAATGTTTCTCAATCGATTGCGGGAAGAATGGCAGGTGTAAGTATGCGCCCCAATGGTGGTCAACCAGGAATGGATAGTCCTATTATACAAATACGAGGCATAAGTACAACCGGAAACAGTGCTCCTTTAGTCGTTGTTGATGGCATAATAAGATCAAATATTAGTCAAATTGATCCCAATACAATAGAGTCAATGTCTGTTCTTAAAGATGCGGCAGCGGTTGCCCCTTATGGTTTGGGTGGTGCTAATGGTGTTATTCTTATTACTACAAAGAAAGGAAAAACAGGTGCTCCGGCATTGAGTTTAAGTACATATTATGGGATACAAACACCTACTTATGACTATTACCCTGAACTGCTAAATGCTCAAAATTATATGAGCTTAAGAAATGAAGCTTTTTTAAATGATAATATGGGTGTAGTACCTGAGGGTAGTCAACTCCCATTTGATCCAGATGTTATAGCCAATTATGACAGTCTACATGCTGAAGATCCTGACAGATACCCCCAAAGTAATCCTTCAGAATATGTGAATGAAAGTGCACCCATTCAAAACTATAATATGCAGTTAAGTGGTGGTACAGAAAACACTAAATATTATGCAGGTCTTGGCTATTTTAATCAAGGAGGTTACTTTGATCCTATGAGCTATGATCGTTATAATTTTAATATGAACTTACAATCTCAGGTCACATCAACCACAAAAGTTTTACTATCAGTTCTTGGGTCTATTGAAAAAACCAAAACGGTAGATCCTGAAGAAACTGCAAGTGGCTTATTTAGAAGCGGATTTAAATTTATACCCATTCGCAATATCGTATATAGCAACGGCTTATGGGGTGAATTTGCCGGTAGATCCCCTGTTGCAATATTAAATTCAGGAGGCTATGTCAAAAACAGTAACAACACTTTATTAACCACTGCATCTATAGAACAAGAACTACCATTTTTAGAAGGCTTAAATGTAAAGGGAACTTTTAGTTATGATCCCAATCAACGTACCATAAAAAGCTGGCATAGACCGTTTTATTTTTACTCTCAGGATCTTAATACAGAACCCTATACATATAACAGAGAAATTTCTGCTAATGAGGGTGGTGCAGCCAGCTACACTTGGTTAAGTCAACAATATTCAAAAAATCAAACCTTTACTTATCAGGGTATTGTCAATTATGCTCACACTTTTGGAAAGCATGATGTTTCAGCCTTATTTGTGGCAGAAGCGCGTAACAATAAGTATGAAAGATTTAGCGCACGCAGAAATAACTTTGCTGTAAATATTGATGAACTGGGTATGGGTAGTTCAGACAGAAACGACTATGATAATGATGGCTCCTCCTCTACTGGAAGCCAGGTAGGTTATGTATATAGACTTACATATGCCTATAATAATAGATACCTTTTTGAAGCTACAGGCCGCTATGATGGTCATTACTATTTTGCCCCGGGGGAACGATATGGTTACTTTCCCGCTTTTTCTGCAGGATGGAGATTATCAGAAGAAAACTTTATGCAAAATCTTGAATATGTAAATAATCTTAAGATTAGAGCATCGTGGGGGAAATCAGGAAATCTTGCAGGAACAGCTTTTCAATATTTAAACGGTTACAATTTGTATGGTAATGCCTACGCATTTGGTACTGGTAGAATGGTGCAAGGTTCTTACGTACCGCTGGAAGCAAATCCTAATATTACTTGGGAAATAGCGACTAAATTCGACGTAGGCTTCGATGCCACTTTATGGAATAGTCTTCTTACTCTTGAAGCTGATTACTTTTCTGAGAGACGTACAGGTATGTTACTTCCACCTGCGGTTAGCGTTCCTGCAGAGTATGGTCTAGATCTTTCTGAAGAGAATGCCGGGATCATGAAAAGTCATGGATTTGAATTTGTTATAGGCAGTAACTACACTTTTAAAAATGGACTTTTACTAGGTCTTAACGGTAACTTTAGCTATGCTACTAATGAAATGGTTGAAGTATTTGAAACTGCGGCTACTCGCAATAACCCTAATCGTAGTAGAACCGGGCGAGCATACAATACACCATTTGGTTACCATTCTCTTGGTTTATTCTCTACCTCAGACGATATAAATAGTGATGGTATTATAAATAGCGCAGATGGATATGATATAGAGCAATTTGGAGAGCTCCACCCCGGAGATATTAGATATGCAGATTTAAGTGGTCCTGAAGGCGTTCCGGATGGAAAAATTGATGCTAACGATGAAACTGTCATTGGTAATCCTGCTTATCCTATGATTACATATGGTCTTACAGCAAACGCAAAGTGGAAAGGTTTTGATGTTAGTCTCTTCTTCCAGGGATCGGCCAAGGTTAGCTTTGATTTAAATCAATCTTTCCAAACGCTGCCATTTGCAAACAACAGTAGCAATACTACTTCAGAATACTACAATAATAGATGGACGCCGAATACTCAAGGGGCAAAATATCCGCGAGCAACGCAAAGCCCTTATGCTAATAATACACAGACCTCCGATTTTTGGATGGTAGATAGCAAATTTGTAAGACTTAAAACAGCCCAAATAGGGTATACGCTGCCTAATAGTCTAACTGATGTTTTACATATACAGAACTTAAGGTTATATGTTACAGGACAGAATTTATTTACAATTAGTAAACTAGATTTTATCGATCCTGAAGCTGGGTATATGGATCAAAACAATGAAGAAATAGACAGAGAGACTGCATATCCTAACTCAAAGATTGTAACCTTCGGTTTAGATCTAAACTTTTAATACTTAAAATATATCAAGATGAAATATAAAAACATAATTTTAAAGATAAGCCATCTACTTATTTTTGGATTACTCGTATCTATTTTCATATCCTGCGACGAGGAATTTTTAGATAATACTGATAAAACAAATTTAAATGATGACACGCAATGGGAATCTGAAAGCACTGCGGATTTATTTTTAAACGACATATACAGTAGTGTACCCAATAAAGGTAATGAACCAGAAAATCTGGATAATTTTACAGATGATAATGATGCAGGTTTTTATTATACGTCATATAATTGGAAAAGTGGTATTGTAACTCCATCTGCCAGTGGATTCGAAGTTTGGGGCGGGACATCTGGACCTACAGATCATGCTAACTGGACAAGCACTTATAATAAAGTAAGAAAATGCAATCTATTTATTCAAAAAGTTAATGAGAATTCAACCAATTTTTCAGAGACATACATTCAAAAAAGAATAGATGAAGCCCGTTTTCTAAGAGCTTATTTTTATAGTGAACTATGGCTGCATGTAGGAGGACTACCTATAATTACTGAACCTCTTGATCGCAATACTATGGATAGTACTGAGATTTATAACGCACGGTCTACTTTTGCCGAAACTTTAAATTTTATGACAGATGAGCTGGAATCTATAGTGCAAAATCAAGCTCTTGAAGTTAAGTATAGCTTTGGTGACAGTGATGCCGGGCGTGCCACATTAGGAGCTGCATTGGCTCTGAAAGGATGGTTAGAACTATATGCTGCCAGCCCGCTCTTTAATAGTTCTCCTGCCCTACCAGATCCCAGCCACTTAATTAGTTTTGAAAGTAAAGATGCTTCAAGATGGGCAAAGGCTGCCGCTACTAATAAAAAGTTTATAGATGAGTATGGCGGTACTTATGCTTTATTTCAAGATCTGCCTAATTTATGGCGTGCTTCAAATGAATATAATTCAGAAGTGATTTGGGATAGGCAAGTTGTAGCAAATACAATGGGATCTAACTATGAGCAATACGGCGGACCGGTCTGGGTTAATGGCGTATATTATACATGGGGAAATTATGATCCCACACAGGAAATGGTTGACGCTTTTGCCATGGCTAATGGTAAAGTAATATCAGACCCTACCTCAGGATATGATCCTCAAAATCCTTATGAAGGCCGGGAAAAAAGATTTTATGATTTTATAGTTTACGACGGTGCTCCTTATAAGCTAGATTGGATGGAAACCACAGATACAATTTATACGAGAATTGATGAAGTAAATCCATCTCTAAACGAAATAGATTTTGGTAGCGATGATGTAGGTAATACCGGATATTATTCTAAAAAGAAATTAAATCCGGATGCTCCCCGTGGAGGTGGTGCAAGTGGTCAAAATTATATTTTTTATCGCTATGCGATGGTATTGCTTAACTATGCTGAAGCACAAAATGAAGCATCTGGCCCAGATGCTTCTGTTTACGAAGCAATAAATGCTATAAGAAATAGATCTGAGTTGCCAGATCTTGCAGAGGGACTTGATCAGGACGCAATGAGAGAGGCTATTCACAGAGAACGCCGCGTAGAACTAGGATACGAAAACAACAGGTTTTTTGATATTATAAGATGGAAGATTGCAGAAGATGTTATGAATGTTGACAAGCATGGTATGAAAATAACAAATACGTCTCCTTCTGATAATAGCGGAGAATGGGTTTATGAAGTAATTCCACTTAACCACCCACATGTTTTTACACCTAAAATGTATATGAATCCAATACCGCAATCTATAATTGACCAGAATCCAAAAATTGAACAGAATCCAGGTTATTAATCCTGTAAAAAGTTGAGCATGCAATAAACTTCCAACTGTTTAAGTTGGAAGTTTATTTATTTTGTTCTTTCGATAATTCGGCTGAAAATCATCATTATTTAGTGATTTTTAGATCAAAACGTACGATTTTTTAGTTCTGATTAGTATTGTTATTAATCAACTTTTTAAGAATTACTATTTGTCCCAAGTGGTAGTGATTATGTTCTATAAGACCTTGTAAATTTCTATAGTAAGTGCCGTATTTCTTATCAGTAAAATCTTGCCATAGCGTGCTTTCAGGTAATTGTTCAATTAGGTTGGCAAGGACTTGTGCATCTTCAAAAGCTTTGATTAATAAATTTTCCCAATCTTTCTGAGATGAAACAACAAGATGATCAAAACTATATTTATCGTGAGATTTCAATGGTTTTGCCTGTAATACTTCCGTAACTGCAATCACAAAATAATTAATGTGATAAACTAAAGAGACTATTGTATTCAATGATGAGACCTTGGTGGTAGCCTGTTCCCACGAAATTTCTTGTAAATGATTCTTTAAAGATGAGGCCGTCCAATTACCACCAAAATACACCTCTCTAAAATTCTTGGCAATTTGATGAGATAGTATCATATGTAAGCTGATTATCTTATTTATTCCTATTACAAAATAAATAAAAATTAAAAAAGCCATTCGCTTAAAACACAATTTACCAAATTAGACCAAAGAAAAATACTTATAAATAGGTTATACCTTAAATTGGTTAATTATATTAGCATTTTGACTAAAAATGATTGAATTTATTCAATTAACGTACCTAAATTTCGGGTCTG
This sequence comes from Leeuwenhoekiella sp. A2, assembly GCF_047946655.1. GTDB lineage: Bacteria > Bacteroidota > Bacteroidia > Flavobacteriales > Flavobacteriaceae > Leeuwenhoekiella. The sequence continues at coordinate 4,000,205 of NZ_CP172311.1, forward strand.
AAATTTATGGTCATACGTTGTATAAATCTTTAAAAATTTTACGCTGCTTGAAATAAGAACGTTCAATTTTAAATTAAGACTAATTACGACAACTTAAAGTTAAAAATTCTTCTGTATACTTATAAGTCATAATACGTTAATTGCAGGAATTGAATGAAAATCGATCTATGAAACAAAAACGGCCTGCCTTAAAAGACATAGCTTCTAAATTAAATGTCTCAATTACCACCGTATCGTTTGTACTCAACGGAAAAGGTAAAGAGAAAAAAATATCAGATGAAGTCATAAAGAAAATTCAGGATTATACAGAATCGATCAACTTCAAACCAAACTTAGTCGCTCAAAGTCTTAGAACCGGAAAAACAAAGATTATTGTTTTTATGGTAGAAGACATAAGTAATTATTTTTTTGCCAAACTAGCTCGCATTATTGAGGACATAGCCTACAATAAAGATTACAAAGTTCTTTTTTGCAGTAATGAAAACGATGATAAGCGATCCCGAGAACTCATAAATCTGTTTTATGAAAGGCAAGTAGACGGTTTTATAATTATCCCTTCTGCCGGAATTCGTAATGATATTGACGATTTAATAAAGAAAAATGTCCCGGTAGTTTTGTTTGACCGTTATTTTCCAGATCTTAAAACAAATTATGTTGTTATTAATAATAAAGATGCTGCAAACAAAGCGACCAGACACTTAATTGATAATGGGTTCAAAAAAATCGCTTTTATCACTACAGACGTCAAACAAACTCAAATGCTTGATCGTTTAAAGGGATACGAAGAGTGCGTTAGTCAGGCGCAATTATCTAGTAATGTATTAGAAATACCATTCAAAGACGTTAATTCTGATAAAGGCAAGGGACTTATACATTCATTTATTACAGATCATGCTGAATACGATTCTGTATTTTTCTCAACTAACTACCTCACACAGAGTGGCTTAGAAGTCATTAAAGACTACAATCCTAATCTGCTCAATGAACTAGGTATTATTACATTTGATGATAACGATTTGTTCAGAATATATACACCAACAATTTCTGCAGTATCCCAGCCTTTACAAGAAATTGGTGAAAAATTAATGAAAATCATGTTAAACATGCTTAAAGAAAAGGATGGTAGTGATTCGCCTCAGGAAGTTGTATTAAATGCCGAATTGATACAAAGAGACTCTTCTAAAAATAGATAATTTATCAATCTCCTCGCTTTTTCAAAATTAATTAGAAAGGATCTTTAAATTAAAGAATATTTCTTAATAAATAATTTCCTTAAACTAAATCGTTTTAGTAGATTTATCAAAGTATTAACCAAGACGAGCTTAAAATTTTAATTAAGGAATAACTTTAAAAACCATTGCTTTTTGTTTAATAGAAACAAAACTAACGCAAACGATTTAGTTTTGGTTCTATGGTTTTTTAACTGTACTTTAATATTACAAGCTTTCGTTATTAAATATTGACAAGTGACCCTACTAAAGCACTCACAATTACGACTATTCGGCCCTGTTTTTCTATTATTCCTATTACAGTCGTTTTATAGTTTTAGTCAGAAGCAAACTTATCCTGATACAGAAAAAACCGCTTTTCAGACTAGTAGTAAATGGATTCCTGAAATTGATACGCGTGCAGATATCGCTATAGTTTACGGTGTGAATGGTAATCCATCTGATCACAGCAAGATGGAAACCTTTGAAGAACGTGCCAAATCCTGGAAAGATCATGGCTATAATACCCATTTTATGACGGGTATCGCATGGGGTTCTTATCAGGACTATTTTTTAGACAAATGGGATGGTATAAATCACTTAGGTGAAGGACAAGTACAGCAAAACGGAGACACAATATGGCACGGTCGCAACGTGCCGTATATTGTACCCAGTGATTCATTTATCGCCTATATTAAAGAAAGCGTTATCGAGCGCGTTATTAACGCCGGCATAACTTCAATTTACTTTGAAGAACCAGAATTTTGGGCAAGAGCTGGCTACAGTAGCGCATTTAAAAAAGAATGGCAAAAATATTATGGTTTCCCATGGAGACCACAAGATGCATCTCCAGAAAATACCTGGCTTGCAAATAAGCTTAAATATGAATTGTATTATAATACTTTAAAAGAAACTTCAGCTTACGCGAAAGCTTACGGCAAAAAGAAAGGCCTTGACGTAAAAGTTTATATTCCTACCCATTCTTTAGTTAATTATTCGTCATGGAGTATTGTAAGTCCTGAAGCAAGTCTCGCTTCTTTACCGGGAATCGACGGCTACATTGCGCAAGTTTGGACGGGTACTTCACGAGAACCTACTTATTTTAATGGTTTAAAAAAAGAGCGAACTTTTGAAAATGCATTTTTAGAATACGGCTCTATGGTTTCTATGACCGCTCCCACCGGTCGTAAAATGTTTTTTCTTACAGATCCTATTGAAGATCGTAAAAAAACATGGGAAGATTACAAGCAAAATTATCAGGCTACTTTCGCAGCAGAATTACTATATCCTATGATGGCTAACTATGAAGTCATGCCGTGGCCGGAACGTATTTATACAGCGCCATATCAGGTTGCAAATAGTGATAAAAAAGTGTTGATCCCAAAAGATTATTCTACCCAGATGCAGATAATGATCAATGCGCTTAATAAAATGCCTGTGTCTGATAATCACGTAAGCGGAAATCAGGGAATAGGAGTTTTAATGGGTAACTCTTTAATGTTTCAGCGCTTTCCTACTCATGATAATTATGATGATCCGCAGTTTTCTAATTTTTACGGGCAGACACTTCCACTGGTAAAAAGAGGAATTCCGGTGGAAACGGTTCATATGGAAAACCTTCAATATTCTGAAACATTAAAGAACATTAAAGTTCTGGTAATGAGTTATTCAAATATGAAACCTAACAATTCTGAAGTTCATAAATACATTTCAGATTGGGTTAAAAAAGGAGGTGTTTTGGTTTATGTGGGCAAAGACGATGATCCCTATCAAAATGTGATGGAATGGTGGAATACCGGTAAAAACCACTATAAAACGCCCTCTGAACATCTTTTTCAGCTTTTGGATATTAATAATTCCTCAGCAGAAAAAAACTTTAAAGTAAGAAAAGGAATGGTTCACATTATTGATCAAAATCCTAAGGAATTTGTACTGAATAAAAATGGAGATAAACCGTATCTCGACGTAATTAAAGAAGCTTATGAGCAAGATACTAAAGCCGGAAAAATAGAATTTAAAAACAATTTTTTCCTGCAAAGAGGACCTTATCAAATTATTTCGGTGATGGATGAAAGCGTATCAACTAAAGTTTACAAAAGTACGGGGCTATTCATTGATTTATTTGATCCTAAGCTTCCTATTCTAGAAGAGAAAATTACGGAGCCTGGAGATCAGTCTTTTTTATATGATTTGTCATCGCTGAAAAACAGCTCAAAATCCCAGGTTTTAGCCTCTGCAGCGCGTATTTCTAATGAATTAAGCGATATAAAAAGCTATTCGTTTATTGCAAAAAGTCCGGTAAATACTGTCAATAGCATGCGCATTTTGCTTCCGCACAAACCAGCAAATATTAAAATTATAAATGCCGAAAGTAAAGAAGCACAATCTTTTGAAAAAAGCTGGGAGGCAGGTAGTAAAACACTTTGGTTACAATTTGATAACAGCAGTGACGGAATAAAAGTAATTATTGAATTTTAAAAGCCCTCTTATAAACTGCATAGTTTTCTAATAATCAACTTATAATATAATTTCTATGGGCCCTTTTATCATCATTTATTTATTCTATATCGTCGTATTCCTTATAATCCTTTTTTTTATATATAAATGGGTGACAAGATTTCTATCTCTAAAACAAGAACAAAATGAGATTCTAAGAGAACTTGTTTCTAAAATGAATAAGGATTAATTCAAAAAATTATGAGACTACTAATAGTTATTATTTGCACCTTTTTTACCTCTACAGGTTATAGTCAGGACTTACTTAATGTGGCAGTGGTAGGCTTAAGTCATGATCATGCTCACGTGATTATGAATGAATACAAACAACACAAAGTGAATATAGTGGGTATCGCAGAAAGTGATCAAAACCTGATTGACCGGTACACAAAGTCGTATAACATTCCAGATTCTTTGTTTTATTCTTCGGTAGAAGAAATGCTTGCTAAAGTAAAGCCAGATGCGGTTTTAGCTTACAATCCTATTTCAGAACATATTGATGTTGCCCGCATTTGTTTACCAATGCAACTACCTCTTATGGTTGAAAAACCTCTTGCCATAAACTCAGATCAGGCTCAGGAAATGGCTGCGCTTTCGCGAAAGCATAATACGCCGCTGTTAACCAATTATGAAACAACCTGGTATGGAAGCAATCAAACGCTGAAAGATAAAGTGACCCAGAGCGATTTTGGGATCATTAAAAAAATGATCGCTCGTGATGGTCATGAAGGTCCTAAAGAAATAGGCTGCAGTAAAGAGTTTTTGTCATGGCTTACAGATCCTGAAAAAAATGGCGGTGGTGCTGTAATTGATTTTGGCTGTTATGGTGCAAATTTAATGACCTGGCTGCAAAACGGTGAGAAGCCCATTGCCGTTACTGCGGTTACCCGAAATTTTAAACCAGATGTTTATCCTAAAGTTGACGACGATGCAACCATTATTCTAGAATACGAGCACGCGACCGGAGTAATTCAGGCTTCGTGGGATTGGTCATACAGTTTAAAAGATCTTCAGGTTTATGGTACTTCATCTTCTTACGAAGCTGTTGATGGTAACACATTAAAATATAGCCCAAAACATACAAAAATCGCCCAAATTGACCTAAAAACCGACTATTATCAAGACCATTTAACCTATTTAAAAGCAGTTCTAGACGGTAAAATCAATACGACAGATGATCTTTCTTCTTTAGAAAATAATCTCATTGTTGTAGAAATACTTGACGCTGCTAAAAAGTCTGCTAAGACTGGAAAAAAGGTAATGCTTTAGTAAAAGTGAAAAATTGTAAGAATAAACTATTTATGAAATTTAAGTTAATCATTGTAATCTCTCTTTTTTTCAGCTTTGATTTCACAGAAGCACAAACTAAAACAAATGATCTTGCAGATTATGTAAATACACTTCAAGGTACCAATTCAAAATTTGAACTCACACGGGGCAACACCTATCCTACCACTGCCCTGCCCTTTGGTATGAATACCTGGACACCGCAAACGGGAAATAATGGCGACGGATGGAAATATCAATATTTTAAAGAAACAATTCGTGGCTTTCAACAGGCACATCAGTGCAGTTCCTGGTCTAATGATTATGCGGTGTTCTCACTTATGCCGGTAACAGGAAAACTTACACTTGATGAGAATGATCGCGCAGCTGGCTTTACGCATGATAACGAGATTGCAAAACCATATTACTACAAAGTAGCTTTAGACAATAATATTACAACAGAAATGTCACCTACAGAACGTGGTGTTCACATGCGCTTTACATTTCCTAAAAAAGAAGATTCTTTTATAGTTCTAGACGGCTACACCGGCAAAAGTGAAATACAAATTGATGCTAAGAACCGCCGAATTACAGGTTATGTGACAAACGGAAGAGGTATGCAGCGTTTTGAGAATTTCAAAAATTACTTTGTGATTCAATTTGATAAGCCTTTTAAAACCTCAGGAATTTGGGAGAATAAATCAGGTGAAAAATGGGATAATATAACCCATAAAGAAGGAGATGGCATAGGCGCCTATATTCAGTTTAAAAGTGGTGAGAGAGTTCAGACAAAAATTGCTTCCTCCTATATTGGTCCAGAGCAGGCGCAGCAAAATCTCGACACCGAACTTGGTAAATTTAAAAATCTTGAAGATACTAAAGCTTCCGCGAAAGCGATTTGGAACAAACACCTCAATAAAATTGTTGTAGAAGGGGGAACAGAAGAACAGATGAGAACTTTTTATTCCTGTTTTTTTAGAGCCAGCTTATTTTCAAGAAAATTTTATGAACTCAAAGAAAACGGTGACCCGTATTATTATAGCCCATACGATGGTAAAATACATGATGGTTATATGTACACAGATACCGGCTTCTGGGATACTTTCCGGGCACAGTTTCCTTTAAACGCTTTGTTGTATCCAGAAATGCACGGTCGCTATGTTTCGGCATTACTAGATGCCTATGATCAATGTGGGTGGTTGCCGTCCTGGTCTTTCCCCAGTGAAGGTGGTAGTATGATAGGTAATCACGCAATATCCCTGCTTGCAGACGCCTGGGCAAAGGGCATTCACACCTTTGATCCAGAAAAAGCTTTACAAGCATATTACCATGAAGCCACTGTAAAGGGTCCTTGGGGACCAGCAAATGGTCGCGATGGTTTTAAAGAATATTATACACTGGGTTATGTCCCTTATCCTGAATATAGAGAAGCTACCGCAAAAACATTAGAATATGCATATGATGACTTTTGCGGCTATAATTTGGCCAAAATGACCGATAATAGCTTCTATCAGGGCGTTTTTAAGAGACAGATGTACAATTACAAAAATGTTTACGATCCTAAAACAGGTTTCATGCGTGGACGTAAAACAGATGGCAGTTGGCAGCCTGATTTTGATCCTTACGAATGGGGTGGCCCATTTACAGAAGGTAACGCGTGGCATTATGAATGGTCTGTTTTTCAGGATCCACAAGGACTTATTAATTTAATGGGCGGAGAAGATAACTTCAATAAAAAATTAGATTCTGTCTTTACCGTACCTAATACCGTACATGTGGGCACTTATGGCGGTAAAATTCATGAAATGACAGAAATGGAAATGGCAAATATGGGTCAGTATGCTCATGGTAATCAGCCTATACAGCACATGCCTTATCTATACAATTACTCAGGTGAGCCCTGGAAAGCTCAGAGTCATGTACGTGAAATTATGGAAAAATTGTACAGTTCAACAGAGAACGGGTATCCTGGTGATGAAGATCAGGGACAAACCTCTTCATGGTATGTGCTAAGTGCGATGGGATTTTATAGTGTATGCCCGGGAACAGACCAGTATGTGCTGGGGAGTCCTGTTTTTCAAAAAACTACAATCTCTTTAGAAAACGGAAACCAATTTGTAATCGACGCGCAAAACAATTCTAAAAATAATGTATATATCAATGAAGCAAAACTTAATAATTCTAACTTCACTAAAAACTTTTTAACATACAAAGAAATAAGCAACGGTGGAACATTCACTCTAGATATGACTGACAAGCCAAATAAAAACCGAGGAAAAAAAGAATCAGATCAACCTTTTTCACTTACAGAATAATAAAAACCATAGACATGAAAGAAAACAAAAATTCTCAATCTAGTCCAAGACGCGACTTTATCAAAAAAACGTCAATAGCTTCTTTAGGTATTTCAATTGTTCCGCGCCATGTATTAGGTGGTGTAAACTTTACAGCTCCCAGTGATAAATTATATGTTGCCGGTATTGGTGTAGGTGGTAAAGGAGAAAGTGATATTAAAAACTTTGCAGATTCAGGCAAAGCAGAAATTGCTTTTTTGTGCGATGTTGATGATCGTAGAGCTGCGACTTCCAGAGCTCGTTTTCCTAAAGCAAAATATTATAAAGACTGGCGAGAAATGTTAGATAAAGAAGGAAAGCATTTTGACGCTGCTTCCGTTTCTACTCCAGATCACAACCACGCTTCTGCTTCTATTGCAGCCATGAAAATGGGAAAACATGTATATGTTCAAAAACCATTGACGCACGATATCTATGAAGCCAGAAAGTTAACTGAAGCTGCAGAAAAATATAAGGTAGTCACCCAAATGGGTAATCAGGGTGCATCTAATAATGGTACTCGTTTAATGAGCGAATGGTTTGATGCCGGCTTAATAGGAGAAATCAAAGAAGTTTATTGCTGGACAGATCGCCCGGTCTGGCCTCAAGGTATTCCATGGCCCCAAACTTCGTCACCGGTACCAACTGAATTAGACTGGGACCTTTGGTTGGGCACAGCACCATATAAAGACTATGTAGATGGTCTTGTGCCTTTTAACTGGCGTGGCTGGTGGGATTATGGTACTGGTGCGCTGGGCGATATGGGATGTCACCTTGTAGAAGTTCCGGTACGGGTACTAAATCTTAAATACCCTAAAGATGTACAATGTAGTGTGGGTAGTGTATATGTAGATGAATTTAAACGTGGGTATTTCCCAGACAGCTGTCCTCCTTCAAGTCATGTTACTATGACATTTCCTAAAACAGATAAGACCAGTGGCGATATTAAACTACACTGGATGGATGGTGGCATTCAACCTACTCGTCCTGAAGAATTAGGACCTAATGAAGTTTTTGGTGATGGCGGTAACGGTGTTCTTTTTATAGGTACAAAAGGTAAGATGATGTGCGGTACATATTCAGAAAATCCACAACTTTTGCCTACATCTAAAACTGATCAAACCACAGTAGATCAAAAATATGAGCGTGTGGAAGGTGGTGCAAATGGTCATTACAAACAATGGGTAGAAGCAGCAATCGCCGGATATGGTAAAAAAGAAGTGAGTTCACCATTTAGTGTAGCCGGCCCATTAACTGAAACCTTACTTATTGCAAATCTCGCTATCCGTGGCTTTGATATGCAGAAGAAGCGTGAGGATGGTGGCATTGATTACCCTGGTCGTTATATAGAGATGCTTTGGGATTCAGACAACATGCGAGTAACTAATTTTGAAGAAGCAAATCAGTTTGTTAAGCGTAACTATCGTGAAGGCTGGACTCTTTAGTTAAAGCGCACTATTTGTTAAATAAAATCCTCAATTTATTTTGGGGATTTATTTATGTCTCATTCATAATCAAGTAAACAAAAATGCTATTTGATAATTTAAAGTCTTTACTATTTTTATGGAGCATCAGCCTAATTTCTTTGGCAGGCTGTTCTAGCGATAAATCTGTTCCTTTACAATCTGAGCCTGTAGATTTAGTTAATCCGTATATGGGAAATATAAGTCATATGCTTGTGCCCACATTTCCTACTATACATTTACCTAATAGTTTTTTACGGGTATATCCTGAAAGAGGTGATTATACCGGGGATCTGTTAAATGGTTTACCGTTAATAACGACAAGTCACAGAGGCAGTTCTGCATTTAATTTTAGCCCCTTTCAGGGCAAGGAAAGTAAACTCCGGCCAATTATACAATATAGTTATGACCACGAGAAAATAACACCATATTCTTACCACGTTTTCTTAGATAATCAACAGATAGAAGTTGATTATGGCGTTTCCCATCAATCAGCTAAATACACCATCACTTTTGAAAAAAATGATAGTCCTCTTATAGTTTTGAATTCTAGAAATGGCGAACTTCATTGGGATGGTACTGCTATTTCGGGTTATCAGAACCTTGATAATTCAACTCGGGTTTTCATATACCTAAATCCGCAGGAAGTTCCAGATAATATTTTTACGTTAGAAAATGGAACCCTTAAGGATGGTCAAGATTCACAGGGTAACGCTGCAACTTTAGTAATAAAATATAATAAAGGGAGTAGATCTCTTGATTTTGATTACGGTATTTCTTTTATAGATGCAGACCAAGCCAAAGCAAATATGGAACGGGAGTTATCAAACATTGATCTAAAATCGTTACAAAAGCAAGGCAGGGATATCTGGAATAAAGCATTAGGAAAAATTGAAATAGAAGGAGGTTCACTTGACGAAAAAACTGTTTTCTACACCTCTTTATACCGTTGTTATGAAAGACCGGTATCAATTTCTGAAAACGGTCGCTATTATAGTGCGTTTGATGGTAGCGTACATAATGATAACGGCAGAGATTTTTATACTGATGACTGGATTTGGGATTCATACAGAGCTCATCATCCCTTGAGAGTACTGATTGACCCTAAAAAAGAGGAGGATATTTTAAACTCTTTCCTTCTTATGGCAGAACAGATGAACAATTTCTGGATGCCAACTTTTCCGGAAATAACCGGTGACAGTCGCCGTATGAATTCAAATCATGCAGTCGCATCTTTTATTGATGCTTATCGCAAAGGGTTAAGAGGGTTTGATCTAGAAAATGCGTACAAAGCTGCTAAAAATGGTATTATGAAGAAAACATTAGCTCCATGGTCTGGCAAACCCGCAGGTGAATTAGACAAGTTCTATCGGGAACACGGTTACATTCCTGCTCTGCGTGAAGGAGAACCAGAAACTATTCCTGAAGTAAACTCATTTGAAAAGCGTCAACCTGTTGCAGTTACTCTGGGCACATCCTATGATGAATGGTGCTTATCTCAGGTAGCAAAAGAGTTAGGGAAAGATGAGGAAAAGGATTTCTTTCTAAAGAAATCGTTTAACTATCGTAATTTATTTAATTCTGAAACTGGTTTTTTTCATCCCAAGGATAGTGAAGGTAACTTTATTGAGCCGTTTGATTATCGCTTTTCCGGTGGTATTGGTGCCCGAGATGCTTATGACGAAAATAATGGATGGACTTATCGCTGGGATGTACAACATAATATAGCAGATCTCGTAGAACTTATGGGAGGAAGAGAAAATTTTACGGCTAATCTTGACCTTTTGTTCTCAACGCCCATGGGAAGGGGTAAACGTGAATTTTATACCCAACTTCCTGATCAGACAGGTAATGTAGGTCAATTTACGATGGCAAATGAACCTTCTCTACATATTCCTTATTTGTACAATTATGCCGGGCAACCCTGGAAAACACAAAAAAGAATACGTAAGCTCGTTAAAGAATGGTTTAGAAATGATTTAATGGGAGTTCCTGGTGATGAAGATGGCGGTGGCATGTCTGCTTTCGTAGTCTTTTCGCAAATGGGATTTTACCCTGTAACCCCGGGAATTCCTGCATACAATATAGGGAGCCCGGTATTTAAAAATATCACTATACATCTTGACAATGGCAAGTATTTTAAAATAAGTGCTGAGAATTATTCTGAGGAAAATAAGTATATACAGTCAGCTAAACTTAACGGGGAAAATTGGAATAAACCTTGGTTTTCTCATGATTCAATCAAAAATGGAGGAAGCCTCGTACTGACAATGGGCAATCGGGCTAATAAAAACTGGGGAAGCAGCAAAAATGCAGTTCCGCCTTCAGCAGAATGAAAATTATTTTAAGCAAACTAAATCGTTTTATGTAAGCTATGCTTATATTTAAAAATTCAATTTAAATTCATGTTAAAAATTTCTCTTTTTATTACTTTATTTTCTCTGGTAACGGGGTTTGCCCAAAATAATAATCCGGTTTTTAAAGGCTGGTATGCAGATCCTGAAGGTATAATCTTTAATGACTCGTACTGGATCTACCCCACCTACTCTGCCCCTTACGATCAACAAGTATTTCTGGATGCTTTTTCCTCTCCCAATTTAACAGACTGGACAAAGCATGATCACATACTAGATACTACCGCTGTTAAGTGGGCAAAGCGTGCTATGTGGGCACCTTCAATTATAGAGAAAGACAATAAGTACTATTTATTTTTTGGTGCAAACGACATTCAAAGTGATAAGGAGCTGGGAGGCATTGGTGTAGCTGTAAGCGATTCTCCTAAAGGCCCTTTTAAAGATTATCTGGGTAAACCCTTAATTGGCAAGTTTTATAACGGTGCGCAACCTATAGACCAGTTTGTTTTTAAAGATGTTGATGGCAAGTTCTATCTATATTATGGCGGTTGGGGACATTGTAATGTAGCACAGCTTAATGATGACTTTACAGGTTTTATACCTTTTAAAGATGGCAGCACTTTTAAAGAAATTACTCCTAAAAGTTATGTAGAAGGTCCGTTCATGTTTGTAAAAGATAAAAAATACTATTTTATGTGGTCTGAAGGTGGCTGGACTGGTCCTGATTATAGTGTGGCGTATGCAATAGCAGATTCCCCATTTGGCCCCTTTAAGAGAGTAGATAAAATTTTAGAACAAGATCCTGAAATAGCTACCGGTGCAGGGCATCATAGCGTTATTCACCGCACTAATTCTGATGATTATTATATAGTATATCATCGCAGACCTCTTGATGAAAGTGATCGAAATTCTCGTGAAACATGCATTGATAAAATGTACTTTGACGAAAATGGCTTCATCAAACCCATAAAAATAACAAAGGAAGGCGTAAAGTCTAATCCCTTAAAATAATAAAGTTACATTCCTTAGAAATTTACAACCGAAATACCTTTTTATGAAAAAACTACTGTTTGGCTTTTGTATCTGCCTCGTTTTACAAAGTGCGCAGGCACAAACTGAGATTTTACAAACTGTAAAAAATCCCGTTGACTATGTTGATCCCTTAATAGGTTCAGACAGTGATCCCAGCCTTTCTACAGGTAACACCTACCCGGCTATCGCCCTACCGTGGGGCATGAACTTCTGGACACCCCAAACTGGTGAGATGGGTAATGGCTGGGCATATACATATAATGCACGCAAAATACGTGGCTTTAAACAAACACATCAACCCTCTCCCTGGATGAATGATTATGGCCAGTTCTCTATTATGCCAGTGACGGGAAAATTACGTTTTAAAGAAGAGGAACGTCAAAGTTGGTTTTCGCACAAAGCAGAGATCGTAAAGCCTAATTATTATAGTGTCTATCTGGCTGATCATAATGTGACCACAGAACTTACACCTACAGAAAGAGCAGCTCGATTTAGATTTACATTTCCTGAGACAGACAGTTCTTACGTCGTTATTGACGCCTTTGATCGTGGGTCTTCTGTACAAATTATTCCGCAGGAGCGAAAAGTAATAGGCTACACTACAAGAAATAGTGGCGGTGTACCTGAAAACTTCAAAAACTACTTTGTTATCGTTTTTGATAAAGATTTTGAGATCACAAAAACATATAAGGATTCTGTGCTTACAGATGCGTTGTCAAGTACTGCAAATCATGCCGGTGCTGTAATAGGTTTTAAAACCAAAGAAGGAGAGCAGGTAAACGCAAAAGTTGCATCTTCTTTCATAAGCTACGAGCAGGCAGAATTAAATTTAAAAGAAATAGGTAATGATGATTTTGAAGCTGTACGCGAAAAAGGACGTGAGATCTGGAATGATAATTTAGAGCGTATTGAGGTAGAAGGTGGTACACCTGCACAATTCAAGACTTTTTATAGTGCGCTTTACCGCTCATTACTGTTTCCACGAAAGTTTTATGAGTTTGACGCTTCAGGTAAAATTGTGCATTACAGTCCTTACAATGGCGAAGTTCGACCCGGATATATGTTTACAGACACCGGTTTCTGGGACACATTTAGAGCATTATTTCCTTTCTTAAATCTTATGTATCCAGAGCTTAATGCTCATATGCAGGAAGGTCTTTCTAATGCTTATGACGAGAGCGGCTGGTTACCTGAGTGGGCCAGCCCAGGTCTGCGTAATGTTATGGTAGGTAATAACTCTGCGTCTGTTGTTGCAGATGGTTACTTAAAAAGTGGTGAAGTCTACAAGTATGATATTGAAAATCTATATGAAGCTTTAATTCATGGTGCTAATAACGCAGGCCCAATGACAGCTGTAGGTCGTGCGGGTGCAGATTATTATAAGAAACTAGGTTACGTACCTTATGATGTGGATATTAATGAAAACGCGGCGCGTACATTAGAGTATGCTTATGATGATTTTGCAATTTATCAATTGGCAAAAGCGCTGGATAAACCCAAAAAAGACATCAAATTGTATAAAAATAGGGCGATGAATTATAAAAATCTTTTTGACCCGGAGACAAAATTAATGCGTGGTAAAAACGAAAATGGTGAATTTATGGCTCCTTTCAATCCTTTTAAATGGGGTGATGCTTTTACAGAAGGGAACAGCTGGCACTACAGCTGGTCAGTTTTTCATGATATGCAGGGGCTTATTGACTTAATGGGTGGTAAAGATGAGTTTGTATCTCAACTCGATAAAGTATTTTCTCTTCCTCCTGTTTTTGATAATAGCTATTATGGTGGTACTATTCACGAGATTAGAGAAATGCAGATTGCAGATATGGGGCAGTATGCACATGGTAATCAACCTATACAGCATATGATCTATCTTTATGATTATGCGGGCCAACCCTGGAAAACTCAATACTGGGTGCGTGAGACTATGAACAGAATGTATCTGCCTACTCCAGACGGCTACTGTGGCGACGAGGATAATGGGCAAACTTCTGCGTGGTATGTATTTTCTGCGATGGGCTTTTATCCTGTTGCACCAGCTACAGATCAATATGTTCTGGGAGCACCATTATTTAAAAAAATGACCCTACATCTTGAGAATGGAAAGAAAGTAACCATTAATGCTCCTGAAAATAGTGATGCAAACAGGTATATTGAAGACATGAAAGTAGATGGCAATGAATATTCAAAAAACTGGCTTAGTCACAAAGCTTTAATGAAAGGTATGACCATAGACTATAAAATGAGTGACACACCTAATAAAAAACGTGGTACAGAAGATTCAGATTTTCCTTATTCTCTGTCAACCGAAAAATAATTTTAAGCTTCTTTAATTTTTTTGAATGATAAATAATTATAGCAGAATTAAACCGAATATGGGAAATAAATTCTCCGTTTTTACCCTATTTTTTGCCGTTTTTGGTATAGTTTCAGCAGGTTTTTCTCAAGAATCTGATCTGGCAAAATATGTTGATCCTATGATAGGAACAGCAAAAATGGGTCATACATACCCCGGTGCTACAGTTCCTTTCGGCAGTGTGCAATTAAGTCCTGATACTGATACTATTCCGTATGGTGTAAATGGTCACTATAATCCCGATGTTTATAAATATTGCGCGGGTTATCAATATGCAGATTCTACGATTGTAGGTTTTAGCCATACACATTTTAGCGGGACCGGTCATTCAGATTTGGGAGATCTTCTTGTGATGCCTACTGTGGGTAAACTTCAGCTTAATCCCGGTACTGCAACAGATCCTGATAGCGGTTACCGTTCACGTTTTTCGCATTCTGAAGAAGATGCAGAAGCCGGTTATTACAGCGTAAATCTAAAAGATTATAATATTAAAGCGGAATTGACCGCTACTACACGCGTGGGAATGCATCAATATACGTTCCCAAAAAGTGAAGAAGCGCATATAATTTTAGACCTTAAAGCTGGTATTTATAATTACGATGAAAAAAATGTCTGGACTATTGTAAGAGTAGAAAATGATACTCTAATTACCGGATATCGCCAGACAAGTGGATGGGCGCGTACGCGAAAGGTTTATTTCGCCATGAGCTTTAGCAAGCCTTTTAAAAGCTATGGACAGGAAAAGCAGAAAGCACAGGTTTATCGAGGTTTCTGGGGACGATTTGATCAAACTAAAAATTTCCCAGAAATGGCCGGTGAAGATCTTCGTCTCTATTTTGACTTTGACACCAAAGAGAACGAAGCTATAAAAGTAAAAATGGCTTTATCTCCTGTAAGTACAGAGGGTGCTGTTAATAATATGAAAGCAGAGATTCCGGGTTGGGATTTTGAAAAAGTTAAAGCCGAAGCTCGTGCACAGTGGAACAAAGAACTTCATAAAGTAACGGTAGAAACACTGGAAGAAAGTGATAAAACTAACTTTTATACTGCTATGTACCACGCCTTTTTAGGCCCCACCGTCTATATGGATGTTGATGGTAAATACATGGGTCTCGATCGCAATGTTCACCAGGCAGATGGTTTTACTAATTACACGAGTTTTTCTCTTTGGGATACATATCGCGCTTTGCACCCACTATTTAATATTTTGCAGCCAGACCGCAATCAGGACATGATTCAATCTATGCTTGCACATCAGAAACAAAGTGTGCATCACATGTTGCCAGTGTGGTCGCATTATGGTAATGAAAACTGGTGTATGATAGGTTATCATAGTGTTTCAGTTATTGCTGATGCGATTGTAAAAGGTAATGCAGATTTTGATGAGAATGAAGCACTTGATGCTTGTGTACAAACCGCACGAACTCGATATTTTGATGGTATAGGCGATTATATTGATGACGGCTATGTTCCCGAAGATAAAAGCGGGGCATCAGTTTCAAAAACTTTAGAATACGCCTATGACGACTGGGCAATCGCACAAGCAGCCAAAAAATTAGGACGTAGTGATGTTTATGACGTATTCATAAAACGTTCGGCTAATTATAAAAATGTCTATGACGCTAAAACCGGATTTATGAGACCAAAACTAGCAGACGGGACTTTTAAACAGGATTTTGACGCTTTAAATACACATGGGCAAGGTTTCATTGAAGGAAATAGCTGGAATTATAGTTTATATGTGCCCCAAGATCCTAAAGGTCTAATAGATTTAATGGGCGGCAAAGAGCGTTTTACGACACATCTTGATTCATTGTTCACAATGGAATTGCCCGATAAATATTTTGAAAATACTGAAGATATTTCACGTGAAGGCATCATTGGCAATTATGTTCACGGTAATGAGCCTTCTCACCATGTAGCTTATCTGTATGACTGGACAGACAAACCCTACAAAGCTCAGGATAAAATTAGAATGATCCTGAAAGAAAAATATAAGACTGGTGATGATGGTTTGAGTGGTAACGATGATTTTGGTCAAATGAGCGCCTGGTATTTATTCAGTAGTCTTGGTTTTTATCCTGTAGCACCGGGATCTGTAGATTATGCACTGGGAAGCCCTGCAGTTAAAGAAGCGACCTTACATCTGGAAGGTAGTAAAACTTTTATGGTAGTGGCAAAAAATCAATCTGATAAAAATGTGTATGTAAAAAAGGTAGAATTGAATGGCAAAATACTTCAAAAGCCTTTTATTTCGCATGCAGACGTGATGAATGGTGGCAAGCTCACTTTTTATATGAGCAGCAAGCCAAATAAAAATCTATATAAATAAAAACACGAAACTCTATTTAACAGAAGTAGAGGCGTATTGATTGGTTTTATTATCAAGATAATCAAGTGCTAAGGCGTAGGCGCCCAACCATATTGCCTCACTCGTACCCAAATGAGTTACGCCTATAGCAATACGTTTTTCCCTATTATAAAGTGCCTTTTTTGAACTAAAAGGCACTTTTACGTAGTTTTCATCATCTTTTACGAAGGCACTAAAAGATTCAGGATTGTCTAAGTCAAAAATTTCAGGAATTATACGGCTGTATTTATTCCCTTCAATATCATAAATCACACTTTTTAGGTGTTCTACAGCTTTAGGTATAATAAACTCTGCAGCTCCCGAAATACCACCTCCTATAACAATAGGACCGTCAATAAGCGTAATAGCATTTGCAAGAGCTTCCCCCAGAACGACTGCCATGTGTTCAAATGCACAAATAGCTGCCTTGCTATCGCCTTCTTTTATTCCTTTTGCAATTTCATAGATGTCTTTAGGAGTTGTAGCAGTATAATCTCGAGATTCTTCTGCATAAACTCTTAAGATCGCTCGTATGCTTATACTTTCTTCGGCAATAACATCATTCTTTAAAAAATTTCGCGTAAGCCATAATTCACCAGCTGCAGAATTATCACCCTGGCATATTTGATTATTAACCACTAGACCGGCACCAAATCCCGTGCCCAAGGTTATACCTAAAAGATTTTTATATACCCTTTCGACCCCGTGTTCTTTTAAAGCTTTATTAATGCGTGGTAAAAATCCGGCAACAGCCTCGCCATAGGCAAATAGATCGCCATCATTATTAATAAGTGTAGGTATTTCAAAAATTTCTTCTAACATAGGTCCTAACGCTATTCCATCTTTAAATGACGGAAAATTAGGTAAGTCTCCTATTATACCATTACTGTAATCTGCGGGACCGGGAAAGGCAAAACTTATGGCTACCGGAATTTCAGGTTGTAGAGATTCTTTAACTTTTTGAAAACCTTCTATTATTGTCTTTAAACATTTTTCTAAATTTTCAGAATAAGATGGTAATATTATAGGTGAGATAATTTCTTTACCCAATTGCAACGCAGAAAAAACTAAGTTAGTCCCTCCTGCATCCAGAGTCATTACAATTCTATTATCTTCGTAGACATTCTTCATAAGTGTAATACTATCTCGCTAGATTGTTTGATTTGGTGTTAGCTAAAAAAAACTGCAAACTTAGTAACCACCTATCTTTTGAGCGTTTTTTTTATCTCTTATTTACATTAGATTTATTTATACTTCTACAACAAAAAACTATTGCGCAATAGTAATTATTGCTGCAAACCCACCATTTTTGACCATAGTTATTTTATATTCCTGATTGGCTTCAATGGTTTCCACCGTTTTCTTATAGTCCATTGCTTGTGTACCTGCATTCACGCCGTCTTTAAAAGAAGTCATAGTAAAGGATTCATTTTCATCTAAAAAATCCATCTTAATGGTAAATTCTCTTTGGCCCTTGCTGTTTGCCATACCACCTATAAACCATTTATTCCCTTTGCGTTTTGCGACTAAAACATATTCTCCTATTTTCGCTTTAAGCACTCTTGTTTCCTCCCACGTTGTAGGAACACTTGTTATAAAATCTGTGCATTCTCTTTCGCGATAATAGTTGGTAGGATTGTCTGCAAGCATCTGTAGACCACTTTCAAAAACCACAAACAATGCCATCTGGAAAGCTCGTGTGCCTACTCCTGCAGAATTGGGACGCTCGCTGTAATAGTGTTCTGGCTGCATATTTATCATAGCGCCCGGAGTAAAATCCATAGGTCCTACTGCATTTCGCATAAATGGCAGGTAGATGCTGTTATCTGGGACGGCTCTACCCATTTGTTCAAGACCTAAAACACCTTCATAAGACAACACATTAGGATAGACAGATGAAAGTCCTGAAGGTTTAAATGCTCCATGAAAATCAACAAAAAGTTGATTTTTTGCAGCTTCCTTAGCAACACGCTCATAGAAATTAACCATCCATTGATCACTACGATCCATAAAATCAATTTTTACACCTGCAATACCCCATTCACTGAAAGTTTTAAAAAGATCGAAGTTATGTTCTACCGTGAGCCATGTAAGCCAAAGAACAATTTTTACATTTTTTGCTTTAGCATAATTAATAAGTTCAAAAAGATCTATATCAGGATTTGGGGTATATGGATCTGTAGTAGATTGTGCCCAACCTTCATCCATTATGATGTAAGGAATATTAAATTCTGAAGCGAAATCTATAAAGTATTTATAAGTCTCTTCATTAAAACCTGCGACAAAGTCTACATGATACGGAGAAGCACCGTTCCACCACTCCCAACTTACCTGACCGGGCTTAATCCATGATGTGTTTTTTAGAGCATTAGGAGAAGCTAATTTTTGAGTAAGTGTATTTTTTAAAATTTCACTATCATCCTGTGTTATTAGAAAGTAGCGCCAGGGAAATTCACGTGATCCTTCGGTTTTGGCAATATAATTTGCCCTTTCAATAATTTTCATACTGCGATCTCCTTCATCTTCAAACTCAACAGGATTAAAAGGAAATACACCGGTTAATTGATTAGGCTGTTCTACATTTAAGAACATTCCCGGATAATCTTTTAAATCAGATTCAGCTATAAGGATTTTATAGTTTTCATTTTCCAATAAAACAGGCAGCGTTGAGTTATCAAGCCCATTTGTAAAATCTGTTGTGGGGACGTGAGAATATGGATTTTCATAAGAAGTTTTAAAGGAATCCGTCTGCTGAAGGTGCGCTATATATTTTTCGGGTAAATTAATAACAATATCTTCTTTTTCAACCTCTATTTCGTTTTTTAAATGGGTAATAAAGCGATAGGCCACTCCCTCGTTATACACCCTGAACTCTACATCATAACCACCTTTAAAATTAATTTTCAATAAGTTATACTGATTATTTATGCTGCTGTATTTTAAAGGCACAACCGGTGAAAAATCCTCATTTACCGCAGTAATTTTATAATTCTTAAGTTTTGGATTTTCCCCTAAAACCTGCTCTTTAAGATGCAATCCCAAGGTATTTTTATTAAAAATCGCCTGATTATTTAAAGTTACAGAATACTCAATTCTGCCATCCAGACTTACGGTTACATTTAGTTGACCATTAGGAGATGACACATTTAAGTCCTGGCCAAAAGAAGAGGTGAACATGCATAAAAAACATGCTAAACTGGTAAATAATTGTTTCATGAGTATTTTTGTTAATCTCTACTAGATTTAAAGACTAGTTTTTTCTTTTACAAAATTTAGTAATAACGGAAATGCAGGATGTGTCATATTATGACCATAGCCCTGCATCTCATACTGTGTAATATCTTTTTGACCAGATACCTTCATCATTCTGTAGAAATAAGCATTCTCTTCATAGCGCCCCAGCATTTCCAGCTCACGGTCTCCTGTAATTAATAAAGTAGGTGGCGCATCACTTCTTACATAATATAAAGGGGCCCATTCATCTACTACAGGTTGCTCTCCGGGTATGCCACGTTCTGCCCTAATAGTAAAGTGAGTAATCGTATGACCACTAAAAGGAACGAGGCCTGCTACAGAATTTGCATCAATATTGTATTGCCTCAAACGATCTTTATCCATTACGGTCATTAATGCTAAATAACCGCCTGCGCTGTGACCAGAAATAAATATTTCTGATGAATCACCATTATATTTATCTATGTTATTAAAAACCCATGCGACAGCAGCTGTGGCGTCATCAATACATGTTGCCGCTTTCACCTTAGGAGAAAGCCTATACCCTACCCCAACTATGCAATAGCCTTTATCTTTTAAATCTTGAGGAATTTCCTTTTTACCACCTGTAAGACCGCCACCGTGAAACCAAACAATAACCGGTACATTTTCTTTATTTTCAGGGTAATAGATATCAAGAAGACATTGTTTTTTTTGATAATCAGTTTGATTATTAGTGCTTTCAGAATAGTACAATATGTCTTTAACCTCTTTATAATTTTTCTGGCTAAAAGCAACAGTTGTCCCTAAAAGAAAAAACAGAAGAAGTATTGATTTTTTCATAATCATCTTTAGTTGGTTTTGATCTTAAGTTGACCACCGTCGTTTAATTGCTCCTGATTTATAAAATATCCGTCTAACTTTTTACCGTTAAATATTATATTTTTTAGGTTTCTGGAGTGATCATCCTGATTTATATGGAGGCTTTTTTTATCTGATAATTTCCAATTAACATCTTTAAAAATGGGTATTGAAACAAGATATTTATTATCTGCGGGTGACAAAGGATATAGTCCCGAAGCGGCAAAAACATACCATGCAGACATTTCACCGGCATCGTCCATTCCAGATAGTGCCAGACCGTCTTTTCCCACTCCGTAATAATGAGATAGAATTGTATCTATAATTTTTTGTGATTTTTCGGGCTTATCTATAAAATAGTAAGCGAAGGGCGCTTCATGATCTGGCTGATTGCCCTGGCAGTATTGCCCTATAAAACCAGATACATTGCGAGCAATATGATTGGGATTCCACGGAAGTGTAAAAAGAGAGTCCAGTTTTTCTTCAAATTGTTTTTTGCTCTCATACAAGTCTACTAATCCCGGCATATCATGAGGTACATAAAAAGATACTTGCCATGCATTTGCCTCACGATACATATACTCATAATAAGGATACTGAGGATCAAAAGGCATTATCCAGTCCCCATTGTCAAGTCTGCCGCGCATAAAATGTGTTTTAGGATCAAAAACATTTTTATAGTTTTTTGAACGCTGCATTAAATCTTTAGCATGCTTCTCATCTCCCATTTGTGTAGCGAGTAATGATAAACTATAATCATCATGAGCAAATTCTAATGTTTTAGAAACTCCTGCTTTGGCTTTCGTTTCAGTATTGGGATTTTTAACATCAGGATCAGAAATGAAGCCTTTGGCTATATATTCTGAAATAAATGGTCGCGTGCCGCCTTCTTTATACGCATTATTTAACAGCAGGTCGTATGCTTTTTTTACATCAAAATTTTTGATTCCCTTGCCATAAGCGCCCGCAATGAATGAAGCAGCGTGGTCACCGTGAAAAAATGTAGGCATAAAGCCGGAAATTTCACCACGATCAATAAGCGATTGGATAATATCTCCTGTTACATCTGGAGAAAGTAAACTAAGTAAAACTAATTTATTGCGATAAGTATCCCAGAGTGACGGGATTGTGTAAAACCTAAAACCTTTATTTTGCTTGTTACCAGCATCATCTGTGAAATCGCCGTTATAATCGCTACGCAAAGCCGGCCACTGTAATGACCGATATAAAGAAGAGTAGAAAAGTTCGTTTTGCTTTTGGGTCCCACCACTTACCTCAATTTTTGAAAGTACTTTTTCCCAAGTATTAATGCCTTGGTTATGAATAGTCTCAAAATCTTTAATGCCAACTTCTTTTTCTAAATTTTCTGCTGCGTTTACAGTGCTCACAAATGAAAGTCCTATTTTGAGAATAACCGGTTTATCTTTCGCTTTAAGCGTTATCAAGGCATAGCCTTCTTTTTTATCTGTATTTACACGATTAATATCCTGTATATCCTCAGAGACGGTAGCAAAAAAATAAATTCTCTCTCTACCCATTTGTTGAAAACCTTCCAGTTGACGCTCGCTCGTCTGGTTGATCTCCCAATGTGATACCCCGTTATTTGCCCTGCCCAGATCAAAAAGGATGCGGTGATCGTTCTTATTACCAAATGTATATTCATGAATTCCCGCCCTTAAGGTAGATGTTACGCGTACCTTAACATTATAATCACTAAGCTCTACCTCATAATATGCCGGTGAAGCGTTTTCTGATGTTTTACTGAATGCTGATTTATATGGAAAATTGGCCTTGCCGGAAACTGGTAACACCGGAATGTTGCATAGATTCCAATGCCCTTTATTCGTATGGGTAAAACCTATAATCTCATTATCTTCATACTCATAACCAGCGCCGCTACCGTACTGTGTAATAGGGCTAAGCTGAACCATGGCATTAGGTAAGGTTGAACCAGGATAAGTTAATCCTGCCCAAACTCGCCAATTTTCAGGAGGTGTATAACCTATGAAATCGGGATCTGTAAGTGGTGCTGTTCCTAAAAACGGATTTACAAAGCGGGTAAGATTTGTTTCATATTTAGTTTTACCATCCTTCTCCTGAGCTATACCAGTATATAATGGCACTATTGTAAGTATAAGTAGCCAAAATAGACAGGTTTTGTTAAATCGATTTAGCATTTTGGTTATATCAGTTTATTATGAGTTCATTTTGGTTGAAAAACCTCCCTTTACAGGCCAATTATCGGCGGAAAATGGCAAATATCGGCCTGTAAATAATAGTTTTTATTGTTTAGGATAAAACTTCAGGATGCTCTTGATAGGTCTTCCATAGTAATTCACCAAATAGCGTATTAGCCCATGCAAACCAAGATCTTGAAAAATCTTTAGGATCATTTTTATTAAAAGATTCATGCATAAATCCTGTGCCGCCGTGTGTATCTTTAAGCATATTGATACACTCTTTTATTTCATCTTTATCTGTACTTGTGAGTCCACGCATAGTTATAGCCATAGGCCAGATCATATCCATCCCAACGTGTGGACCACCTATACCTTCGGCAGCAGTTCCCTTAAAGAAAAATGGATTATCAAGTGACCATACAAATTTTCTGGTATTTTGATAAATAGGATCATTAACATCAATGGCATCCAGATAAGGTAATGACAATAAACTAGGTACGTTTGCATCATCCATTAGGAGATGGTTGCCATATCCATCAATTTCAAATGCATAAATTTTACCATATTTTTTATGGTCTACAATGGCATACTCCTGTATAGCTTGCTTTACCTCATCACGTAAGGCTCTCAATTCTTTCGCGGTAGCGGTATCTTTAGCAAGAGTTTCCATCATTTCTGCTGCCTGATCAAGACTTACAACGGCAAAGAAGTTTGAAGGAATTAAAAAAGAGAAAACGGTTGAATCGTCGCTAGGGCGAAAGGCGCTGCAGATAAGACCTACCGGCTTTACAGGATATCCATAGCCTTTTAATGTGCGGGTATCTGTACCATGTGGCGTTTCTCTTTGAAAGGAATAAGGTCCCTTACCCTCCTTTTGTTGCTGATCTTTAAATACTTTTAATATACTTTTGATTGCATTCTGCCAGTTTTGATCAAAAGGAGATTCATCACCTGTTGTTTTCCAGTAATTATAGGCTAATCTAATAGGGTAACATAAAGAGTCTATTTCATATTTACGCTCATGAACGCCAGCTTTCATATCTGTTAAGTCTGATGTCCATTCCCCTTTTTTATTAGGATCATCATAGAAAGCATTAGCATAGGGATCCTTGAGTATATAACTCGTCTGTCTATTAATAACACCTGCTATAAGGTGCTTTAAATCCTTATCCTTATCAGCAAATTGCATATATGGCCATACCTGAGCAGAACTATCTCTTAACCACATAGCATCAATATCTCCTGTTATAACGTAAGTATCTGGTCTTCCACTCTTCGTTGTATAAGTTACAGTGGTATCTAATGTATTAGGAAAACAATTATTGAAAAGCCAATCTAGCTCTTCATCCTTTACATTTTTTTGAAACTCTTTAATTGCATTTTCAACGGCATGACTTTCAAAATTGCGTTGTCCCTTTGCTACACGAACAATAGGAAATGTTTTAAAATTATTATAGGGTTCTGCTGCAAGATGAAATGGATCTATCATTGTTAAGCCGCCTATCATTGCTGTATTTTGTATAAATTTTCTTCTTTGCATTTCTGTTCTATCTTTAAAATTATAATTGACTAAAAAGTGGGCTATATCGTTATGCTCTTCGCAGATTCCTGATTATACTTCTTACTTATCCAGCTTCCGTAAATAGCAACTAATAAAAAGCATAAAGCAGGAAGAATAAATGAGAAGTTTATCTCACTTACGCCTAAAATTTTAATATCGTTAACTGCGACACCTCCCATATCTATAATCATTCCCTGAAACTTAGGTAACAAAGCGCCTCCTACGATAGCCATCACCAGACCTGCAGCACCTATTTTAGATTCATCTTCTTTAAGACCTGTAAGAGCAATTCCATAAATTGTAGGAAACATTATAGATAAAAATAAAGATACGGCTACAAGGCAATACATCCCCACTGCTCCCTCAATGGCAATTACACCTAAAGTGGATATACCCCCTAAGGCTGCAAAATAGAAAAGTAATTTACCCGAATTGATAAATTTTAATAGATAAGTACCTATCGCCCGACCCACAGTAAAAAGAATAAATGCAACTAATTGATAACTGGCAGCTACATCGCTGGCAATCCCCATTGATTCTGCATATTGATAAATATACGTCCAGCACATAATTTGTGCACCCATATAAAGAACTAATGAAAGTACGCCCAAATAGTACTTCTTGTTACTCATAAGTTTACTAAAAGTATTTTTAAGGCTGGGAATACCGCCCTCTTCTTTTGCCTGTGGCATTTTATTAACCGCAATTAGGACAAATATTATAAGAACAACAATCCCTAAAATTACGTATGGATCGCGTATAACCATCAAATCAGAGGTTCTTATTAAAACTTTTTTTGCTTCTTCTAAAGTACCATAATTGTCAATATCGTCTGATCTTAGAAGGTCAAGAACAAAAAATTTAGCCACCATCAATCCGGCGATTAACCCTACCGGATTAAAAGCCTGTGCCAAATTTAAACGTTGGGTAGCTGTACTTTCTGAGCCCATTGCTAATATATATGGGTTTGCCGTTGTCTCTAAAAATGCCAAACCAAAAGTAAGTACATAAAGACCTAAACAAAAAAACCAAAATTGCTCTGTTGTAGCGGCTGGATAAAAAAGCAGTGCTCCTAAAGCATACAAGCCAAGACCAATTAATACGCCTGTTTTATAAGAAAATTTTCTAACAAACAAAGCGGCAGGAAGTGCCATACAAAAATAACCTCCATAAAAAGCCATCTGCACCCATGCTGCCTGCGAATTTGTAAGCTCCAGCACTTTTTTAAATGCCTGAACCATAGGATCTGTCACGGCATTTGCAAAACCCCACAGCGCAAAAAGAGACGTTACTAAAATAAATGGTAATAAAACCTTTTTGGAAACTACAGGAGTAATCTTAGGCTCTGTCATAATAAATTAAATAGTTAAGGTATTAGAAATATATCGATGTAATCGTATAGATAAAATTAACATCTCCTTTAAGAGACAATTTACTAAATCGTTTTAGTAAAAATAGCTTTTTTTTAAGAAAAATTGTGAATTGCTACACTTAGAAGAAGAAAAAAACCGATTTAATAATAAAATCATTTTTATAACAAAAAAGAGAACCCTTCTAGGTTCTCTTTTTTCAAGCTTAATGGTATAAATATTGCTTTAGCAACAACCGAAGATTATTATTATTCGGGAATGGATAATAACGCCCATTCACTCATTTGGAAAAGTCCTCCTCCATTATTACTGATCACATCCAGTCTATAATAAAAATAGCTGTTATCGTTATCAAAATAAAATTCGCGAGTAAGATTACGTGAATCAAACTGCTCCCCATTTCGAGAATCTAATGTTTCCCAGTTCTCACCATCATTTGAACCCAAAATTTCCCAATCAAGAGGATCTCTATCCGGCGCATCATTACCAGAGGTTAGGCGATAAAAATTAATAGTTTGTTGTTCCTCAAACTTTAAATCCATATAAAACGGTTGTCTATAATCTGAAAGATATTTAGAATTTAAATCTCCATCAATCAGTTTTAAAGAACCCTCACTTGCTTCTGGCCCTCCGCTATTTTCTCTATTAGCAGTTATTGCTGCCATGCTTGTAACATCTACCGGTGCCCCTGCAATTACTTTTAAACGAGCTTCTGCTGTTAGCTTATCTGCATCATTTGAAGTAATTCTAATGATTGTTTCCCCGGAACCTGTAGCAGTTACTGAAGCAGATTTATCTTCATTTATCTTGATATCTGCAATTGCAGGATCATCTACCGTCCAAGTATAATCCCTTTGTGGTGCTATATTAGGTTCAAATTTTGCCACAATAGTATCTGTTTCCCCAGAAATAAGCAGCACATCTGTACTTTCAAATGTTACTCCGCTCTCAATAAGTGTTGGAAATTCTCTTCTGCCATCTTCTGAACAAGCACATAAAAAGAATACAGTGATTGCAACAAGGAGACTTTTAAATTTTGTTATCATAATTAATATTTTTAATAGCCTGGATTCTGTACCAGATTAGGGTTTGCATCAAGTTGTCTTCTTGGAATAGGATACAATGTTAGGTGTTTATCACCATCTGGTGATTTATCCCACCAGGAACCGGTAGTAAATTTGCCAAATCTAATAAGATCTGTTCTGCGTACACCTTCAAAGATAAATTCGCGTCCTCGTTCTGCCAGAAGCTCATTCATGGTAAGTGTAGCCGTGGTATACATTTCTGTAGGCCAGTCTTCAGCAGAAAAATCTCTTTTACGGCTGGCGTTGATTAAATCAACAGCTTCCTGAGTGGCGGTACCACCATTCATACGCATAAGCGCTTCGGCTTTGTTAAAATAAATTCCGGTTAATCTATAAATAACAAAATCATTTTCTAAATAATTAACATCGTCCTGAGTACCTGATCTATATTTAAAGAAACGAGCTCCACTATTTTCTTCACCATCTGTCATACTTCCTTCTCCGGTCTGACCTTCTGTATTTCTTCTAATGTTGTTAACATAAATAAAAGGCTTACCATTATATTCTTCAGATCCCAGAATAGGCGTATCTGTACCATACTTGTACTGTGGACCAAATAAAAACCAATCCTGTTTTCTCAAATCATTTTCCTCATAAGCATCAAAAGCAGTAGGTATTACAACAAAAGCGTTATTTCCTGAAAAATTAACATCAAGAGCAGCTGTCATATTGTTAAAGCCCATATAGAAAGAACCCCAGTTGTAGCCAAAATCATTTTTTCTACTAAAAGGAAACTGAAAAATATTTTCAGATGAATTTTCATTAGTATTGCTAAAAGGTCCTAAAATATCCGGATCAAGTTCCATAACTCCGGTAAGTGAACCACCATCTCCATCAATAATCTTATCTGAGTATTTAATACAATCTGCCCAGCGCGGTGTACCGCTCCATACTTCTGCATTAAGATAAAGTTCTGAAAGCATAGCATACCCTACCGCTTTAGAAACACGTCCTAATAATTGAGGAGAAAGCGGTTGTAACTTTTCTACATTATCAAGCAATTCGCTCTCTATAAATGCAAAAACTTCTGCTCTGCTTTGTGTTTCCGGATTTGTAGGAATACCTACTTGAGTTACAATTGGCACATTACCCCACATATCCATAATTTTCATATAATGATAAGCGCGAAGCACCTTTGATTCTGCTATAATAGACTGTAATCTTTCTGGAGTTACCCCAATAGCATCAGCATCTACATTCTCAATACTTTCTATAGCAGAGTTTACAAAACCAAGTCCCGTCCACATAAGTTGCCAGGCATTATTTAATCTACCTTCTTCAGGAGTCCAAGTATGATAATGTTGACGAATATGATCTGCATTATCGTAACCATGACGTCCCTTTTGAGGCCAAGCTGTTTGATCTGCAGAAAGCTCATTATGATAATAATAACCATCCTGTCCTGACCAAGCAAGCCAAGCCTGCATATGCGTAAAGGGGCGCAGTGTAGCTTGAACCAACTCTAGTTCATTATTGTAAAAATTTCCCTGAGACAATTCTGAATAGGTTGTCTCATCTAAATCTGTACATCCAAAGATTAAAAAGGCCATTAAACACCCTCCCAGTCTTTTTATATAATTACTTTTTTTCATGTTTTTTTCTTAAAAGTTTACGTTAATGCCAGCTGTTACTGTCACAGTACGCGGATAAAAATTTCTGTCATCTACACCGGGATTAAGACCAGTATCCTGTACTTCAGGATCTCTCCCTGTATACTCAGTAAAGGTCGCGAGGTTTCTTGCGCTACCATAAACTCTAAGCGCTGAAAACAGACTGCCTTCGGCCAAATTAAAATTATAGCCCAAGGTCAAGTTATCTAATTTGACAAAATCTCCTTTTTCCAGATAATAATCAGAATATTGTGGAGCTTCATCTATTTGACTGTATTTGCCCAAAGCAGAAGTAAGAATATTTCCTGTACCGGCTAAGGCTGGATTGCCATAAAAAATATCTACGGTATTAAGGATATCATATTTGAATTTACCCCTGAAGAAAACTGTAAGATCAAAATTCTTATATTTAAATGTACTTGTTAAAGAAGCATAATATTTAGGAAGACCATTCCCTATATATGCTTTATCATCTTCTAACATGTCATTTGTGCCTCCAATAGTTCCGTCAGCTTTATGAAAAAGCCATTTGCCATCAACAGTAAACCCTGCAAAGCGCTTACCGTAAAAGTTTCCTATAGGAGATCCTTCTTCATTTCTTATGGCATCTCCTAAATTTCCAGGATTACCAATATTTCCTCCTCTTAAATCTGTTACTTTAAAAACCTGATTAGAAAGCTCTGTAAGTTCATTTTCCTGATAACTTCCGGTAGCATCTATTGTCCATGTAAAATCACCCTCGCTTAAAACTCTTGCAGTAATGGCCAATTCTATTCCTTTATTTGTAATAGAGCCCACATTAGTATATATAGATGGCTGAACGAAAGAGGGTTGTGGCACACCGTATGACAATAATAAATCTTCAGTTTTTCTACGGTACAAATCTAAAGCTCCAGTAAATCTATTAGATAGGAATCCGAAATCAACACCAATGTTTATTTCTCTTTT
This sequence comes from Leeuwenhoekiella sp. A2, assembly GCF_047946655.1. GTDB lineage: Bacteria > Bacteroidota > Bacteroidia > Flavobacteriales > Flavobacteriaceae > Leeuwenhoekiella. The sequence continues at coordinate 4,029,891 of NZ_CP172311.1, forward strand.
AGTTTCCCATTTTAAATCTGGATTTGGGTTTTTTACAGGACCATATGTCTGGTAATAAGTAGGATCTGTAGAGCCGTCAGCGAATATAGGATATTTACCTCCTGTACCTAAAGTGACAATTGATTGATAATTAGGAATTCCTTGATTACCTGTAACTCCATAACCTACACGTAACTTGAGGTTATTAACAACATCTGAGTTTGCCAAAAATTCTTCATCAGATATTAACCAACCCCCGGATATTGCAGGAAAACTTGCCCATTTATTATTTGCTCCAAATTTTGATGATCCTTCATGACGTATAGAACCTTGAATAAAATAACGATCCATATATGAATAATTAACACGAGTGAAATAAGCAATAAGCGTATTATCTTCTTTAAAACTATATAAGTTTGGTCGCGGAAGATCTGTATCCGTTATAGCATTACCAGAACCAAAGTTCCAGTCGTTAAAGCCATCTGTGGTAAAACCACTGTTATCCATTGAATAATTCTCAAGAGTTGTATATTGATAACTATAACCCCCTAAAAGTTCAAAAGTTGAATTTTCAAATTCTTTTGTGAAGTTAATGGTAGGCTCAATCGTCTTGGTATATTCAAGTCTGTTACCTTTATAGGCGTAACCAGTACCCTTATAAGCACTTCCCGAGTTATATTGTGCATAATCCTCTGTTGATCTATAAAAACGATCGTTCCATCTATCTTGTTGATAAGATCCAAAAACAGAAGCAGTTAAACCCTCTATAATTTCATAAGACAGTTTCATATCCCCTGAGAAAGTCTGTTGCTTGCGCTGATAAAATCTATTAGCAAATTCAGAAAATGGATTATATCCATTTTGAGGTTGGTAATAGCCGTAAAGTCCTTGATTTTGCAGTGTTTCTGGTGTGTCTGAAAATGGAGCATATATAGGAGCAGTGGGATTCCAATCTGCGACTACTCCAAATTGATTTCCAGCTATTCCTTGATTTTGTAGATTGGTAGTTGTATTCCCTCCTAATAAATTTGCATCGTTAAAATTTGTTGCTATGCTCGATTGTATCTGAAATTTATCATCAAACGCAGACTGATTAAAAGTTGCTCTCACCCCAAATTCTTCTCTTTCATTCTCAAGAGCAATACCCTCTAGATTTCTATAGTAAAAAGAAGCTCTGTAAGTACTGTTTTTTCCACCACCAGAGGCGACGAAATTATGATACTGACTTAAATTAGATTCATTGATTAGTTCATCAAAAATATCTGTAGAGGCTCCTAAATCATTAGATTCTGGTATTAAACCATCTGCAATAGCCTGTCTAAATTCTCCTGCATCTAGAAAATCAGGTTTACTATTGGCAAAATCTTTTGAGAAATAACTAGAGTAATTAAAGGTAGTAACTCCTTTTTTTCCCTTTTTTGTAGTAATTAAAATCACCCCGTTTGTTCCTCGTGTTCCATAGATAGCTGCCGCAGAACCATCTTTTAGCACATCAAAGGATGCGATATCATTTTGCTGAAGAAGATCCAGATTACCACCAGGAATACCATCAATCACAATTAAAGGTTCACCAGAGCCAGTAATTGAGGTAACACCCCTCAATTGAATTGAAGTGCCCGAGTTAGGATCATTTCCTCCCGATCTGGTTATTTGCAGACCTGCAACTTTTCCTTGAATTAAATCCAGCGGAGAGGTAACAACACCCTGATTAAAATCTTCAGTATCAACTTTAGTAACTGCTGTAGTAACTGCCTTACGCTGTTGACTACCATAGCCTATTAATACCACCTCCTGCAAACTCTCTGCATCTGCCTGCATTTCTATGTCAATCACCTGTTGGCCATTAACCGGCATTTCAACCGCTTTCATACCCACATAAGTAAAAACTAAAACAGCCGAGCCGGAGGAGACTTCAATTGAAAAATTCCCATCAAAATCTGACGCTACTCCATTATCTGTGTTTTTTTCTTTTACTGTAACCCCAGGCAATGGCATGCCATCTCCATCTGTAATTGTACCTGTAATTGTAATTGATTGTTGCACCGCACTGAAACCTTCCTGCAGGCTCATAACAGCAAGGAGTAAGCATAAGACCTTCCATTTTTTGAGATTAAAAAAAATCAATCTCTTAAAAATGAAATTGTCAAATGAGTAATCTGCTTTTTTCTGGTAGAGATTTTTCATTCCATTTTGTAATTTAAGTTAGTTAATATTTATTGTGCGAGCTAAATTACTAAATCGTTTTAGCAAAATCAACAATTCCATAATTTAAGATCAAAATTTATTTAATATTTATCCTCAATACTTATAAAAATCTAAAGGGTGAGCTTATTTCTTAGGGAATTGAGGATATAATTGAATGGATTATAATAAAATTGTAATTCGCTCTATTAAGAAGTACATAAAGCTATTATTAAATGAATATATTAGGAATTTCTCATTTATTCTATACCTTAAAGAAACAAATTCTATATTTAACTGCTATAATATTAATTAATATGCAATTCACTTCTGAAAAAATGAAAAATGAATAATCTTAGAAATTTCGGCTTCTTCCTCCTTTTATCTCTTTTTACACTTTATGCCCAAAACCGAGAGTTTAAAGTGGAAAAACGTTTTATAAATCTTCCGGTGCAGAATCAACTTGACACTCAAAACCTACAAGTTTTAGTAGGAGATACAATCTATCGTGAATTTGATATTCAATTAGCCGAATCTGATCCCGATTTTTGGGTACCTCTGGACATGAAAGACTACCAAGGCAAAAGTGTCACAATTAAAGCTGAGAAACCTTCCAAAAAAGGTTTAGGTCTTATATATCAGTCTGAGCAAATTGCAGGATACGATTCTTTATATACTGAAAGATTGCGCCCTCAGATCCATTTTACTTCGCAACGCGGTTGGATAAATGACCCTAATGGTCTCGTCTACAATAATGGTGAGTATCACTTATATTATCAACATAATCCTTTTGGCTGGAGCTGGGGTAATATGCATTGGGGCAACGCAGTGAGTAAAGATCTTGTACATTGGAAAGAATTACCTACAGCTCTATACCCTCCAACTTATCAGGACATGGCTTTTTCTGGTTCTGCAGTGATTGACACACAAAACACTTCAGGTTTCTCAAGTAATGATACCCCACCATTAGTAGTGGCTTTTACAAGTACTGGCAGAGGTGAATGTATTGTTTACAGTCTCGATAATGGCCGTACTTTTAAAGAATATGCAAAAAACCCCGTATTAAAACATCAAGGAAGAGATCCTAAAATATTTTGGTATGCTCCTGATAAACATTGGGTGATGGTTGTATACAATGAATTGCCTACAACTGATAAAGAAGGTAAAGAATCGCATATAAAATCATTTCAAATTCACACATCTACTGATTTGAAGAATTGGGAATATCAATCAGAGATTTTAGATTTTTATGAATGCCCGGAACTTTTTGAACTTCCAATAGATGATAATCCAAAAAACAGCAAGTGGGTTATGTATGGAGCTGATGGGCAGTATTTTATTGGAGATTTTAATGGAAAGATTTTTACTCCACAAACTCCTAAATATCAGTATAAAACAGGAAATGCTTATGCTTCTCAAACATATAACAATACACCAGATGGAAAACGTATACAAATGTCTTGGGGAAACGGAATTGAGTCTAAAGGAATGCCATTTAATCAACTAATGCTTTTCCCAACAGAATTGAAACTTCGTACCACAGATGAGGGCGTTCGCATGTTCCCCAAACCCATAGATGCGATAAATGCTCTACATAAGGATAAACATATGTGGGAAAATGTAATTCTCTCTAATAATAAACCACTTTCAACTAATGTTGCTCTTGATGTTATGCATCTTATTGCAGAATTCAATGTTGATAGTAATGCCAATTTTGGAATGGACATAAATGGTTTTAACATAGATTACAATGCTAAAGAACAAAAATTGAATGATGTTGAAGTGAAACCAATTAATGGCAAGTTAAAACTGGAAATTATAGTAGATCGTACAAGTATAGAAATTTTCGCAAATGATGGTAGAGCCTATATTGTAAAACCACATATAGCAAAAACAAATAATTTGCACGTCAACGCTTATTCTAATGCTAAGGAGGAAGGCACAAGATTGAACAAATTTGCCATTTATGAAATGAAATCGATTTGGGAGTAAAAAGGTTTTAGCTGTTAAAACGTAAATAAATTCTTTAATCGAAATATTTCTTTTCTCTAACTATCAACCTGAGCATAAAGAAATATTGGGACTTTTACGGTCGATTTTAACCCATAATTCACCGATTTTTATAGTCCAAAAATCACCTGAAAATTACTTAAAAATGGGTAAAACAGGCATAAAATCAGTTTAGTATTTAATCAAGAACATCAAGTCAAGATCTTCAGTTTCACACATATTATTGCAGAGTATTAACCTTCTCTTAATGTATTAATTAGGTATGATTAAGAATATAAATTCTTTATCATACTTGAACTAAATAAATAATGACCTCCTCCCGTTAAATCAGACTATTTGAAACTAGAGAAATCTGGGCGAATAAATGTTTAATTTTAAATACATTATTTGCTTATGAAACTATCAAAATATTCGGAATTCCTGATTGTATTTGCGATCAAACAGGTTGAGACGGGCACCAGGCTGCAGGAGGTATGCCGCAAGATGGGCATCAGTGAGGCCACATTCTACAATTGGAAGAAGAAATAATATGGGAGTCTTGATTTCTCTGAACTGAGAAGGCTTAAAAACCTAGGGGAGGAGAATTCGGAGTTAAAGAAACTGGTTGCCGATCTCAGCATGGAAAAATAAATCCTTCAGGATGTTCTGAAAAAAAATCTGAGGCCTTCCCGAAAACGTGGGATGGTCGATGAGATCAGAATGGAGTACCATATTTCCATCCAGCGTTGCTGCAAACTTATCGTATTGCACAAGAGGGTGTTCTATTATCGGGTCAAGGAAAGGGATGATACCTTGCTGCGGATGCGGATGAATGAAATTACCGAGGTACGGGTACGTTATGGTTTTTAGCGCTTGCACATTCTGCAGCGACGTGAAGGTTTATGGGTAACCATAAGCGTATGTATCGGGTGTATTGTGAAGAGGGTTTGAATCTAAGGTCAAAAAGGCCAAGGCGCAACCGCTGCGCTGCCCATAGACAACCCATTGAAGGGAATGCCTCCAGTTTAAACGAATGTTGGAGCATGGATTTTGTAGCGGTTCAGCTGTATGATGGGAGCCGTTTCAGAGCCTTAACTATAGTTGATAATTATCACCGCAGGTGCCTAGCTATATATGCAGGAAAATCCCTTAAGGGAAGTGATGTTGTTGGTGTAATGAATAATCTTAAAATTATGTTTGGAAGTATCTCCGGTGCGCCTAAAAGTGGATAACGGCAGTGAGTTCATCAGCAACGTATTGAACAAATGGGCCTATGACAACAAGGTTGAACTGGATTTTTCAAGACCGGGAACCTTCAGATAACCCTATTATCGAAAGCTTCAACGGGTCATTCAGGGATGAATGTCTGAATACAAATTGGTTCCTCTCCTTGGAGGATGCACAGGAAAAGTTCGATATTTGGAGAGAAGACTATAACGGGTTCAGACCGCACAGCTCATTAGAGGGACATGTCCCCCCAATGAGTACATAGAAATCAATGAAAATAGTCCCGATTCTCTAGTTATGACCAACACCTAATTATGGGAGGAGGTAACGCGGATTTTCTATTCCGTTTTTATTAGTCTCAGGTAAGAGTATAAAACCCTTCAATTATTGCAGAACATTCGTACTTCTAAAAACTATAATTTGGCTAAAGGGTAATAGTCCAAGAAAAGGTTCCTATATAGTAAGTAGATTAACTTGTCATCTAGTTTGGGTTACCAAATACAGGTATAAAGTTTTGCATAAAGATGTTCAAAAAAATACCGAAAGATCTGATCTACATAGACGCATGTAGAATATGCTTCAAAAATAAATGTCAGTTACATAGTAAAACAATTAAAGAGTCGGACATCGCGCAAGTTACAGCAAGAATTTTTTCAACTAAAGGAGCGTCACTGCGGAAAATATTTTAGACAAGTACTTATGGTGTTTAGAGTACGAGAAATATAACTTATACACTGGTTTGTCTATTTGGAGCATCATCGACGAGAAGGTTCGGACAAGTCCAATTTTATATTGATAATGAAGGGGACTTTTAGTCCCTCATAAATGAAACCGCTGACTTTCAGTGCAAAGTGATATAGTTTACACCCACGATACAGATCTAGCGACAAAACATAAAAGATTCTTTCAATTTTTAAGAATTAAAGACCTCACTAATCCAATCAAAGCATAAAATCAAGCAGCATATATAATACTTTAACGTCTATTCTTCTTCATCTTTAGAAGGAGCTTCTGTAGAAACTTCAGCTTCCTCCAGATAGAGCATATCTTTTGCCTGAAGCAAGTTATACCACTGTATTATCTTTTTAATATCGCTGGCATATACACGATCTTCATCAAAATTAGGAAGCACTTCAAAAAAGTAAGCTTCTAACTCATCTTTAGATTTTTTGTGATCTATAGCAGGACCGCCGTCTTCTTTTTCTGAGATCTTAGCAAATACATCTTTTAATGGCACTTCACCATCTAAAGTATAGATAGCAATTTCTGAAAGTATACTCACATTGTGACGCATACCTACAGGTATTTTCTTTCCGTCTAAAAGAGATTCGGCTATAAAACCTGTGCGGGTTTGTGTTTTAAGACTGTAAAGGCCTGGTTTTCCTGAAATGGACAATATTTTGTCTAAACTCATATTTTATTTTTATGCTTTGGTAACGAAAAAGACATCATCTGTCTCTGTCGTGAATTATTTTTTAAAGGCGATACTTTTCTTGCAAAAAGCAAGGGCGCAAATATCATGCTCTTTTTTTATTTTCAAAATAAATTATCTTCCCTTTTTTACCGGAAAGCGCATGCGATAATCACTATTTACTTTGCCTTTGCTAATATTTGCCAGTTTTCCTTTTATCAAACGTTTCTTTAAGCTTGACAGTTTATCTGTAAACAGAATACCCTCGATGTGGTCGTATTCATGTTGAACTACTCTGGCTATAAGACCAGTGTACGTATCTGTATGCTCTACAAAGTTCTCGTCCTGATACTTTATAGTGACTTGCTCCTGTCTAAAAACATCCTCATTAATACCGGGAATACTTAAACAGCCTTCGCCAAAAGCCCACTCATCACCATCTTCATTAACAATATTTGCATTGATGAAAACCTTTTTAAAGCTTGCCAGTTCTTCACGTTCTTCTTCGGTAAGTTCTTCATCATCTGCAAACGGAGACGTATCTACCAGAAAAATTCTAATTGCTTTTCCTATCTGTGGCGCTGCAAGACCTACACCACTGGCACCATACATAGTCTCAAACATATTCTCAATAAGTTCTGCAAGGCCTGGATAATCCTTATCTATTACTTCGGCATTTTTTCGCAATACGGGATCACCGTAAGCCACTATAGGTAATATCATTTTAAAAAAATTAAATCTTTAAATTAAGAGTGATCTATTTATAAAGATAAGTCTGTAAAATTATTGTTGCACTAATCTCATCTACCAGCGCTTTATCTTTTCTTTTTTTCTTTTTCAATCCGCTATCGAGCATGGTTTGCACGGCCATTTTTGAAGTGAACCGCTCATCTACTCGCTCTATGGGTATGCTGGTTACTTTTTCAAGCTTTTCGCGAAAGCTTATAATATCTGCCTCTACTCCAGATGCTTCATTGTTCATGCGTTTAGGCTCACCTATTAGTATACGCTCAACCTGCTCTGCCGCCAGATATTCCTGTAAGAATTTAAGCAGCTCATGCGTAGGCACTGTTGTTAATCCTGAAGCGATGAGTTGAAGCTCATCTGTCACAGCAATACCGGTGCGCTTTGTACCATAATCTAATGCAAGAATGCGAGCCATAGCAAATATTTTTGCAAAAATAAGCCTTTAAAACTAATCTCGTCAATCTTGGTTTTTTTATATGGTGTAAACTATCTTTAGCCCTCATTTTTTAAGACAATATGAAACAAGTACAAAATTTAATAGAAGACGCTTGGGAAGATCGTTCCCTTTTAAATGATAAAGTAACTCAGGATGCTATACGTGAGGTCATAGAATTAATAGATGGCGGTACACTGCGAGTAGCAGAACCTGATGGTGATGACTGGAAGATAAATGAATGGGTTAAAAAAGCGGTTGTGCTTTACTTCCCAATTCAAAAAATGGAAAAAATAGAAGTTGGTATTTTTGAATATCACGATAAGATGCCTTTAAAGAAAGGATATCAGGATAAAGGCATACGTGTTGTCCCCAATGCTGTGGCACGCCATGGTGCATACATTTCTAAAGGTGTGATCATGATGCCTAGTTATGTGAACATAGGCGCTTATGTAGATGAAGGTACGATGGTAGATACCTGGGCTACAGTGGGTAGCTGCGCACAAATAGGTAAAAACGTTCACCTTAGCGGCGGTGTAGGTATAGGCGGAGTTCTTGAACCTCTGCAAGCAGCACCGGTAATCATAGAAGATAATGCTTTTATAGGTTCTCGTTGCATAGTTGTAGAAGGAGTACGCGTGGGTAAAGAAGCTGTTTTAGGTGCAAATGTTGTACTTACAGGTTCTACTAAAATTATTGATGTTACCGGCAGCGAACCTAAAGAAATGAAAGGATACGTGCCACCTCGTTCTGTTGTAATTCCTGGTAGTTATACTAAGAAATTTGCTGCAGGTGAGTACAATGTACCGTGCGCATTAATTATAGGTAAACGTAAGGAGAGTACAGATAAGAAAACCTCTCTTAATGCGGCTTTAAGGGAATACGACGTAGCGGTTTAATAAATAGTCGCTATTGCGAAATTTCACATAGATGAAAATACTGGTAATACAGCAAAAAATGATAGGCGACGTTCTTACGTCGTCTATTCTTTTTGAGGCACTTCGTTCTAAATATCCAGAGGCATCATTGCATTACCTTATTCATAAGCATACGGTGCCAGTTGTTCAGAATAACCCGTTTATTGATAAGTTTATTTTTGATTTACAGGATTCTCAAGGCAATACCATTTCTTTCATCAAATTTGCTGCTCGTCTGCGCAGCGAGAACTACGATATAGTAATTGATGCGTATTCTAAAATAAGCAGCGCTTTTCTGTCCTTTTACAGCGGTGCCAAGGTGAGGGTCGGGATTAAAAAATCATACACTTCCTATTTATACAATCATTCAGTCAAAAATAGTAATAAGGCAGAAACCGCAGCCGGCCTGGCCATTGAGAACCGGATGAGACTTCTCGCTCCTTTATCTAAGGATTTTCCAAAAGAAATTAAACCAAAAATCTACCTAAAAGAGGCAGAAATCGCTTCTGCGAAAGCAAAATTGGAAAATTCTGATATCGATATTAGTAAACCGATCTTTATGATAGGTGTATTGGGCAGCAGTGGGCTAAAAACATATCCGCTTCCTTATTTAGCTAAATTACTGCAAACCATTGTAGAGGAAACCAATGCTCAATTATTACTGAATTACATACCTGATCAAAAACCAAAAGTTGAGGAGCTCTTAAATAATTGTGACAACAGAACGGTCAGTCATATTTTTCCAGAGGTCTACGGTGAGAATTTACGCGAATTCATTGCATTAACCAGTTTTTGTGATGCCCTAATAGGTAATGAAGGCGGTGCGGTTAATATGGCTAAAGCCTTAAATAAGCCCACATTTTCTATTTACTCGCCTTGGATTAATCCTGAAGCCTGGGCTTCTTACCCGGGCAAAAAGCAGGTCGCTGTGCATTTAAAAAATTATAAACCACAGCTGTATAAGAGTAAGGGTTTTAAGGCAATGAAAAAAGAATCTATAAAATTATATGAAGAACTTAATCCTGAATTTATAAAAAAAGAGTTGCTCAATTTTCTTGACAACCTTAATTAATTTCTTTCTTCTCAATGCCGTAGTACGTGTAAGCATAACCTTTCTTTCTGGTATTCTTACGTATCGCTGCATTCTTTTGCAACGTCTCCGGAGTTTTGTATCCACGAGGATGATCAAGATGCACGCATAAGGCGCTGTAGCGTATTTGCTTAGATTTAATCCCAAAATTTATCAGGCGTTCTCCCAGTTCCCGATCCTGACCACCATATTGCATGCGTTCATCAAAACCATTAACAGCTAGAATATCTTTTTTCCAGCCGCTGGCATTATGCCCGTTCCAGCTAGCAGTTGTGGGAGTAAGTAGATTAAGAATGTCTGATTTTAACCCTCTAGCGGTCAATTTATTGTTCTTAAAAGACGATTTTAAACCTCTTTCCTGTAACCACGCTATATCAAAACATTTTTGATCGTCTATATCCTGCTTTGTAATTTCATCAGAAATAGACATGGGTAGCTTAAAATAACCTCCAGATAAAAAATAACCCTTTTCTCTAAACTTAAAGTGAAACTCTAAAAAATCATTTTTAGGAATACAGTCCCCATCACTCATCAATATGTAGTCTGAGTTACATGCCAGTATAGCTTTATTGAGAATACGCGATTTTTGAAAACCGTCATCTTCCTGCCATACATGTATAACAGGTACAGGAAACCATTCCTGAAATTCTTTAATTGTATTGATGGTTTCTTCACCAGAACCATCATCTGCAATTACGATCTCAAAATCTTTATTGGTCTGCTGCGCATAACCCCAAAGCGTCTTTTTAAGCCACTCTACAGCGTTATACGTACTTATAATTACAGAAATGCCAGGTTTATCTTTCATACTTAATCGCGCAAAGTTAAGGCATTAATCTTAAAAAGTTTTTTAGATTTGGCAACTGCGTAATCCTATGAAGAAACTCACTGTTATCATCACTGTTTTTAATGAGTCTCACAATATTGAGGGAGTTTTAGAATCTGCTAATTTTGCAGATGAAATCATTGTAGTAGACTCTTTTAGCACAGATGACACGCTGCTCAAGGCGAAAAAATATACAGATCTAATTCTTCAAAGAAAGTATGAATATCCCGCTTCTCAAAAGAATTGGGCAATACCGCAGGCTGGCAATGAATGGATTTTGCTTCTTGATGCAGATGAGAGAGTAACCCCAGAATTAAAATCTGAAATTCAGAAAATCCTGGAAAATCCACCATCTGGTATTGCAGGTTTCTGGATTTACAGAAACAATCATTTTATGGGGCAACAGGTGCGCTATAGTGGCTGGCAGCATGATAAAGTGATACGTCTTTTTAAAAGAGACGAATGCGTTTACGAAGATAAAATGGTACACGAAGAACTTACTTCAAACGGTGAAATAGGTTTCTTAAAAAACAAGTTGTATCACAATACTTATGTAAACCTCGACAATTACATTCAAAAGCTAAATAGATATGCGTACTGGCAAGCTTTAGATTATGATAAGCATACTAACCGGTTAAGTTCCTTTCATTTTATTATAAAACCCGTCTGGAGATTCTTTAAACACTATATTTTACAACAGGGATTTAGAGATGGTGTTGTAGGCTTAACAATTAGTGTTTTACAAAGCTATGCTCTTTTTATGCGCTACGTTAAACTTTGGCTTTACAGACGCGGACAGAAATAATATCTATTTCTTCCAGAACTTTATTTTCTTTTTTAAACGCTTCTTTCGCTGAAAAGCTTCCTGAAATTCTACCGTACTTTGCCACATTTCGTCTACCGTCTTATTAGGATCAAGACCTGCAAGTCTGGCGTACTCTTTTGCCATAATTTCTACCATTTCCCGCTTTGGCGTAAGCCTTCTAAAATTGTTGATACGCGTTGCATGATCAAGTGGTTTAAAATCCATACGATTAAGATCTACCAGGTAAAATCTGTATTTATCTTCTTCAGTTTTTATCAAAGTATTCCCGGGAGAGTGGTCTAAAAAATGAATTCCTTTCTCATGCATTTCAAACGTAAATGCGGTAAAAGCTTTTAAAATATCTGCATTACCCACATATTTAGAATTGGCAATAAGTTCTCTATATGTTAAGTCGTATTCCAGAAACTCACATATATAATAACTTTTACCATACAGTAATGATTCTTGCTCAGCATAAGCCACGGGTTTGGGTGTGTCAATGTCTTGCTCCAGCAATCTGGTGGCGTATTCAAAAGAGCGCTGCGCTTTAGATTTTCTAAAAAAACGATATGCTATTTTATTTACCGTATTAGGAATTTTAAAAGACTTGATCGCTACTTTTACACCGTCAAGATCTACAATACGTATCTGGTTACGCCCACCGTCTGCAAGCATCTCGCCTTCTGCTTCAAAATTTTTGAGAAGCTGCTCTATCTTAAAAAGGTTATTTTTGTGCGCCGGGCTGCAAACGATTTTCATAGTCTTAATTATGCAGCAAAAGTAAATCTATTTCTATTGTTAAAAAACCTAAGCTCTATATGCCGCAGAATAAGACTATATTTTTAGAGTCGCACAATATTAAAAATCCATATTTTGGGTTTGGGCAATTTAATTATCACCTTATAAAAGGGCTATATCAGCAACAAGAAGACGAACTCGATATTACGCTTCACGCGAAAGATATCGACGTTTTAAAAAAGCAATTTGGTACTACTTTTAATTATAAAAAATACCACGCCTACCGCAGGTATCCTTTGTTTCGCATAAGCGAAAAATACAACCTCTGGCACTCTTTAAATCAGAACATTAAAATAGAACCTAAAGGCAATATTCCGTATTTAATGACGGTGCACGACATTCATTTTATTGAAGAAAACAGTGCAGATCCCAACCATGAAAGAAGTAAACGCTTTCGCGAAAAGCTACGTCGTTCCAGCGCTTTGGTTTACATATCAAACTTCGCAAAAGAAGATACGCACAACCATTTTAATGTGCCTAATATTCCGGAATATGTCATTTATAACGGAAATACGATACTGGATACAGAAATTCCTGCCGATTTTAATCCGAAAATAATACCCACACGACCATTTTTGTTCAGCATTGGCGAATTTACAGCGCGGAAAAACTTTAATTCTTTGGTCAAAATGTTGCCCTTTTTACCCGATTTTGACCTTGTTTTGGCAGGTAATAGTGACAAATCTTACACAGAAGAAATAAAAGCTACTATAACAAAACTGAAATTAGAAGGTCGGGTGCACATAACTGGGAAAATAAGTGAGTCTGCTAAAAAGTACTATTTAAAGAACTGTGCTGCATTTGTGTTCCCGTCATTGCGTGAAGGTTTTGGTATACCGCCAATAGAAGCCATGCGATATGGTAAACCTGTATTTCTTTCAAATAACACATCGCTGCCAGAAGTAGGAGGAGAAAATGCATTTTACTGGGATCATTATGACCCGGAATATATGGCAAAAACCTTCCTAAATGGCATGAAAATCGCACAAAACGACCCTGATTTCGCTACTAAAGTTACAGCACATGCTACCAGTTTTAATTGGGAAACAACCGCAAAACAATACATAGATGTATATAAAAGCCTGCTTTAAAACAGAATTATAGGGCAGCTTTCAGGGTTTTAAAGTAATTTTGCATCGTTAAAAATTTAAGATCTCAAAGCATGAATTTGAGGTAACAATACATATATGGTAGACGAAATAAAAGAAGCAATTGGCATTTTAAAAAAAGGCGGTCTCATTCTATATCCTACAGATACGGTATGGGGAATAGGATGCGATGCTACAAATCCCGGAGCTATAGATAAGGTTTACAAATTGAAGCAAAGAGCAGAAAGCCAGACAATGATCTGTCTTGTGCATGATTTTAAGATGCTTAATCAATATGTAGAAAACGTGCCTGAAGTTGCTTATGACATTTTAAAATACGCAGCTCAGCCTACTACAATTGTGTACGATGATCCCATTCGCGTGGCAGAGAATCTTATCGCCCCAGACAATACGCTTGCCATACGCGTTACCAAAGATGATTTTTGCAAGATGCTTGTAAGAAAATTTGGTCGCCCCATTGTTTCTACATCAGCAAATATTAGTGGTGAGCAAACACCGCAGTCATTTAAAGAAATAAGTCCCGCTATTTTGGAAGGCGTAGACTATGTAGTAAATTTGCACCACAATAGAAAATCGGCTAAACCTTCTACCATTATTAAGTTAAAAAATGATGGTCAGGTTAAAGTCCTACGAAAGTAAAGGTGCATGACAACCCCCAACTATAAGGGAGCCATTACCCATAAAATTTTTGACGTTATCTCAAACGCTTCTCAGGAACTAGGTGTAGACACTTATGTTATTGGGGGCTATGTGCGTGATTTTATTTTAGAACGTGGTAGTGCAAAAGATATTGATATTGTTGCTGTAGGCAGCGGTATAGAATTAGCTAAAAAAGTAGCTTCACTCCTGCCCCATAAACCAAAAGTGCAAGTCTTTAAAACATATGGCACCGCCATGTTGCGTGACAATGATCTTGAGATCGAGTTTGTAGGCGCGAGAAAAGAATCATACCATAAAGAAAGTCGTAATCCTGTGGTAGAAAATGGTTCTCTTCAAGACGATCAAAACAGGAGAGACTTTACAATAAATGCACTTGCCATAGGTCTTTCGCCAGCAATACATGGTAAATTGCTAGATCCTTTTAATGGTTTAGTAGATCTTGAAAGAGGAATAATTCGTACTCCGCTAGATCCAGACATCACATACAGTGACGACCCTTTGCGCATGATGCGCGCCATAAGGTTTGCTTCACAGCTTGATTTTATGATAGAGCGAGCTTCGCTTGAAGCTATTTCTAAAAATAACAAGCGCATAAGTATCATTACCAATGAACGCATTGTAGAAGAGTTGCACAAGATCATGCTGAGCAAAAAACCTTCTAAAGGCTTTTTACTTCTTGAAAAAACAGGTCTGCTTCCTTTCGTTTTGCCAGAGCTTACTGCTCTTAAAGGTATAGAAGAAAAAGAAGGACAAAAACATAAAGACAATTTCTACCATACACTTGAAGTTGTAGATAATATTGCAGAAAATACTGATGATCTTTGGTTACGATGGGCTGCATTGCTGCATGATATAGGTAAAGCGCCCACAAAAAGATTTGACAAAAAAATAGGCTGGACCTTTCACGGTCATGAATTTGTAGGTTCTAAAATGGTATTTAAACTTTTTAAACGTTTAAAGATGCCATTAAATGAAAAGATGAAATTCGTGCAAAAAATGGTGCTTATGAGTTCGCGCCCTATAGTAATTGCAGAAGAATTTGTGACAGATAGTGCCGTACGCAGATTAATTTTTGATGCAGGCGAAAATCTGGAAGATCTCATGACGCTTTGTGAAGCAGATATTACAACCAAAAATCCTAAGAGATACAAGCGTTATCACAATAACTTTAAACAGGTACGCCAAAAGGTAAAAGAAGTTGAAGAGCGCGATCATGTGCGCAACTTTCAGCCGCCGGTATCTGGTGAAGAGATCATGAAAACCTTTAATCTTAAACCTTCACGGGAAATAGGAATAATTAAAGACGCTATAAAAGAAGCGATTCTTGAAGGCGAGATTGCAAACAACCACACCGAAGCACAAGAATTTATGCTAAAGAAAGGCGAAGAGATTGGTCTTAAAGTGGCAGATAATTAAAAATCAAGAGAATTGTATAGAAAATCTGTTTTAATCTCCCTGATTCTGGTTTACATGGTTGTGGTAGCCGGCGCAGTTGTGAGAATGACCGGGAGCGGGATGGGATGTCCTGACTGGCCTAAATGCTTTGGTTACATTATACCACCTACACAGGAAAGTGAATTAAGATGGCAACCCAACCGCTCGTATGAAGAAGGTCAGGTAATTATTGTAGATGAAAGCCTGCGCGTAGCCAATCACGATTTCACTACAGGTGCATTATTTTCAAATAAAAATTGGTCTACTTACGACAAGCACGATTATGCTATTTTCAATCCGTTGCATACGTGGGTAGAATATATTAATCGCTTAGTAGGAGCCATAGCAGGATTTGCAGTTCTTATTATGGCCATTTTGAGCATAAAATTCCGGAAAAAGAAAAAGCGTATTCCGCTACTTTCCTGGCTCACTGTTTTTCTTATGGGTTTTCAGGGCTGGATAGGTGCTACTGTTGTTTATTCTGTACTGTCTCCGGTTAGAATAACGATTCATATGGTGATCGCTTTGGTCATTATAGCAGTATTGATGTATCTTCTTTTTCTTGCCAAATCAAAAACGGTAAAGTTCACTTTTGATAAAAACTTCAGAAACGGGATGTGGCTTGCTTTGGCTTTAAGCCTGATACAAATCGCTATGGGAACTCAGGTACGCCAGTTTGTAGATGAGCAGGTAGACCTTGTAGGTTATGCCGCCAAATATCTGTGGCTAAGTGATCCTGATTTTGCTTTTTACTTTCACCGGTCTTTTTCTATTGTGGTACTTGCTATTAATGTGTGGCTGTTTTTTAGAAACAAAAAATTAGCTTTAGGTCATAATTTAATGAACTGGGTCATGATTATAATAGGCATTGAGATTGTCACGGGTATACTAATGTATTACTTCGATTTTCCATATTTAACTCAGCCTGTTCACCTTATTTTAGCATCTGTACTTTTCGGAATTCAATTTTATATTCTCCTCACTTCAGTGAAAGAAAACGAAAGTATAAAATTGACAACTGCATCGTAAATTGTATCTTTGTGGGCTAAAATTTTGATGCTATGATTTACCGGTTCCGTGTGATTCTCGACACCGAAGAGGATATATTTAGAGACATAGAAATACAGCAAGATGCACCTCTTGAAGACTTTCATAATGCCATAACCCAGTCTTTTGGTTTTGATGGTACAGAGATGGCTTCTTTCTTTACAAGTGATGACGAGTGGAGACAGGATGAAGAGATCGCCCTTTTTGATATGGGAGAATCTGAAAATCCTGTGCGTGTTATGAGCGAGACAAACGTAGATGAAGTGGTTTCTACAGAAAACACAAGACTTATCTATGTATACGATTTTTTAAGCATGTGGACGTTTTTTGTTGAGCTTGCAGATGTGGCAGAACCTGTAGAAGGTACTTTATATCCTAATCTAATGTATGTGCACGGGCAAATACCAGACCAGGCGCCACCCACAGATTTTTCTGGCGATGAAGATGCAGATACAGATGAGGATGATTTTGAAGATTATGATGATGACTACGACGTAGAAGATTATGAAGGTCTTGATTTTGATGAAAATTGGAATTAATAAAAGCCCGATTTTCTCCTCATAATAGCTGATTTTATTACTGTTTTACCCATTTTTTACCCCTAAAAATCGGTTTTTTTAGGCTCAAATCTACCCAAAATTCAAGATTACAGATGATCAATTTATATGCTGCCCAGATAGAATCGCTTTCTATACATCGCATTGGTAATAAAAGCCGTACAGAAGGTGTATTTCTGTCTAAAGAACAGTACAATCTCAATGATGAGATAACGCCACTTATAAAAGAGTTTTTCTTTAAAAGCTTTCGCGAAAAAGAAGAAAATTACTATCACTTTAGTCATGAGGCAGATCTTGAGTTCAACTCATTGTACAACATGGCAGCAAATATGTTTGCAAGCCCTGCACAGGCACATGAGATATCTGTAGAGATCGCAAAACATCTATATGACCAGAGCAGTCACCCGCACATAAAACCAGGTGAGTTGTATGTTGCCCACATTACTGGCGTTATGCTTGACAATGTGAAAACTGATGTTTTGGGTATATTTAAATCTGAATTAAAGCAAGACTTTTTACAATTTCGCGAAGGCGAAGAAAACCTCAACATGCTTCTTGAGCAAGGGGTGAGCCTGAGTAAATTAGATAAAGGAGCGCTTATTTTTAATAGCAAAGCAGAAGAGGGTTACAAAGTATTATCTGTAGATTCTAATCGCTATGATACTAAATACTGGCTTGAGAATTTTATGGGCGTAGAAATGCTGGCTGATGATAATTTTTATACAAAAAAGTATTTAAAATTCTGTCAGGACTTTGCTAAAGACGTTGTATTACCGGCAGAAGACAAGAAAGAGGAAGTAATGTTCATGAACAGAGCTGTAAATCACTTTGCTAAGAACGACAACTTTGAAGAGTCTGCTTTTGTTAATGACGTTTTAGAAAATCCCGCTTTAATACCAGAATTTCAAAACTACAAAACAGACCGAGCGCCTAAATACAAAATAGAAGATCTTACTTCTTTTCCCATTGCAAATACCGCCGTTACTGCTGCTCGCAAAAAGATGAGAAATGTTATCGATCTGGATACGCACATCCAGATAAAGATGGATTTCATCAATCCTGAAAGTGCAGAAAAGTTTGTAGAAAAAGGCTGGGATGAAGAAAAACAGATGTATTACTATCTGGTTTATTTCAACAAAGAGCAAAAAAGCTAGTAAGAGGCTTGCATAAGCCGCTGCATATTTACATCTTCATAATTACGTTTCACAAAATCAAGGGCAGTTTTCACGATCTGCCCCATAGATTTTGCGCGCTTAAATTTCATATCCATCGTATAATCGTAAAGTTCGTTACGCAGGCGTTTCAGATTTTCTTCAGAAGAAACCGTATCGGTTGTCATGCATTTTAAAAGTCGACGTAATCTGGTTTTTGAAGTAATAATACGCTTAGCAAGTACAGCCCGCTCTTCTTTACGGTACTGCTCAATAGAGTTGTTTCCTAAAAGATTAGAAACAAGTTCTACCATTTTAAAGTTTTCTTTGAACAAATGGGGTTTATATACTTTAAAATTACCTTCATAGCACTGCTGATCAAAATCTATCGCTCGCAGTTTATATTTAATGTGGTCAAAATCGTGCGTGGGTATTACCACATAATTGTATGAACGCATATCCCCTAATAATAAGATCATACAGCGCTCGTTGAATTTAACAAACTCTTTCGCGATCTGTGATTTACCCACATGATCACAGTCTGCCAGATAATTATTTATAAACTCATCACCCGGTATACCTGTAATATGCTCTTCAATAAGTGTGTCTTTATACACCAAAAAGTTGATACGATTAGGAGAAAGAATATGCTCAAGTTCAAGACCATAGATACGACTGGCATCTGCTCTTTTCACATAAAAATAGGTGTAATTGTCATTAAAAATATTCTTGATCTTAACTCTAAAAGGTTTAGAATTACCAAACGTGCAATAGTCTATTGCCGCTACATCAAGAAAAGGCAAAATATTCTCATTACCATCAGAATGCAAAATAGCGTATACTCTTTTTAAACTGGTGTAGATGCTTTCACGCTCGTGATCTGGGTAGTAAACGCTTATCCATAACGTGTCATTATCGTTCTTATCATACACACTAATACCTCCCGAAAATCTCAACAAATCGTCGTAAAACACAGGTATTTTAGTATCTCTGCTATATTTAACCAGATATTCTTTTAATGTATTGCCAATGGGATAAGTTGGCTTTTTACGTGACATTAATCTTTCTTGCATACGAGTGGCATTTGTGTAAAGATAAGAAAGCCTGTAACAAATAGTACACTCATGCGTCTTGTAAGAGAACACCAATCAAAACATCTATATATTGGATACGATTCTAACTATTAACGGCCTCTCAAAAAGGTATGGGCCTGTGCAAGCTGTTAATGACCTCACTTTTACAATAAGCAAAGGCAATGTCTACGGAATTTTAGGACCTAACGGAAGTGGTAAATCTACCACACTGGGCATGGTTCTAAATGTGGTAAATCCCACTTCTGGGAATTTTCATTGGTTTGATGGTTCAGATTCTACTCATCAGGCACTCAAAAAAGTAGGAGCTATAATAGAGCGACCTAACTTTTACCCATACATGACGGCCCAACAGAATCTAAATCTGGTTTGTCAAATAAAGGGCGTATCTCCCACAAAAATTGATGAAAAGCTTGAAATAGTAGGTTTGCTGGAGCGAAAAAACAGCAAGTTCAAAACGTTCTCTCTGGGTATGAAACAGCGCCTGGCTATAGCCTCTGCCCTGCTTAACGATCCTGAAATATTAATTCTTGATGAACCTACTAACGGATTAGACCCCCAGGGTATTCATCAAATACGTGAGATCATAAAAAAGATTGCAGCAGATGGCACTACAATTCTGCTTGCTTCTCACTTACTTGACGAAGTCGAAAAAGTTTGTTCACATGTGGTGATCATACGCAAGGGAGTTAAACTTTATGCAGGACCTGTAGATGAACTCAATGCAAGTCATGGCTTTTTTGAAGTGAAATCTCATCAGGAAACAGAGCTACTGCGATTTTTTGATAATAATCCCGATTTTTTAAGTGTAAAGACCGAAAATGGATTAATCACGGCATTTTTAGCCACTCCGCTTAGCGCAGAAGATCTAAACAAACAGCTCTTTAACCAAGGTATTGTTCTTTCTCACCTCGTTAAGAGAAAAGAGAGTCTTGAAGAACAATTTTTACAACTTACCAGCAACTTAAATTAAGCCCCATGTTTAGATTACTGAATATAGAATTACATAAACTCAAATACAGCAGGTCTTCTAAAATTCTTGCTGCGACATATTTTATAATCCTTTCATTTATTGCACTAATTGCTTCAATAGAATTCAATTTTGGCGATGTGCATATCCGCATAGCAGATCAGGGTATTTTTAATTTTCCGTTTATCTGGCATTTCAATACATATATAGCCGCAATACTTAAATTCTTTCTTGCGATCGTTATCGTCTCGATGATGTCTAATGAATATACAAATCGCACACTCAAACAAAACCTGATCGATGGATTAAGCAAACAGGAATTTGTATTGTCAAAATTCTATACTGTTCTGGCATTTGCACTTATCTCTACCTTCTTTGTTTTTGTTCTAAGTGTTATTCTGGGATACTCATTTTCAGATTATACAGAATTTGGTATCGTAACCCGCGAGATGGATTTTCTTTTCGCTTATTTTCTTAAACTGGTTGGTTTCTTCTCTTTTTGTTTATTCCTGGGGGTTTTAGTCAAAAGATCTGCGTTTGCGTTGGGTTTTCTCTTTGTCTGGTGGATCGTGGAAAATATAATTTATGCATTTCTAAATTTTAAGGTTTTCCCGGAAAGCGACACAGCAGATAAGATCATGCAATTCTTTCCGCTTGAATCTATGAGCAACCTGATTAACAGACCGTTTGAGCGACTTGATTTTATAAAAACAGCTGCAAACCAGCTCAAAGCAGATATTGCGATAGACTATGCAGTGCATTGGTACGAGATATTGATTGTAAGCGGGTGGGTATTCCTTTTTATTTATGGTACCTACGCCTTGTTAAAAAAGCGCGATTTATAGTATTTTAGTAGCTTAATTGCTGCTATGAAATTATTTTGGTGCTTTGTCTTTTGCGTATTTACTACATATTTTGCTTCAGGCCAGGGCGCTGCAAATAATTGGTATTTTGGCCAGAAGGCGGGACTCAATTTTACAACTTCACCTCCTACTGCCGTGCAGAACGGCAATTTATCTACAGTAGAAGGTTGTGCAACTATTTCTGATGAAAGGGGTCAATTGCTTTTTTATACAGATGGCAAGACAGTTTACAATCAAAACCATGAAGTGATGGAAAACGGGAGCGGTTTGTTTGGGAACGCTTCCAGTACGCAGTCTGCCATTATAATTCCTAAACCCGGAGATCCTAATATTTTTTACGTATTCACGATGGATTCCCTTTTTGATACAGAAAACTATCATGGCTTAAACTATTCTATAGTTGATTTTACTACAAATCCGTTAGGTGCTGTTACTCAAAAAAATATTCATCTGCTTAATTACGCCACAGAAAAACTTAGTGCTGTTATTCAAGGTTGCGACAGTGATTCTGTATGGGTAGTTACACTTTCTAACAGTTCTGGCCAAAACAATAATCAAAACATAAATACTTTTTTCACGTATGCAGTAACACCTGACGGCGTAAACACTACACCTGTAAAATCGACTCTGGGAGTTTCTATTGATGATAACAGAGGGAATCTAAAGTTTTCACCAAACGGTCAAATGCTTGCTGCTGCTAATGGAACTGCTCCCTTATATTTAATGGATTTTGACTCAGAGACAGGAAAGGTTGCAAACCCTATGTCAATAGCAGTTCATGGCCCTAATTATGCGGTTTATGGCGTAGAGTTTTCTCCTAATAATAGATTCTTATATATCGACAGTTTTAATAACTTAGACTCTAATGGCCCTCCCTCAGCAAACAGATCATCGCTAGTACAATACGATCTTGAAAGTACTTATATAGGAGACAGTCAAATAGAACTTCATTTTGAGAATTATTATCGCGGTAGCCTACAATTGGGTCCTGATGGTAAAATTTACAGAGCATTAAGCAGAGGTTATTATGACGGTCTGCCATACCTGGGAGTTATAGAAAATCCCAATGAACCGGGGTTTGCGTCAAATTATGTTGATAAAGCTATTTTTTTAGGTCAGGGGTTAAGTTTTCAGGGATTACCTCCGTTTAATCAATCCCTTTTTAATACTATAGATATCATACAAAACAATCTGAGTACTTCTCAATTAAATTTGTGCGAAAGGGAAACTTACACTCTAAAATACGATTTGATTCCGGGTGCTACATACCGCTGGTTTTTAGATGGGAATGAAATAGCGGGAGAAACCACTAATGAATTAGACATTGCAGAAGATCCTAATGCGCCGTTCCCACAAATAGCCGACTATAAATTACTCGTAGATCTTAATGATGGAAGTACCTGTGAGAAAAAAGGAATTGCAGCTGTAACTTATTACGCCCTTCCCAAATCTGGTGCCCAGAAACCAAAATTATTACAATGCGAAGATTCTGAGACCGCAGATGGTTATAGTTTGTTTAATCTTGACGAAATCACAGACGTCTTAACAGACAATAATCCTACAATTAATGTTTCATTTTATCACACACAAGGTGATGCCGAAACCATGACAGATTCTATCAACCCGTATGGTTATGAAAACAGCTTACCCCTTGAAACACTTTATACAAGACTAACAAACAGAGCAGATTGTTCTATCATTCTTCCTTTTGATATAGAAGTAAGTAGTATACAGGCAGGCAATGCAACACTTTATGCCTGCGACGAAAATCAGGATGGATTTGCCAATTTTTCGCTTGTAGAAGCTAAAAATCAGCTTTTACCAAATAATAATTCGGCAGAATTTACCTTTTATAAAACTAAAGATGGTGCATTATTAGAAAATCCTGATGAGTTGCTTACAGATGACTATATAAATGAAATACCAGATAATCAGATCGTATATGCACGGATAGAAAATGACAACTCATGCTATGCCATTAATGAAGTCAACCTGCTTATTGCCCCAGAACCTGATTTTGAACTAATGGCCGAAACGCTGTATTGCACAAACAACTATCCGGAAAAAATACAGATTATTCCAGATTTTCAACCAGATCCCAGTCAAAATTATAGTTATGAGTGGATGCCCGAAGGACAAACTACTCCATATTTAGAAACTAATCTTGTTGGCAATCATACTCTTACTATAACCAATATAAATACAGGCTGTTCAAGTTCTAAATCTGTAAATATTATAGGTCGCGATCTACCATCCATATCTTCTGTAGATGTGGTAGATGTTTCAGATAATAATACAGCTACTATTACCGCAACCGGCGATGGTACTTTACAATATGCGTTAGATGAGCTTGGTCCCTATCAGGAAAGCAATATTTTTACTAATCTTCAACCCGGTTTTTATACGGTTTATGTAAGATCTCTTGAAACATGTGGAAATTCTACGCTTGACTTTAGCGTAATAGGCTATGCCAGGTTTTTTACTCCTAATGCAGATGGTTACCACGATTATTGGCAGGTACAAGGTATTAGCAACCTCATACAGCCAAAAACCAGCATCTTAATTTTTGACAGATTTGGCAAATTAATAAAACAACTCGACCCACTTTCGCAAGGCTGGGATGGCACATACAGAGGTAAAGTAATGCCCGCTGATGATTATTGGTTTCATGTGATTCTACAGGATGGTAGAGAATTTAAATCCCATTTTACTTTAAAAAGGTAAGAAACCTTATAATTCCGCCTGAGCTAACCTTTGTAAAATATCCTAATAAGAGTGATTTTATTATGATATATTTAAAGCTGATGAAATTATTACAATTTTTACTTATACTAAGTCTTTTTTCTTTCAAGTCATATGCACAAAAAGAAGCTGCTAACTGGTATTTTGGTGTTAGAGCTGGTTTACATTTTGAAGGAAATGGCAACCCTACTCCCATACAAGGCCATCTGGCAACTGTAGAAGGCTCCGCTTCAATTTCTGACAGAAACGGCAACTCTCTTTTTTATACTGATGGAATGACCGTATACGATCGCAGAGGAGAAATTATGCTAAATGGTACGGGTTTAAAAGGAAATGTCTCAAGCACCCAATCTGCTATTATTGTGCCTCGTCCTGCCAATCCCGGAAGGTATTTTATTTTTACTATTGATAAACCAGATTATAGTGATGTGAAAGATGACCCCATAGAAGGTGTTAATTTTTCTGAGGTTGACATGTCGTTAAATAATGGCTATGGTGCTATAATTCCAGACAAAAAAAATATACATTTAATTACTTACAACACTAACGATCCTGTAGAAAGCGAGTATAAAAGTTCGGAAAAGATCACTGCCGTAGTTAGTGGAGACTGTGAATCTTACTGGGTTCTTACTCAATTTACAAATAAGTTTTATGCATTTAATGTAAGTTCTTCAGGAGTGAATACTTCACCCGTAATTTCGACTTTATCGCGTAATTTCCCGCCTATTATTGATGGAAATGATGTAAATATAACAGCAAAAGGATACCTTAAATTTTCGCCAAACGGTGAAAAAATTGCTGCAGCCTATTCAGGCACTTCATTGGGAAGCCCACGTACCGGTAGTAAAAATACAGGACAGGTATATCTTTACGACTTTGACGACATTTCCGGAAAGGCTTCAAATGATGAACTTATTCTCAACAATAAATATCCTTACGGTGTTGAGTTTTCCCCCAAGAGCACAAAGCTATACATTACTTCAAACACCTATAGTGCTGACGATATTGTACAAAGTGGAGAATTGTATCAATTTGATTTAAACAGCTCTAACATACTGTCTTCAAGAACAACAATTAACAGTTCAAATAATGTTACGGGAGCCTTACAACTTGCTTTAAATGGTAAAATTTATCGGGCAGGCTACCCTGCTTTAACCGGAGCGGAAAATCATACTTCCCTATCTGTTATTAATAACCCTGAAGAATTAGGTAGTGCTTGTAATTATTCATCAAATTCAGTTAATATATCTCCATCATTCGTACGATTAGGGCTCCCTCCTTTTATACAATCATTATTTAATACCACTTTTGATTATGAGGATGCGTGTTTTGATGAAGCTACAACATTTATAATAAAAGACACAGATTATGATAGCGTAGAATGGGATTTTGGCGATGGTGTTACCTCTGTAGAGGAAAATCCTTCACACGTTTTTGAACAACCGGGAACATATACGGTAGTGCTTACTAAATTTAATAATGGTATTCCTTCAGAACCTATTTGCAAAGAAATAGAGATAGTCAAAATTCCAGATCTTACTGAAGATTTTGTCCTTAGACAATGTGATATTGACAAGGCAGCAGATGGTCTCACTACTTTCAATCTTTTGTTGGCAAGAGATTATTTAACTGCAGGTCAAAATTCATTACAGGTTTATTTTTACGAGCAGTTACAGAATGCACTCGATGATGAGAATAATGAAGAATCTCTGGATAATATTTATACAAACAAAGAACCAGACCAGATCTTATACGCAAAGGTCGTAGGTGGTGGCACGAGTTGTTACGACATCACAGAAATAAAATTAAAAACGACAGAAAGTATATCTATAAATCCTTCGCCTGTAAAGGAATGCGATTTTGGTGATGGTAAGGGAAACTTCAACTTTGTGAATATAGAAGCTAAAATTAAACAAGAGCTTAATCTTGATGCGGCGATCAATTTGACCTTTCACACAAATGAAGATGATGCCGCCTTTGGTGAAAACCCTTTACCGGCAGATTATACTTCTGAGCCCAGAACTGTATATATTCGTGCAGAAGATGAAAATATATGCTATGGTTTCGGTAAGATTGATTTAGAATTAAAATCATTCCCAAACTTTGTGAATGCTGTTGAAAAAAATGTGTGTGCAGCCGATTTTCCTATTGAAATAGGCGATATTATTTCTATTAACTCTGCATCAAATTATGAGTTAAACTGGAATACAGGAGAGAATACACCCACAATTGTAATAGACAGTATTGGTATGTATACCTTAACTATAAGTGATCCCGAATTAGATTGCGCTGCGATAATAGATTTTAATATTCAATCAACAACGGCACCCATAATTTCTGATATAAATCAAGATTTTGATGGTAAAAGCACCACACTTACTGTTCATGTAAACAATACAGTATCGCAAACATTATATGCGCTTGACTATATAAATGGGTCATATCAGGAATCTCCTGTATTTACAAATGTCCCATATGGTGAACACATAGTATATGCAAAAGATACAAATGGCTGTGACGTGAGTGAATATAACTTGACTGTTTTTGGTATTCCTCAATACTTCACACCCAATAATGACGGTTATCACGACTTATGGCTTCCATACACTTATGACGATCCTGAATATGAAATTGACAGAATATTTATCTATGACAGGTTTGGTAAACTTTTAATTCAGCTGGATCCTGAAGGTGAAGGCTGGGACGGCACTTATCGTGGTAAGCTGATGCCTACAGATGATTATTGGTTTCAAGTTTCGCTTAAAGATGGAAGAGATTTTAAAGGTCACTTTACATTAAAGCGGTAAACCGAATATTTGTCTTAATAAGGCGTTAATTATCTGGCGGGCTTTCTTCAACGTTTCCTATACACTTTAAAATAGCGTAATTTTGCTTTAAAACACGGCGACTTGAAATTCAATATTGTATCAGATTTTTTACCCACCGGGGATCAACCCGAAGCTATTAAACAGTTAGTTGAAGGCTTAAATGCAAAAGAAAGATATCAAACTCTTTTAGGTGTAACAGGAAGTGGTAAAACCTTTACTGTTGCTAATGTTGTTGAGCGCGTACAAAAACCCACGCTTGTCTTAGCACACAACAAGACTCTCGCCGCCCAGCTTTATAGTGAGTTCAAGGCATTTTTTCCTGAAAATGCTGTTGAGTATTTTGTGTCGTATTACGATTATTATCAACCGGAAGCTTACATTCCTACATCGGGAACTTATATCGAGAAAGATCTTTCTATAAATGAAGAGATAGAAAAATTGCGTCTTAGTGCAACATCCGCTCTGCTTTCCGGTAGACGTGATGTACTTGTGGTTGCTTCAGTTTCCTGTTTGTATGGTATTGGTAATCCTGTTGAATTTCAGAAGAATGTGGTTTCCATTAAAACCGATGAAATCATTAGCCGTACGCAGCTGCTAAAACGACTTGTACAGAGTTTGTACAGCCGTACTGAAGCAGATTTTAACCGTGGTAATTTTAGAATAAAAGGAGACACCGTAGATGTGTTTCCCGGTTATGCAGACAATGCATATCGTATTCATTTCTTTGGTGATGAAATTGAAGAAATAGAATCTTTTGATCCGCTAACTAACGAGGTTCTTGCGAAAACTGAAAGGCTTAATATTTACCCGGCAAACATGTTTGTTACGAGTCCGCATCGCTTGCAGGGAGCTATTGACCAGATAAGTATTGATCTGGGCAAACAAGTAGAATATTTTAAGGAAATAGGAAAACACTTAGAGGCAAAACGCCTGGAAGAACGTACTAATTTTGACCTTGAGATGATTAGAGAACTCGGTTATTGTTCAGGTATTGAAAACTATTCGCGTTATCTGGACGGCAGAGAACCCG
Source organism: Leeuwenhoekiella sp. A2 (assembly GCF_047946655.1). Classification (GTDB taxonomy): domain Bacteria; phylum Bacteroidota; class Bacteroidia; order Flavobacteriales; family Flavobacteriaceae; genus Leeuwenhoekiella. Next base: position 4,057,776 of record NZ_CP172311.1, read on the forward strand.
GTACACGCCCCTTCTGTCTTTTAGATTATTTTCCTGATGACTTTTTAATGGTGGTTGATGAAAGTCACGTTACAGTCTCGCAGGTAAGTGCGATGTATGGTGGCGATAGGAGCAGGAAAGAAAATCTGGTAGAGTACGGTTTTAGACTTCCTGCAGCTATGGATAACAGACCCCTTAAATTTGAAGAATTTGAAGCACTGCAAAATCAGGTTATCTATGTAAGTGCAACCCCTGCAGATTATGAATTGCAGAAGTCTGAAGGAACGTATGTTGAGCAAATTATAAGACCTACAGGACTTCTTGATCCTATTGTAGAAGTGCGGCCAAGTTTAAACCAGATAGATGATCTTATTGAAGAAATAAATAAACGAGTAGAAAAAGATGAGCGTACGCTGGTGACAACGCTTACCAAGAGAATGGCGGAAGAGCTTACCAAATACCTAACCCGTATAGACATTCGTACACGATACATACACTCAGATGTTGATACGCTTGAGCGTGTAGAGATCATGCAGGAACTACGCGAAGGTATTTTTGATGTACTCGTAGGTGTTAACTTATTGCGTGAAGGGCTGGATCTTCCTGAAGTTTCGCTCGTAGCGATTCTAGATGCAGACAAAGAAGGTTTCTTAAGAAGTAATCGCTCCCTGACGCAAACCATTGGTAGAGCTGCGCGTAATATAAATGGTAAGGCAATCATGTATGCAGACAAGATCACGCGAAGTATGCAGGAGACAATAGATGCCTCAGAATATCGCAGACAGAAACAGATCGATTACAATACAAAACATAATCTTACCCCAATGGCGATTAAAAAATCGCTTAATAATGCTTTAGCGAAAAAAGAAAAATATAAGGTTGAAGCTGCAGAACTTTCAGGTTTAGCTGCAGAGCCAGACACTGCTTATATGAGCAAAGGTCAACTGGAAAAAATGATACGAGATACCAGAAAATCTATGGAGACAGCTGCAAAAGAACTCGATTTTATGGAAGCTGCCAGATTGAGAGATCAAATAAAAAGCTTGCAGGAAAAGGCTAAAGAACTCGCTTAAAATCGGCTTTTAAGGCATAAAATCGGTTAAAACATTGAGATTTTTAGATATTAAAAGCTTAACGCTAAAAAGAAATTAAGCAAATCTATATCTAGTAGAATGTGTCAAAACTCTTGATCTTAAAAGATCGCATAAAAAAAGACCTGCAATGCAGGTCTTTTTTCTTCAGTAATTACATCAAGCTTAGGCAATTTCTATTAATCTTTTTGCCTGTACCTTTGCTTCTTCTTTCTTAGGGATAGAGATGTTAAGTACACCATTTAAATAATTTGCACTTATTTTTTCACTCTCTACACTTTCAGGAAGGCTAAATGCGCGTTTAAAAGTGCTGTAGCTAAATTCTCTACGTGTGAATCTGCCTTTATCATCAGCAGTTTCATTTTCATGTCTTTCTTCGGCAGAGATAGTCAAGACATCATTATCTAATTCAATATTAAAATCTTCTTTCTCTTTGCCGGGAGCTGCTACTGCAACCTCAAAGCTGTCATCTCTTTCTACAATGTTTACAGCAGGAATACTAACGCCTATGTTATTGACATTACTTGTCCCTCCTAACCAATCTGTTTTAAACATATCATCAAAAATTGATGGCAACCAGTTTTCGTTTGTTCTCTTAATTAAGCTCATATCTGTAAGTTTTAAATTTGACTTTTAATTTTACAATTGTCTATTAGCAATTTAAATACCAGCTAAAATAAACAGACTATTTGTCTGTTTTAGCGCAATTACAGATGTCATTTTGTCAAAAATAGAAAGACCGACCATTGCTGACCGGTCTTTCCAAAATTCAAGAACAATTGACTAACTAATTAAGTTTTTCTAATTTGACAGGCATAAAATAATTTATGTTCTTTTTAGTAGGACTAGTTAATTTTTGATAATTAAGGCGTGACTTGATGTAAGTCTCAACTTGTGGATCATCAGTTTTTACTTCTAATACAACGATTTCATTTTCTTTGTTTACTGTAAATGTCACCATTGTTTCGACGTCATTTTTGAAATCAAATTTATGCTTGTCGAGCATTTTTCCCACCTCAGTATTAATTGTTACTGGTTTAACAGGTTTGTCATCTGTTGTTGGTTCTGTTGTTGTTGCGAAGATCGCGCTGCTTCCTGTTAATGCTAAGGCTAACAGCAGTGTTTGCATTGTTTTCATAATTGTTTGATTAAAGATTGATGTTACTAATAAGACTGATTAGCAAAGCTTTAGTTACAGTCTAATTTAAATTTTAACGTTTTTTAACGTTTCAGTTCGTTTATGATATAATTCCTGATTAGAGAATTTGTTCCTGAATTTTCTCAATTTAAAATTCAATTTTATACCACAAATATTTATTTCAAAACTATTCAATTAAGTAGTAATCCAGTTTAAAAGAACACTACCAAATCGATATATAAATGTAAGGAGGAAAACGCGATTTTATCCCGGAAAAACCCTAATTAACATCCATTTTATCCCCTAAATAATCCGATTTTCATAGGTATTTACTCGATTTTTCATCCTTGTTTACGAAATATCTAAAAATGTCTTTCGAATATTGAATTACTCGCAACTTTACCAGAACGTAAATCCCGCTCCCGCGGTGTATCTATTGTTTCTTTTGGCCCCAGCCAGTTTTTTATCCTATTGTAATTAAGATAATAGCTTACTCTTAGCGACAGACTATTCAACATAGGCTGATCAAATAAATATTGAAAATTAGTATTGAATTTTTGACCAGATTCTGGCAAGTAACTCTCTATTGCATTTCTGTAAAGTATAGAAACCTGACTACCGGGAGCAAACCACCATGAAAATCTTAAGTCTATATTCCAGCTGTTGTAGGTCGTGTTGTGATTGTTACCATAATCATTAACTACAAGGCTTCCGTTATCTTGTAAGTCGTAAAATTTACTGTACTCTACATCTGTATAGTAATGTCTAAAAGCCAGATTTAAAGCCATTGTATTATTAAAGATGTATTTTGACTCTAATGAATTTGTAATTGTATTTCTGTAACGCTGACCGAATATGATCGCATCATCTTGAAAATTCACAAAACCCTGTTCCTTATCAGAAAAATTGTTATTGATAGAATACGTTATTCTAAATTGATCTGAAGCTCTGTAGGTCGTGAGAAAGTTGACATTTAATTGGCCCCTGCCCTGCTCATTGTATTTATACCAGTCAAACACAAATTCAATCGCGACCTTTTTACGATAATCTGTATTGAGCCATATCCACGGATTGTAATAGGATGGTATTTCTACAAAGCGCCCATCTACACGCGGCTCATAAATATCATTGGTTTTAAATGGTGTGGTTTCAAAACCACCGCCAAAACTAAAAAAATCTTTCGTTGTAAAACTAGAATTGAAATTAAAAAGGAAATTGCTGTACAAACCGGGATCAAGACGCCTGTCATAATTAAGATTAAAATTGAGATATAGATTGTTTAAAAATCCCTTTGGCTGCAAATAGCGGTATCCATAATAGCCGTAATAATTAATGCGATTTGTACGGGTAGAATAACCCAGATCATTAATATCATAATCTTTAGTTCTTAGATTGACTTCTGTCGAAATGCGATGTTTTCCATTTATTTTTGAAATTCCGGCTTGAGCTTCCACACCAAATTTCGTCACATCTGAAACAACCCAACTTCCTTCTGTACTTGCCCAATATCTAAGCGTATTTTTCTTATTTGTAATATTTGCGTAGAGACCAGTTGCATTAGCATCTGTAAAATCGCCCTCACGCATAACATTTGTATTCACCATAGAAACTGATGAATTGTCACCAAAACGCTGATCAAGTACCAGAACGTTATAATTAGTAAATGGCTCTACAACCGCTTTTCGCACTTCGTTAGTCTCAATATTATTTATTTTAACCAATGTACGCTCAGTTATTGCATTAAAGAAACCCACACCTAAACCTTTGTCTGTGCGGCCAGATATCTTAAGCGCATTAATAAGATCTACAGACGAGGGGTACAACAAAAACTCCTCGTTAGGCGCCAGATCAATTCTGCCGGAAGGCGCACCTCCCACTCTTCGCGAATAGAACATATCTCCTATGCTAAAGAGCTCTGTTCCTTCTGTAAAAAATGGTCTGCGCTCGTTATATTGTACTTCAAAAGCCGAAAGATTTAATACGGCATCATCAAATTTGGTTTGGCCAAAATCTGGTATGAGTATCATATCTAGCGTAAACGCATCGTTTATACCATATTTTAGATCCATACCGCCATTTACATTCAACTCTGTATCACCATCATAATCTGTAACATATGTAGAAACATACGGCTGAAAAGATAATCGTGTAGGCGTTTTTATATTTTCTATTCCATAAACCTCGCCATCATAAATTGAGAAAGAACCTTTCTGATTATCTACAGGACTCCAGCTATAGCGTGTACGCGTACGTCTTAATTCGCGCTCCATATTCAGTCCCCATTCCTGCACGTCTTTTTTAGGAAAACGCAACTCAGAATAAGGTATAAACATTTCAGCGACCCAGCGGTCTTCTTTAATATCTACTGCACTGTACCAGACACCATTCCACGAAGAATCCTCATTATCATTGGTCATTTTTGCATCATACTGCACTCCTGCAGCAGTAACAATAAACTGTAAACTTTGTTGCCTGTCATTATAACCATTGAGTAAGATGAAGAAAAAGTCATCATTACCAATGTCATCTCTTTCGGTAAGTTCTGTTAAAATATCTTCAATATGAGGATCATACATCGTAGCACCAAAATAAATTCCCAGATCGTCATAAACTATTTTCACTTCGGTCTTTAAACTATCAGGAATAGGAATCCCGTTATTTGGTACTCTTTCGACGAAATTTGTAGCTAAAGAGGCGTTTTTCCACGCTTCATCATCAAGATTTCCATCAATTTTTGGACTTACCGAAGTTCGTGTGATTGTGATTTTTTTACGCGAAATACTGTCTGTTTCCTGCGCCGGTAAAATTCCTGTTATGAAAAAGATGAAAATTAAAAGTGGTGTAAATCTCATTGGTTAGCTTTTAAAAAAGACAAACCAAAAATTGAAATGTTACATTTATCTCGATTCTTTTTCAGAAAATTTACTAGAAGATTCTACATGCTTTAATAAAAAAACAGCAGTGCATAAAAAAACCTCCGGATTTCTCCAGAGGTTTTCTAAAATTTTATGTTAATGGGTTTATGCTAGAACTGCATGCACTTTATCTGCTGCTTCCTGAAATTCTATTGCACTTTGCACATCCAGACCGCTATTATCTATTAATTCTTTAGCGATATCTGCATTTGTACCCTGTAGTCTTACAATAATAGGCACTTCTATATTACCCATGTTCTTATAAGCATCTACAATACCCTGAGCTACACGATCACATCTTACAATACCACCAAAGATATTTACAAGAATCGCTTTTACATTAGGATCTTTAAGTATCAACTTAAAAGCAGTTTCAACACGTTCTGCGTCTGCAGTACCACCTACATCAAGAAAGTTAGCCGGTTCACCACCCGCTTGCTTAATAAGATCCATCGTTGCCATGGCAAGACCTGCGCCATTTACCATACAACCTACATTACCATCAAGATCTACATAATTAAGACCAGCAGCTTTTGCTTCTACTTCTACCGCATTCTCCTCACGTACATCACGCATTGCAGCATAATCCTTATGACGAAAAAGTGCATTATCATCAAGAGAAACCTTAGCATCTACTGCCATTATTTTGTCATCACTTGTTTTAAGAACAGGGTTGATCTCAAAAAGTGATGAATCAGACTTGCTATATGCCTCATAAAGAGACATTACAAATTTTGTCATTTCTTTAAATGCGCCACCGCTTAATCCTAAATTAAAGGCAATGCGACGTGCTTGAAAAGGCATTAAACCTACTGCAGGATCAACCTCTTCATGATATATTAAATGTGGTGTTTTCTCTGCTACTTCTTCAATATCCATACCACCTTCGGTAGAATACATGATCATATTCTTACCAGTACCGCGGTTAAGCAATACAGACATGTAAAATTCATCAGGCTCGCTGTCACCAGGATAATACACATCTTCTGCAATTAAAACCTGATGTACTTTTTTACCTTCTGCAGAGGTTTGAGGTGTAACAAGGTTCATCCCTATTATTTCACCTGCTATCTTAGAAACTTCCTGAAGGTTTTTTGCAAGTTTTACACCGCCACCTTTTCCACGACCACCTGCATGAACCTGTGCTTTAATCACATGCCAGCCGGTACCGGTTTCTTCAGTTAATTTTTTTGCAGCATCTACCGCCTCTTCTGGCGTAGTTGCTACTATTCCGCGCTGTATGCGCACCCCAAAACTGTTTAATATTTCCTTTCCTTGATATTCGTGTAAATTCATAATCAGGCGTTTCTAAAATTTTGAAAATTGCTGAACAAAAGTAACTATTTCAGGGTAACCTTACTAATGTTTATTGATGTTTTGGTGAGATATTGACCTTGAAAAAGGAGGTATTTGAAACTGTAGACCGATTTTTAAAAATCTTCAAGTTTAAAATCTGTAAAATCAAGCGGATCAAAATTCTTAAAATGACCATTCATTTTTATCAATTCTTTAGTGCGATTGATCTCTCTTATTACCGGTATTGTAACCGAAAGATGATCTATAAGAAAAGCAAAACGATCAGATTCAGATTCAAATTGAAGCAGTTTATGTTCCTGCTCAAGTGCCAAACCTATTTTATGTGCAAATGAATAACTAGTGATCAATAGCGGATCAAAAGTAGGCAGAGTAACATCAAGAGCCTTATACAATTCCTGCACGAGAGTTAAAAACCGTCTGCGTTGCAACATTGTGCCGTCTTCTGTATTATTTAGCATTTTAATCGTACCGCCTGCGTATAATTTATCGCCCAGATTATTATAAAAAGACTGTATTTGAAAAACTCGTAAACCCTCACATACAATATCGCTTGCACCAGATTCATATCGCTTGACGATACGGTCAAGTTTGACTTCGGTGCCAAACAGCATTTTTTTATTTATGTAAGCGGGAATTCCAAAAGTTATAGATTCATTTTCACAATCTGCAATAAGCTGCTGGTAGCGATCTTCAAAAATATGCAGCGCCAGCTTTTCCTCAGGAAAAACAACTAATTCTAAGGGGAACATGGCAAGCGTTTCGGTCATGATATTAAATTTTAAAAAATTAAACCTCAAGACAGGCCCATTTCATATTAATGGGAAATACTTCTTTGCAATAAGGCAGGTCTCAAAGATTACTCTCTAAAGGATTAAAATTATAAAAAAGTTACGCCAAAACTTATATTTCTGCAATAATGAGGTTCTATTTGGCAATTTTTAACTCTATTGGGTTTTTAAATAGTATTTCTATGCTAGATTTGTGCGTTTAAAGCAAAAAGCAAGTTATGAATACAAATGACCTTTTAAAAATTGCCCACGACTACGGCAGCCCTGTGTATGTTTATGATGCTGAAAAAATAGAAAATCAGTATAAACGTCTTACCAGTGCTTTTAAAAAGGTCAAGAACTTACGCATAAATTATGCAGTAAAAGCTTTAACTAATATAGCTGTTCTACAGCTATTGCACGATCTGGGCGCAGGTCTGGACACAGTTTCTATACAAGAAGTAAAATTGGGTCTTGCTGCCGGTGTAGAACCACATCGCATCATTTTTACTCCTAACGGTGTATCTCTTAGAGAGATAGAAGAAGTTTCTAAATTAGGTGTGCAGATCAATATAGATAACCTTTCTATTTTAGAACAGTTTGGCACAAAGCATCCTTCAGTTCCTGTTTGTGTGCGCATAAATCCACATGTAATGGCTGGCGGAAATACCAACATTTCTGTAGGCCACATCGATAGTAAATTCGGAATTTCAATACATCAGATTCCGCATCTTTTACGCATTGTGAAAAACACGGGAATGCACGTTAACGGGATTCACATGCACACAGGTAGCGACATCTTAGACATTGATGTTTTCTTGTATGCCGCAGAAATATTATTTGATACCGCTAAACATTTTGAAGATCTTGATTTTATAGATTTTGGCAGCGGATTTAAAGTGCCTTATAAAACCGGCGATATTGAGACAAATATCGAAGAACTAGGTGAAAAACTGGGAAGCCGCTTCAACGCTTTCGCGAAAGAGTACGGCAAACCACTCACCCTTACTTTTGAACCAGGGAAATTTCTTGTAAGTGAAGCAGGTAAATTTTTAGTACAGGTAAACGTGGTAAAACAAACAACGTCAACCGTTTTTGCACAGGTTGATAGTGGTTTTAATCATTTAATACGCCCTATGCTTTACGGTTCTCAACATCATATTGATAATTTGAGCAACCCAAAGGGACGTGAGCGCTTCTATTCGGTTGTGGGTTATATCTGTGAGACAGATACTTTTGCAAACAACAGACGCATACCAGAAATAGCCGAAGGTGATATTCTTGCCTTTAGCAATGCCGGTGCTTACTGCTTTACAATGGCAAGTAATTACAACTCGCGTTATCGCCCTGCAGAAGTTCTCTTTATTAATGGAGAAGCCCGCTTAATACGAGAACGAGAAACTTTTGATGATCTGTTAAGACATCAAATTCCTTTAAAAGAAAAAGCTTCAGTAGAATAATACGTATCTCAAAATAGCGGAAAATTGTTTGCTTTTCGCGAAAAGCTATAAAGTATAAAACCCGCAAGGGAAATTAAAAGCCTTCAATTTGAAGGCTTTTTTAATGTATCTGGTAGAAAATAAGAACATTTTGTGAGGGATCATAAAATGAAAATTCAGTTGTTCCCCACGGTTTTTCTTCCAGGGCGGTGTGATTGTGAAAAACGCCTTTTAATCTATATTCTTCAAAAAGGTCATCTATCGCCTGTACCTGTATTCTTATTCTGGGTTTATTGTTAAAGGCAGTCCAGTATTCAGGAGCATGCCACTGCAAGTGAATTGCTACATTATTTCGTCGTAAGACAGCATAAAGCGGTTTTCTTTCTTCATTCACAAAAACAAGTGTAAAACCCAATTTCTGAACATAAAATTCAAGCGACTCCAGCACATCTTTAACAGCAAGCACTGGTATTATTTGTTCCAGATATCCATTCTTATTCACCGCCATGATGCGAAAATAGCAAAATCTTCGTTAATCATTATTCTATAAATAACTACTAATTCAATAGCCCTGACTGTTTGAATTCTCACCAAAATCAGGGTTATTTTTATATAATTTTGATAGATTTAAAAATGTTGTTTATTGAAGTATATTAGCTAGTTGCCCAGAAAAACTTTATTTTCGTTATCTGCAAAATCCCCATTTAAATTGAAGGTTTACAAATTTATCTTTTTAATTTTTCTGTGTTGTTTTAACCCCTTGACTGTTTTAGGTCAGGAAGTGGCTGTCTTACAATATTCGGGTGGCGGTGATTGGTATGCAAATCCTACTTCTTTGCCTAATCTGGCAAAATTTTGCAACAAGAATATTCATACCGCTCTGGGCGAAAAAAATATTTCTATCGAAGCTACAGATGTAGGTATAATGCAATATCCGCTGGTTCACATGACGGGTCATGGCAATGTTTTCTTTTCTGAACAGGCAGTAACCAATTTGAGAAACTACCTCGAGAGTGGTGGTTTTTTATATATTGATGATAATTACGGAATGGATCAATATATAAGACCTGAGATAAAAAAACTTTTCCCTAACGAAGAACTGATAGAACTCCCGGCAGATCATCCTATATTTTCAGCTGTGTTCTCTTTTCCTGAAGGCCTGCCTAAAATACACGAGCATGATGGCAAACGCCCTCAGGCTTTTGGTATTTTTAAAGATGGCAGATTGGTGCTGCTTTATACCTACGAATGCGACCTTGGTGACGGCTGGGAAAATCCTGAAGTACATAATGACCCTGAAGATGTTAGGCTTAAAGCTTTACAAATGGGAGCAAACATAGTCAAGTATGCCTTCACAAACTAAGCAATTGCAACATCACGAAATTAAAAATGCCGAATTATCTTCTTCGGTAGTTCTTGTTTGTGATGGTGTTGAAAGTCCGGCAAATGCCGGCGGACTCATTAGATTGGCAGAAGCTTTTGGTGTAGAAAGTGTTTATTTCTGTAATGCAAATATCAATTTTGAAGGAAATAGATTTAAACGTACAGCACGTTCTGCAGATAAAAATATACGCTATACAAACCACGAGAGCGCAGAAGAGCTGGTAAAAGAACTGATCACTGCAGGTTTTACAACAATAGGATTAGAAATTACCACAAACAGCCTACCTCTGGAAGATTTAAATATACAGCCTCTTAAGAAAATAGCACTAATAATAGGCAGTGAAAGTATGGGCATCTCATCTTCACTTTTAAAAATTCTTGATCATATTACCCACATCCCTATGTATGGTAATAACAGCAGCATGAATGTAGGTCACGCCTGCGCAATTGCTTTATATAAACTAACACAACCACAGCATGCACCCCAAATCTAAAATCATCGCTTACGGAATTTTACGTGCTTTAGGCATAGTTGCAGGAATTGTACTTCTACTCTATCTCATATATAAAATTCAGGCGGTTATAGCATTTATAGCCATTGCAGCAGTTATATCCCTGGTAGGACGACCTATAGTGAATTTTCTAAAAGAACGGCTCAGGTTTAGCGATGCAGCCGCAGCTGTCACTACAATTCTTATTGTGATCGCTATTATTGCCGGTATTCTATCTCTTTTTATACCCATTCTTATTGATCAAAGTGCGCATATAAGTCAAATTAATTTTGAAGAAGTTAAACATAACGTTAACCGTTTAAATGTTGAGCTTAGCCAGTCTTTAGGGGTTGATCAGGTAACTTTAATAGAAGGATTAAGGCAATCTGATTTTATAAAGAATTTTGACATATCAGTAATTCCTCTTTTCATAAACGGAATTCTGGGAAATATGAGTTCGTTGATAGTTGGCTTACTTTCAGTAATATTTATTTCTTTCTTTTTTCTTAAGGACAGCAGGCTTTTACTTGATAGCTTTCTGGTTTTTGCAAATACGGGTGAAGAATCAAAATTCAGGCATGTTTTTCATAAGACCAAGCATTTACTTTCGCGTTATTTTATTGGCATCTTTTTACAGTTGCTAATTCTATTTGTTATTTATTCAATTCTGCTAATAAGCTTCCAGATTCCCAATGCTTTCGCTATAGCGCTATTTTGCGCGATGCTCAATGTTGTGCCCTACATTGGGCCGGTTGTTGGAGGCGTTTTAATGCTGCTTTTAGTCATTTCTGGGTACTTTACAGCCGATTTTGAGAGCGTGATTTTACCTAAACTTATCTACATTTTTATAGGCTATTGTATCGCTCAGTTAATAGATAACTTTATTAATCAGCCGTTAATTTTTGGCAATAGCGTCAAATCACATCCATTAGAGATATTTCTGGTTATTATTATTTCCGGGCTAATATTTGGTATTTTAGGGATGGTGGTTGCTGTACCCGGTTACACTGCAATAAAAGTGATTGCAAAAGAATTTTTGTCTGAATATAAGATCGTGCAAAAACTTACTAAAAATCTTTAGCGATTGAACGAAGCTATATTTTCTAAAGAAGTTCAGGATTATCTAAAGGACAATGAAGATGCCGAAATTACCGGAATTGCTCTGTCTGGCAGTCCTTTTGAGAATGTAACTGCAGCAGAACTCGCTCAGCAATTAGAAGGTAGAAAAAAAGCAAAAACCAAATTACCAATTTGGTATAGTACTTCTGCTATTTACTACCCGCCTAAATTAAATATTGAGCAAACATCGTCACAGGCAACTGCTCAATACAAAGCATCACTTGCTAAGGGAGCGTCTCTTATAGATATTACAGGCGGATTAGGAATTGATAGTTATTTCTTTTCGAAAGTAAATAATGAAGTAATTCATTGCGAACTCAATGATGAGATATCGCAGATTGCAACCCACAACTTTCAAGTTTTAGCAGCAAATAATATAAAAACCGTGAGTGGTGACGGGTTAGACTTTCTGGCAAAAAACACCACACATTTTGATACAATCTATGTAGATCCTTCAAGACGTAATGAAAGCAAAGGCAAAGTCTTTATGCTGAAGGATTGTTTGCCAAATATTCCTGAAAAAATCGGCCTTTTACTATCAAAAACTAACCAATTAATAGTAAAAACCAGCCCATTATTAGATATCTCTGCCGGCCTGCGCGAATTAACGGCTGTAGCAGAAATTCATATTGTAGCTGTTAATAACGAAGTAAAAGAATTGCTTTGGATTTTGAAACAGGGTGTAAAAAGTTTAGATTTAGTACTAAAAACCGTAAATATCCTTTCAACTGGTAATGAAGTGACTGCCGCAAATTATCACGAAGCTCTTGACAGTTCTGCGTCTTTCGCTTTAGCTAAAAAATATCTGTATGAACCTAATGCTGCTCTCCTAAAATCGGGACTTTTTAACTGGATTGGCAATTCTTTTAATTTAGAAAAGCTGCATACAAATACTCACCTCTATACATCAGATGAATTAATTGATTTCCCGGGAAGACGCTTTGAAGTTCAGGAAACACTATCTTTTAATAAGAAAAATGTAGCCGGTAAATTTGGCGGTAAAAAAGCTAATATCACGACACGTAACTTTAAAACTTCCGTTGAAAACATTCGTAAAAAGTTTAAAATAAAAGATGGTGGTGATGACTATTTATTCTTTTGTACAGATCTAAATAATTCTGCTGTCGTTATTGCCTGCAGAAAAATATAATTATTTAGCAGGTAAAAGATCAAGGTCTGTTTTAAATGCGTCATCAAAAAGTTTAAATGTAGCATTCGCAGTTTCTACTGCTTTATCTATTTCTTCTTCAGTAAAAACGACTTCATTGACTGCAGCAGTAAAAGATTTCCATCTATTGAGAATATCTTTGGTTTTACCATTAAAGAAATGATGCTCAAGTTGAGAATCAAGATTTTCACATTTGTCAAGATGCCGGGCAATTAGCATACCGCCCATCATAGAACCTTCACTTACATATATCATCCCAATAAGTTGAGACAACGAGTTGATTTCAAAATCAGCTGTTAACAATTCAGGATTTGTAGCAATTCCCAATTGTTTTAAATCAGTTCTAAGCGCTGTGCTTTTTGCTTCGTCAGCAAATTGCATCAATGAAGTTGGCAACAAATACTTGTTTTTCTGTGCTTTAGTCTCAATCGCGTTATACGCCACAAAGTTTGCCAGCAGTAAATTAGCATATTGAGATCTGGTAATCGTATGGTCAAGAATGTATTTTGCAAGATTATCTGCCTCTACTTCTCTGTGAAGTTTTTCAGTTCTCTTCTTTAGGTTTTCTAGTATCATATCCTGCTTTTAATCGTGCTATATCCTGCTGTATTTTACGCATACCGTCTTTATGAGACAAGTTTTCTTTAGAAAAATTCTCTAAGAATCGCTCTATATCGCTTACCAGCTTTTTACTATTCATTATTCGCTGTCGTACAGGATTAAGAAGCGGCTTGTTATTTACAATTGCATTAAAATAGGGCGACAATTTGTTGCTCAAAATAGGCATGTTCTTTTTGAGAATATAACCCGATGCCCCACTTAAAATGGTATTTGCAGCCAGTTCTTCATCATTTATGGTCCCCGTTAAGAAAACAAACATAACATCTGGATTAACAGATTGTGCTAGTTCTAAAACATCCAGACCATTAAATCCCGGCAAATTGTAATCACAGAGAACCATATCCAGGTTACCTCTGGTAAGTATTTGTTCTATCTCTGTTATATTATTAGAAACCTGAATTGAAGAACTAGACAAAACTTTGCCTATCTGCCTTTTTATCAATTCAACGTCTGTCTTATTATCTTCTACTAATAATAAATTTATGTGCTCTTCAATCATACTAACTAATATTAAATTTTAACCAAAAGTTGACAATTGCAGGCAATTGACGTCTAAATTCAGGATAATTCTTCGGCTTCTCTACAAAGCTGTTAACACCCAGCTTGTATGCTTTTTGAATCTCATCTGGAATATCTGAGGAGCTCAGTATAACCACGGGTACATTATCATAAATTTTCACTGACCTAATGAAGCGTAAAACCTCAAGTCCATTTTTTTTAGGTAATTTTATATCAAGCAGTATTAGAGATGGCGGGTTATGCTTACAATCTTCTGACTCTAAGATCTCAATAGCGTTCTCCCCGTCACCTATATGTTGCAAATCGCAACCTTTAATTTCTTTATCAAATATACGTTTCATTAAAAGAAGATCACTGCTATTATCTTCTATAGAAACTACATATTTACCTGTCATGCTAATGGCTTTTATAAACCCAATGTAAAATAAAAAGTGGTTCCTCCACCTATTTCGCTTTTTACCCAAATTTCACCGCCATGTTTTTCAACTACGCGCTTGGCAATAGATAAACCTATACCTGAGCCTTCATACTCATTCCCCACGAGCCTGTTAAAAACACCAAAGATATTTTCTGCATGCTTCTCATCAAACCCGATCCCATTATCCTTCACAAAGAAAACTGGTTTATCTTCTTTTAAATATCCTATTTCAACCATAGGCTTCTCTTTCTGTGCAGAATATTTTAGTGCGTTGCCTATTAAATTACTTACAAGCTGAAATATTAATGACCTGTCGCCATGTACTACCGGAAATTCTTCACTTACTTTAATCTCTGTAGCGGGATAAATATCTTTAGTATTGAGAAGAGAAATTACTTCGCTTACTATCTGAGACAACGACAATTCGCCCGAATTAACCTGCTTTTGACTAAGTCCCGAAAATGCAAGAATATCATCTATCAACTCATTCATTTTATCTGTAGAGTTGATAATAGTCTCTATAGCAGATTTACCGTATTCATCAAGACTATCATAGTAATCCTCTTTAATGATCTGCGCAAAACCATCTATACCACGCAATGGGGCACGTAGATCATGTGATATGCTGTAACTAAAAGATTCCAGCTCATCATATGCTTTTTTAAGCTTTTCGTTAAGCGATTTTACCTCTTCATATTTATGAATAATCACTTCAGAAATACTTTGTTTTAAAGCTTGTACAGCTGCTATCTCATAATCTTCCCAGGGTGCAGAACGTGCATCCTGCTCTTCAGACCACTTTTCAAAAGATTTTCTTGGCGAAAGCCTCTCATCGCTGTTTATTTTTACTGCTTTTTCTGGATTACCGGCCCAGGTAACTGTTTGTTTTATTTCTGGTTTAAACCAAATTAAAGCATCTCTTTTAAATTTTGAAATAAAAACACATAGAACTCCTGATGCTACTTCTTTAAAAGAATAGAAATCATCATTTAAAGAAGAAAGAAACTCTGTCGCAAACAGATCTGATGATTGCGTTTCTGCGATCCAATCCAGCAAAGAGGTTATATGTTCTTCCTCGAGCGCATTGCCCAGTCTTGTGATTTTCCCGTCTATGACGATTGCCGCACCTTCTGCATCACAAATATCAAGCAAGGTGAGCGCATTAGCCGCAAGACCTTCGTGTATATTCCAGTCCTGGCTTATCTGCTCAATTAATTTACTGCGCACCTGAGTAGAATTATTGACTTTCTTTAAAACAGTATTTGAAGTTCTCAAAACCAGTTGGGTAGAAAAAACTTGTGTCAAGAATTTACAGGACAATCTGTGATAGAAATTTATAAATCGCGGACTGTAATGGTGACATGCTATAAGACCCCACAACGTATTATTTGCTACAATGGCTGCCGTTAGCGTGGCGCCTACACCCATATTTTGTAAATATTCTATATGAATGGGAGATACAGCTCTTAATTCGCTACGCGATAAATCAAGGGGTGCTTTTGTGGTATCTACAATATTTGAAGTAATAGGAACTCCTGCAGAATCAACATCTGCAATAATACGTACTCCTTGTTTTAAAAATAATTTTCGCGCTTGCTGCGGAATATCTGTAGAAGGATAATGTAAGCCTAACCAACTTTCAAGTCTTTCTTCTTTAGCTTCAGAAACTACTGTGCCATTCCAGTTTGCGTCAAACTGATAGATCATGACACGATCATAACCCAGAAAGTCTTTTATTAGCATGGCAGCCTCATCGCACATATCCTGCTCATTCTTAACAGATCCCAGATTTGAAACAATATCTGTTAGCTGTTGCTGGTATTCTAGCGAATCGAAACTTGACCCTAAGGGTTCTAATTCTAGAATAACAGCTTCACCGTTGTCATGAGCGATCAAAATCCATGATTCCTGCCCGATTTTCACCTCAAAAGGCTTGATTTTATTGCCTAAAAGGTTACTTTTTAGTTTATTAATTGCTTCAGCATCAAGATATTCATCCAGAGTTGTGCCTAGTAATTTAGATGCAGATCTATCAAAAACCAACTCGCTGTTTGTGCTGCATTGCTCGATGATCATTGATACCTTATTGCATGCCAGCAGAACACCATGATCCTGAGTTTTACCCAGAATATGAATAGGTTCTTTATCGCAGTTTGTAAGATCTACGTTTTTAGGATATAAAGATGAAGGGGTTGACATAAATGTTTATACTTTGATTTTAAAATAGAAAGTACTTCCCACGCCGTACTGAGATTCTACCCAGATCTTACCGTCATGTAATTTTACAATCTTATCACAATGAGCAAGCCCTACGCCTGTACCTTCATATTTTTCTTCGGTAGGTACTCTACCAAAAATTTTAAAAATAGAATCCAGATCTTCTTCTTTTATGCCTATGCCATTATCTGTGATGGCAAAAGTCCAGTATGAACCTTCCTGAAAAGCAGATATACGTATCTCTGGTTTTACACCTTTACGGTTATATTTAATGGCATTACCAATAAGGTTTTGAAAAAGTAATCGCAGTTCTGTTTGATACACCTTAAGATTAGGCATTTTACCTACATGAATCTGAGCATCGCATTCTTTGATTCTTCGGCTGAGATCATATTTCACGATCTCGACCAGTTCTGCAATATTTACTTTGGTCTTTTTAAGGTCCTGCCCTATTCTGCTGTGTTCTAATAAGGCTTTGATCTGGTCTGCCATGCGGCCCGAAGCTTCGTGGATGTAGCCCAAATATTCTTTTCCTTTTTCGTTAAGCTCATCGCTGAACTTCTTGCTGATAAAGTCACTGCTAAATCGAATAGTAGAAAGCGGTTCCTGCAAATCATGAGAGCAAATAGAAACAAATTGCTCAAGATCTTTGTTAATACGTTCTAGATCGTCTTTCTGCTGCTGTAACGCGGTCTGAGCGACTTTAAGTTCAGAAATATCAACAAGTGCAGATCGTACTATGGTTGGGTTACCTTGCTCGTCTAGAGAAACATCAGAGTTTAGCATGATGGGTATTTCTCGCCCGTCTTTTGCGATCATGATCATCTCTTCATTCTTAATACTAGAGAAATCACGGATAGAATTCTGTATTTCTACAGCTTTTAACTTACTTTCTCTGGTGTAAAAATCAAAAACCGAGCGACCTATAAGGTCTTTTTTATCTGCGAAACCTAAAGTTTCTACTAATAATTTATTGCACTCTAAAATTGTTCCTGTACTTGAATTAATGCTAACGTGCATCACAGGATCGTCTTCATAGAATGCCTTGAATTTTTCTTCACTCTTACGCAATTCTTCCTGCGATTTGTGAACTTTTGTAATATCTATAAACGTGATTACAACACCATCTACTTTACCTTCAGATGAGACAAATGGTGAAATACGCTGTATAAAGTACCTGCCAGATTTACTGCGTATATTTTTCTCAAATACCTGAGAAGTACGCATCACTTTTTTCGAATTATCGAGAAGATTTGCCTTTTTACCAATCCCAAAATTTGCGATGAAATTATCAATAGATCTTCCTATATCCTGTTTCATCAACTTAAAGTGCTCTTTTACAGCCGGGGTAAACTTCCTAATTCTTAGATCTTTATCAAGAAAAACAGTACCAATGCGCGTACTATCAAGAAGATTATCCATATCTGCGTTTAGCTGCGCAAGATCTTCCATCTTTTGTATATACTCGGCATTTACTGTGTGCAATTCTTCATTTACACTTTGCAGTTCTTCATTTGTACTTTGTAACTCCTCATTAGAAGCCAGCAATTCTTCATTTGCTGCCTGTAATTCTTCATTACTTGTTTCTGCTTCTTCAAGAGCTCTTTTAAGATCCATTTGAGTTTCTCCCAACTCTTCTTCAAGATCTTTTATGCGCTCCTGTGATGTTTTATTTGTTGTAGCTTTTTGAAAAATTGTCTTACCATCCTCTTTTATTTCTTTCTCTATGAGAGTAATGATAAAGTTATATTTTGACTCATTAACTGTTTGCTGTAAAGGCTTTACAAGCAGATCAACAGTTTTTGAAACTTTTTCTTTATTTACTAAAGCATCTTTATAAAAAACAACGTTTTTAGAACGTACAGCTCTTCTAACCGCAGTAGTAATTGCGCCTTTAAGTTCTTCAGGGACCATTTGCAACAAATTGGTCGAGAAACCACTTTCAGGAAAAGCTGCATACTTTCTAAATGCGCCCATTGCTTCCATCACATTTAGCTCGTCATCTACAAATATACTGGTCGCGCCAAAATGCTCTATTACAGCATCACTTATATCTATCTTCAAATTCTCTGAGACAGAATTGGGAACAGGTGTAAGGTCTTTAGATGCTTTTTTATATGATTTTAGTTCAAGTCTGTTTGCCGTAGATTTCAATATTTCGCTTCTCAATCTTTTTGAAACTTGTTTATTTTCAAAAATTTTCCACTTTCTGTCAATCCCATTAAAATATTTTTCATGTACACCTAACGATTCACTGCTACCTAAAAATAAAATTCCTTTTAGGCTTAAGGCATAATGCAATACCTGAATTACTTTGTTTTGAACAGAGTTTTGAAGATAGATTAACAGGTTTCTGCAAACCACCATATCCATATTTTTAAATGGCGGATCCTGCACTATATTGTGATTTGAAAAAATCACAGATTTTCTAATTGAGTCTTTTACTTTATAGTTATTGAGCTCATCCTTTTCAAAGTATTTTTCAAGCAATTCTACCGAAATATCTCCTGCTACGCCTTCTTCATAAGACCCGTTTCCTGCAATATCAAGATGGTCCTGAGATATATCTGTGGCAAAGATCTTTAATTTTATATCTTTTTGCTGGGCCTCAATTTCTTCTTTAAAACTTATGGCTAAAGAATAAGCTTCTTCACCCGTACTACAACCTACTTCCCAAATTTTAAGTATATCACCTTCCTCCTTTGATCTCACAAGATCTGGAATCACCTTATTTTCTAAGGTTTCCCAAGCTTTATAATCTCGATAAAATTTAGTGACACCTATTAGAAACTCGTTGTACAGTACTTGTATTTCATCAGTTTCAATCTTAATGTAAGTCAAGTACTCTTCAAGTGAGTTTGTCTTAACAACACGCATACGTTTTGCAATGCGTCTTAATAACGTGGGTCTTTTATACAAGCCAAAATCAAGAGCGGTATTTTGTTTAAGTACCTGAAGGATCTCATTGAGAATATGCTCTTCATAGTTTACCAGCTCTGTATCAAATTCTATATTATTAGCTGTTTTAAAGAAAGTAACCAGCTCGTCACTCATCTGCTCTACGGGCACAATAAAATCTGCACAGCCCGTATTGATGGCGCTTTTTGGCATACCATCAAATTTAGCCTGCTCTGGAGTCTGTACCATTACAACGCCACCTTTTTCCTTAATGGCTTTAATACCTCGAGAACCATCACTTCCCGTCCCACTTAAGATTATGCCCGCGCAGTTTTGACCGCTATATTCTGCTAAAGATTCAAAAAACAAATTAATAGGAAGGTTTAACTGCATCCCTTTAGGTTTATCTAAAAGACGCAGGTGTTGGTTTTCTATTATTAGATTTTTTGTAGGCGGAATGAGATAAATACAATTCATTTTAATTTCTGAATCGTCTAATATCTCTATTATGGGTATTTTAGTATTCTTACTCAACAGTTCTGCCATAAGACTTTTATGGTCTGGCGAAAGATGTTGAACTACAATATAAGTATATGGTGAGTGGTGCGGAACGTTATCAAAAAAATCCTTTAGTGCCTGAAGCCCACCAGCACTGGCTCCTATGCCTATTATAATATGGTTTTCTGTATTGTGTGAGTGATTTTTGGCCACGAACTGACTAAGTATTGGTTTTCTTTTTGAGGGCGCCTTATTATTTATAATAATAATAAAGTCTAATTTTATCGAAAAGTACTACAATTGCCAAAATATTAATAACAATTACCTATAATTTAGGATTTCTTTATGTATTGCCAAAAGGAGATTTTGCTCATTTTAGACCGATTTTCTCACAAAAAAAGCCGGTTTTTATACCGGCTTTTTACATATATAATTATTAATCTATTTAGAAAGCGTAGTCCCTTTCTTTATGTTGAACGGTTATCCATTGAGCAGTTGTAAATTCTTCTTTTACAAATTCACCGTTAAATCTACCTACACCAGAATTCTTTTCGCCACCAAAAACAGCATTTGCATCATCATTTACCGGTTGGTCATTAATATGCATCATTCCTGTTTCAACATGTTGAGCAACATAGAGCGCACGTTCTGTATTTGCAGAATGTACAGCGCCGCTTAAACCAAGATCTGTATCGTTAGCAAATTTTATAGCTTCTTCATCTCCGTTAAATTTTATCAATAAAGCTACCGGACCAAAAATCTCATGTTGAGCGATGTCCATATCATTGGTCACATTTGTGAAAACTACAGGATGTATAATATTTCCTTCAACTTTTCGCTCTGTTTCTAATTTGGCTCCATTTTCAATTGCTTTATCAATCATCTCGACAATACCTTTTGTCTGGCTTTCATCAATAACTGGTCCTACTGAAATTCCTTCTTTAGAAGGGTCGCCTACTTTAAGTGATTTTACTTTGGCTATAAATTTCTCTGTAAATTCATCATAAACCTTATCATCAATAAGAATTCTGTTTATACCCATACAGATCTGTCCCTGATGCATAAATTTACCAAAAACAGCAGCTTCTACTGCCAAGTCAACATCTGCGTCATCAAGCACGATAAAAGCATTATTACCACCTAATTCTAAACTCAGCTTTTTAAACTGGCCGCCTGCTTTCTGGGCGATACCACGACCCACAGGCGTTGATCCCGTAAATGAAACTAATTTTGAAGTGGGATGCTCTACAATGTAATCCCCAATTTCTGAGCCTTTACCAAGAATTACATTAAATAATCCTTTTGGCAATCCTGCTTCTTCAAATATTTTAGCTAACAGAGTTGCTCCTGTCGCTGGTGTAAAACCTGCAGGCTTAAGTACAACCCCGTTACCTGTGGCTAATGCAGGAGCCACAGATCGCATAGAAAGATTGAGTGCAAAATTCCATGGACTGATAACAGTTATAACTCCTAGCGGTTTTCTGTACATCCGGCTTTCTTTACCGGGAACTATAGATGGAAATATTTTACCATTTATCTCATAGGGATAGCCAGATGAAAATCTCAAGGATTCCATAGCGATCATCCACTCAGTCTCTGCCTTTACGTCTGTACCTCCAGATTCTTTAATAATCCATTCTTTGATCTCATCTTTACGCTCCAGCATGATTGCCACCGCTTTATCAAAAACATTACGCTTTTGAGATGGCGTTGTTTGTGCCCATTCTTTTTGAGCTTTCGCGGAAGCTTCATAAGCCTCATCAACATCATCCTTATTAGCGGCAGCTATTGTAAAAATTGTTTCTTGTGTGTAGGGATTTTTGTTATCAATTGTAGATTTGCTTTTTCCTTTTCTCCATGTACCTGCAATATAATTGAGGTTTAAATCTTTATACTTTGTCATAGCAATTTTATTTATATTCAATGACTTACATATTTTAATAATAAATTAAAATTATAGTAAATCACATATTCATTTATAATTTCAATTAAAATTACAAAGAGAAATTTCAATTACCATGATAAATATCTATTTTAGGAATACTTTAATTCTATGGTCTACAAGAAGCCAAATTTTTTAAGATTTAGGTATAAAAAAACCCTCAAACGTAAGCTGCCTGAGGGTTAAAAGTTTTTTGAATATTTTTTTAAACCTTATAAACTATTGCGTTAATATTCATCCCTGCCCCTACTGATGCAAAAACGATTGTATCACCTTCATTAATTGAATGACCTTCTAATTTTCCTTTTAAAATAAGATCGAGCAACGTAGGAACAGTTGCCACAGATGAATTGCCTAACCATGAAATGATCATGGGCATAATACCTTCAGGTACTTCATCGATATCATATAATTTATAAAGGCGTTCTATTATCGCATCGTCCATCTTGCCATTAGCCTGATGAATTAAAACCTTATCTACTTCACGTATGTCTATTCCGCTTTTGTCAAGACAGGCTTTTATAGAAGCCGGAACATTTTCAAGTGCATATTGATATAATCTGCGACCGTTCATTTTTAAAAATAGATCTTTCTCCAGTTCAGGATCCTGCTTATAAGACCCGGCCATGGTTAACATTTTAGAATAAATGTAAGTATCAGATCTCGTTTTATGACTAATGATACCTTTAGGTTTATCTGTTTCAAAAGCTTCTAAAATAGTAGCTCCTGCCCCATCTGCGTATATAAGACTATCTCGATCGTGAGGATCAATAATTCTGGATAGGGTCTCAGAACCAATTATTAAAATTCTTTTGGCATCACCAGATTTTATATAATAATCTGCTTGTATGGCCGCTTGCACCCAGCCAGGGCAACCAAAGGGAAGATCGTAGGCTACAGTATCGGGATTTTCTATTTTTAATTTATACTTTACACGTGCAGCCAGCGTGGGAACCATATCTGTGCGATTGCTGCCATGTTTTATATCGCCAAAGTTGTGTGCTACTATAATATAATCAAGAGTTTCTTTATCAATCCCGGCATCTGTGATTGCTTCTTGTGCGGCATGATAAGCCATATCTGAAGCAACCATATTATCATCTACATAGCGGCGCTCTGCAATAGTAGTTATCTCAAGAAATTTATCAATAACTTCCTGATTCTCTTTTGGGATACGATTACCACAAGATTGATAAAATTCATGCTTTAGAAAATCTTCATTCTTAACCTTTCGTTTAGGAAGGTATATTCCTGTTCCTGTTATAACACTGCATAACTTCTTACTCATTCAATGGGGGTCTTAATTATTGCCTTTTTCAGGCCATTTTAGCTTATTTTTCTGGATGGCGGGGTAAAATACAACCTTAATTTTTATATTATATTATTTCGAAAAGATGTATACAAAACTCAAGACTTAAATTTCATACCTAAATTATTGAAAATCAATAGTTTACAATCATATTATTATATTACTTGGAGTACTTAAAAAATCAAAAATAATTTATCTTTCCTATCACAACTGGAATTTCTTTAACTACGAGAATTTGTATAGACATCTGTCCACTCCTTGCCTATACTTTTTAAAGTTGAAGTTACTAAACTATCCATTTTTTGTGGTTGAATAATTTTCTCTTTATATCTCTCTAGCCATATCATTCTCATTTGGCCTAACTCTGCCAAGCGCTTTTCGTCTTTAAATTTCTCATTTTTATGAATCTCAAGATAATCATCAATAGCTGCTAAAAGCGCGTCTATTTTCTTCACTTGTTGAGAAGAAATGTCTAACCTGTTTTTTACCACCCGCAACACCTCATATAAACTTGCTAACTGCACCACTGCGCTTAATTTATTAGAATTGCTTAAAAACCTTTGAATAACAGGATATGAAAAATGATTTACATTATGCTTTAGAATTAGTGTACGCAAATCGCTTGTACTTTCTAAAGCGAGTTTTCCATCCTGCAGTAAATATGTATACAGACTTTCTACATCTTCTCCCATAGTAGAAATATAAGTAGCCAGATTCTTTTTGTGATTTACAGCATTAAGTACAGCAATAAGATAAGTAATATTCATAGTGAGCATGATAAAGCCAGAGAAAGACACAACACCACTCAACACCCGGCTTAGGTTATTACCCGGTATATAATCACCTATTCCTGCTGTAGAGATGACATAGCATGTATAATAGAATCGCTCTATTGCAGAAGCCGGCACTTTTGTCACACTATTTACTACCATATCTGGTTCACTCAAAAAAATGAGGTAACTACCGGCGAGAAGCAGCACTAGCCAGATAAACGAGTTCACGAGCAGATGTAATAATCCCGAATATTTATATAAAAACCGACTTTTAGGGCCTAAAATCAGATAAGTTAGTCCATTATTTATGCTTCGCGAAAGAAAACCATATCCCTCACTTGAGAGTGTGGTATGAAAGAAGTCTATAAAGGTCAAAACAACCAGACCTATGCCCACAATTAAATATATCTCCATCTCGTTTTTGGTTTAGCCATATGTAATGGCAACTTCAGTAAATAAAATTTAAAAAATATACTTCTACAGCAATTTTTCTTCATGCTATTTTATTAAGGTATTCCCCTGTTAACAAATAAATAACAAGAATAACTGTTTAAAAAACGCCTTAAAACAGGCAAAAAATGGCTCTACAGATGAAAAAACGCTATTTTTTTCGTACAAAAAATTTATTATCATTAGTTAAAAAAGTTAATTTCAAATAATAAATAATTTTCGTCATATAATTTTAGAATACTTTAATTAACTAATAATCAAAAAACTAAAATTATGTTTTATCACGACGGAAAATTACAGTATGAGGTAAAAGTAGACAAACCTAATCCTCAATTTGCAAAAATGTTGCAACAAGCCATAGGCGGTATAGAAGGAGAAATAAAAGTATGTCTGCAATACTTTTTTCAAGCCTGGGGTGCCAGAGGACCCGAAAAGTATCGCGATATGCTTTTAGAAACCGCAACAGAAGAATTGGCGCATGTAGAATTATTATCTACAGCGGTAGCTCTCAATCTGGAAGGAGCATCAAATAACTTAAAAGACGAAATGGCAAAAGATCCTTTTCTCGATCAAATTATGGGCGGTGCAAATCCGCGCCATATTCTCTCTAGTGGTATGGCTGCTATGGCTGTAGATAGTAATGGTGTACCTTTTAATGGGTCATGGGTAATTGGCACAGGTAATCTGGCTGCAGATATGTATGCTAATGTAACTGCAGAGTCTGCAGGACGTGTACTGGCCACTCGTTTATGGAAATCTACAGATGATAAAGGAATGAAAGATATGCTTTCTTTTCTCATAGCACGTGACACGATGCATCAAAATCAATGGTTAGCAGTTCTTGAAGAGATAGGCGGGCTAAAAGGAAATCACCCTATACCTAACAGCTTCCCACAAGAGGAAGAAAACCAAAACTTTAACTACAACTTTATTTCTACTCATATCAATGGGGATTCTAAAGCTAAAGGAAGATGGAGTGAAGGAACTTCTATAGATGGAAAAGGAGAATTTACATTTGAAAAAGCGGTCCCTCAGGGCAAAAAACCCAATTTAGGAATGCCAGATCCTGCTGCTTTCGCCCAGAAAGAGCAAATGGAAAGTGGTGAGTCTTTTATAAAATCGACTTTAGATAAACTGAAGTAGTATAAAATCATTCTACTAATAAAAGCCTGGATTTTTTCAGGCTTTTTATATTCTAGTACAATTCTAAAAACTTAAATATATGTGAATTACGATTTCATTATAATTATTAGGATTGGGTTATTACTAAATTTCATAAAAACTAATTAACAACTCAAACTTATTTTTATGAAAGCACTTGTATGGCATGGACGCAATGATGTGCGTATAGACAATGTTCCCGATCCTACAATTAAGGATCCTAATGATATAATTCTTAAAATAACTTCAACCACAATATGTGGTTCAGATTTACACCTTGTAGACGGGATGGTTCCCACTACCGAGAAAGGAGACATTCTGGGTCATGAATTCATGGGAGAAGTTGTAGAATTAGGAAGCAATGTGAAAAAATTTAGAAAAGGAGACCGCGTGGTAGTACCTTTTACTATAGCTTGTGGTCACTGTAATTATTGTAATGACACGTTATTTTCATTATGCGATAATTCTAATCCCAATCCAGATTTGGCTAAAGCCAACTTAGGTCACACGATTTCAGGTATTTTTGGATACTCTCATATGTTAGGAGGTTTTGACGGTGGTCAGGCTGAATATGTGCGTGTTCCTTATGCAGATGTAGGCCCTATTAAAGTACCAGACAACCTTACAGATGAACAATCTTTATTTTTATCTGACATTTTTCCTACAGGTTATATGGCAGCAGAAAATGCAGATATAAAACCGGGAGATACGGTAGCTATATGGGGCTGTGGTCCCGTGGGTCAGTTTGCTATACAAAGCGCCTGGATGCTGGGTGCTGGCAGAGTAATTGCTATTGACAATGTTCCTGAACGGCTTAATATGGCAGAAACTCATGGTAAAGCAGAAACAATTAGAACTACTGCCCGTGATGATGTTTATGAGAAATTAATGGAAATGACTAACGGTAAAGGACCAGATTCTTGTATTGATGCCGTGGGTGCAGAGGCACATGGTGACACCTTTATTGGCAAGGCTATAGACAAAACAAAAGAAGTTTTACAAATGCCTATGTCCCGTCCTTATGTTTTGCAACAGATAATGATGAGTTGTAAAAAGGCAGGTACTGTTTCTATTCCCGGTGTTTATATTGGGATGGTTAATGAAGTTCCCTTTGGAGCAGCAATGAATAAGGCTCTAACATTTAAAATGGGTCAAACTCACGTGCAGCGGTATTTAAAGCCTTTAATGGAAAAAATAGAAGGCGGCCTTATTGATCCTTCATTTGTTATTACCCATAGAATGAAACTAGAAGACGCCCCTAAAGCGTATGATATATTTAAAAATAAGGAAGACAATTGTATTAAGGTAATTTTGAAACCCTAATAAAACGGAATTTTAGAACTTTAAAAACGGCTGTTACAAGCCGTTTTTTTTATGCTATAATATATGCATTGGGTTACTTTATTATTTTTTAGAGTTTTTATTATCATTAATAATTGTTTTTAAACTAATAAAACATTGTTTTAAGAAATATTTAAATAATTTCTATTAGGATAAAGCTGCTGTCTCTCCTAAATTTGAATAAGAAAGAAAGAAACTTCTGACTATCAATATAGTTAGTAATTGTTTTTATTCGTGATCCCTTAATATTCTACCCCCGTAGACACGAGTAATAAATATCTCTTTCTTCTAAAGCAACTAACAACCTAAATCTTTATACGATGCTGATAATCGCTTCAAAATTTGCATTGGCTCCTTCTTTTTCAATCTCTTCAGAGTTTACTATTCTCAAAATTGTCCGGCGGGCTTTCGGTTTACTGCAATCGTACCTATTGTACAATAATATTTTATCTCACCATTTCTATTAAAAGCATAATAAGTAATAATCACCTCCACACATAAATAGTTATTTCATTTAAAACCTTAAATCCAGTACATGAAAGGAAAAGTATTAATTACAGGGGGAGCAGGCTTTATTGGCTCACATCTGGCAGATGAACTTATAGATAATGGATACACTGTGCGAGCATTAGATAACTTGTCGCCACAGGTACATGGCGGGCAAGCCAAAAGACCTGATTATTTAAATTCTCAGGTCGAGCTGCAGATAGGAGATGTACGTGATGAGAATGCTGTCTCACAGGCCCTTGAAGGGATAGATACTGTTTTTCACCTGGCAGCTATGGTAGGCGTAGGTCAAAGTATGTATCAAATTAAAGATTATACAGAGGTAAATAATCTGGGTACAGCTGTTCTTTTAGAACAACTCATTAAAAATCCTGTAAAAAAGCTGGTTGTAGCTTCAAGTATGAGCATTTATGGTGAAGGGTTGTATGCAGATAAAGAAGGTAAACCCTATAGCAGTTGCCAAAGAAACATAGAGGATCTCAAAAACGACAACTGGGAGATGCAAAATGAGAGTTCTATTCTTTCTCCCGTACCTACACCAGAAAATAAAAAACCCAATTTATCATCTGTATACGCGCTTTCTAAATATGACCAGGAAAGATTATGCTTGATGACGGGTAAAGCTTATAATATCCCTACTACAGCCCTCAGATTCTTTAATATATATGGCACAAGACAGGCTTTATCAAACCCATATACTGGGGTGCTTGCCATTTTTGCTTCAAGGCTTCTTAATGAGCGTGCTCCCATGATATTTGAAGACGGTTTACAAAAAAGAGATTTTATTCATGTTAAAGATGTTGCTCGAGCATGTAGATATGCCATGGAAAAATCAACAGCTAATAATGAGGTTTTTAATATTGGCAGCGGCAGGCAATACACCGTTATAGAACTCGCAGAGAGACTTGCTGCAGTTATGAAGAAGCATATACAGCCAGAAGTTACCGGCAAATACAGAATAGGAGATATAAGACATTGTTTTGCAGATATTTCTAAAGCCCGTGAACTTTTAGATTTTGAACCAAAAATTGATCTGGAAGATGGTCTTGCTGAACTTGCAGATTGGTTAAAAGATCAAATTGCCATAGATAATGTAAATAAAGCAAGTGTTGAGCTTGCCTCAAGAGGACTAACCGTTTAATGTATTTAAAGATGATCAATGCTGAAATAAAAAAAACACCTGTAATTGGTATACTAGAGTGGTTTAGACCGGGAGAGTATGAAGAAGTAAAAAATGCAATTGCAGACCTTAAAAATATTGGAATAAAGAATTTACGTACCGGTATTTCCTGGGCAGATTGGTATGTAGAAGGTACGCAAGAGTGGTACGACTGGATGTTTGAGCAGTTGCATCAAAACGAAATTGAGATTCTGCCATGCTTTCTTTACACACCTCCTTCTATTGGTGTGGTGGCAAAAACTTCATCACCACCCAAATATCTTAAAGCCTATGCAGATTTTATTGATGTTATGATAACCCGCTATGGGAAGTATTTTGAATGGGTAGAATTATGGAACGAACCCAATAATCAAATTGAATATGATTTCACTTTAGATTATTCATGGAACAAGTTCTCTACCATGATAGATATGGCTGCCTTTTGGGCAAAAGAAAGAGGAAAGAAAACCCTCCTGGGCGGCATGAGCCCCATAGACCCAAACTGGTTACAAATGATGGCCGAAAAAGGTACACTAGAAAATATTGATGCAATAGGCATTCATGGGTTTCCTCACGTCTTTGACCAGCAGTGGGAAGGATGGAAGGAAAATATTAACCATGTAAAAAAAGTACTCGAGCGTTTTGACCTTAAAAAAGAACTGTGGATTTCAGAAGTTGGCTTTTCTACCTGGCAGTGTGATGAATATAAACAATTTGAAGAATTTAAAAATGTAATACAAACCAGTGCAGACAGAATTTATTGGTACAGTTTAAAAGATCTCGCACCTAAAAATGCTACCGTAGGAGGTTTTCATCTCGACGAGCGGGAATATCATTTTGGCCTTAAAAAGATTGATGATTCACCTAAGCTACTATATAAGCTATTAGCTAAAAAAGGGGTTAAAGCAATTTTTGATCATGACTATCTACATAAAGAATATTTACTCAACACAGATGAGAATTATATTCTTATAACCGGTGGAGCTGGCTTTGTAGGGACAAATCTTGCTAGCAGACTACTGCAGGAAGGTAAACGCGTCATGATATATGACAATCTTTGTAGAGATGGTGTAGAAGAGAATCTACAATGGTTAAAAAAAGAATATCCTTCATCTCTTTTAATACAAATAGCAGATGTTAAAGAGACGCGGCTACTAGAACAAAGCGTTCAACATGCAGAGGCAATATTTCATTTTTCGGCCCAAGTTGCTGTAACTACTTCACTTATTAATCCGCTTCATGATTTTCAGGTTAATCTGGAAGGCACTTTTAATATACTTGAGGCTATAAGAAAATCATCTCATAAACCACCCTTATTCTTTACATCTACAAATAAAGTATATGGCAATCTTACAGATGTAAGAATGATTGAAAAAAAGACCCGTTATATACCAGAGGATAAGGAAATACAGCTTCGGGGCGTAAATGAAAAAAGAGCTCTTGATTTTCATAGTCCGTATGGCTGTTCAAAAGGAGGAGCAGATCAATATATACTAGATTATTCCCGTTCCTTCGGAATCAAAACAGTTGTATTTAGGATGAGTTGTATTTACGGTCCTCATCAATTTGGAACAGAAGATCAGGGCTGGGTGGCTCATTTTTTAATCAACGCCTTAGAAAATAAACCTATCACCATCTATGGTAATGGCAAGCAGGTGCGAGATATACTCTATGTAGATGATCTGGTGGAAGCTTTTCTGCTTGCCCATAAGCACATTGACCTTGTTAAAGGTGAAGTCTTCAATATAGGTGGCGGCGCACAAAACACAGTGAGTTTACTCGAACTACTTGAAATTATAAAAGATCAAACTGGTGAAAATATAAATACCTCTTTTGAAGAGTGGCGCACAGGAGATCAACAATATTATGTTTCTAACACTACTAAATTTCATGAATTTACAGGTTGGGAGCCAAAGTACTCTGTTGATAAAGGTATTGACTCAATAATAAATTGGCTTACAGCAAATAGAATAACCTCAAAACGTACATCAACTAAAAATGAAATTACCGTATGAGAATGAGCAGAACTTTACAAAGCACGCCACCGGTACACAAATCACAACTTTATAAAGCTGCCGTCATTAAAAATCCAGGTGAATTAGAAGTTATAGAAGTATCGAGAAAAAAGCCAGAAAATGATGAGGTGCTTATAAAAATAGAAGGTTGTGGTGTTTGTGCATCTAATATTCCGGTTTGGCAAGGCAGAGAATGGTTTTCTTATCCTGTAGAAGCAGGCAATCCCGGTCATGAAGGCTGGGGTATAATAGAAGAAGTGGGTGATGATGTGACAAATCTCACCCCGGGACAAAGAGTTACGGGACTATCTTATAACGCTTACGCGGAATTTGACACAGCTAAAGCCGAAAATCTAGTGGTTATGCCAGATTTATTTGACGATAAACCATTTCCCGGTGAACCTTTGGGATGTGCCATGAATATATTCGCGCGCAGTGATATAAAAGCAGGACAAACCGTTGCTGTTGTAGGCTGTGGCTTTTTAGGCCTGTTGCTCATACAATTACTTAAATCTGATGGAGCTAGAGTAATAGCTATTTCACAAAGAGATTTTTCGCTTCAGGCTGCAGCACAATCTGGTGCAGATCACTTGATACCCATGCATGATCATAAAAAAATAATTGAAGAGGTCAGGGATATCACACATGGTAAGTTTTGCGATCGGGTAATTGAAGCTACCGGTAAAGAATGGCCTCTCAACCTGAGTATAGAACTTACAGCAGAGAAAGGTAAATTAATAGTTGCGGGTTTTCATCAGGGAGGTATGCGCAGTTTAAATGTACAGCTGCTTAACTGGAGAGGGATAGATATGATAAATGCTCATGAGCGCGATCCTCAACAATATCTAAACGGAATAAGAAAGGCCTTTCTCGCCATAGAGACAAGTAAAATGGACCCCTTCCCCCTATTTACACACACATTTGCTTTAGCAGACCTAGACCAGGCATTACAAAATCTTGAGCATCGGCCAGATGGTTTTATAAAAGCTCTAATCCTCAACTGAAAAAATATTTAGCTATGCAATTAGAAACCTTAAATAAATCTTCAGTTCAGCATTTAAAACTTGGCTTTATAGGCGTAGGCTGGATAGGCCGTAACAGAATGGAGGTATTATTGAACAATGCGCAAGCAGATGCAGAAATTATCGCTGAAACCGATGCTAAAAACGCCCTAGAAGCTCAAAAATCCGCCCCAAAAGCAAGAAAAGCAGTTTCTATAGAAGAGGTTTGTAAAGCTGAAATTGACGGTGTGGTTATAGCTACTCCCAGTGCAATGCATGCAGCACAGTGTATTCAATCTTTTAATGCCGGCAAATCTGTATTCTGCCAGAAGCCTCTGGGCCGCAGCGCTGCAGAGGTTAAAGAAGTTGTTACTGCTGCTAAAAATGCAGATAAACTACTTGCTGTTGATCTTTCTTATCGCTATACAAAGGCTTTTAAAGCAGTTTATGATCTTATTCAATCTGGTGAACTGGGTACTATTTTTTCAGTCAACCTCATATTTCATAATGCGTACGGGCCAGACAAGCCGTGGTTTTATGATATACACAAATCAGGAGGCGGCTGCGTAATAGATCTGGGCATACACCTGATTGATCTGGCAATGTGGGCGCTAGATTTTCCTGAAGTTGAAGTAAGCACTACTCACCTTTACTCGCGAGGTCAGAAAATAAGTAACATAGGTGAGCAAGTTGAAGATTTTGCAGATGTAAAACTGATTGCCGATAACCATACTTCTATAAATCTGCGATGCTCCTGGCATGTCTCTGCAGGCAAAGATGCTATTATCAAGGCTGAATTTTTTGGCACAAACGGAACCGCAAGCTTTAAAAATATTAACGGTTCCTTCTATGATTTCATTGCTGAAAAATATACAGGTACCTCAACACAAACATTAGTCAATCAACCTGATGACTGGAGTGGCAGAGCGGGCTTAGTCTGGGCTCAGGACCTTCTTGATGGTAAAGGTCACAATGCGAGAACGGCGCAGGAATTCATAAAAATCGCAGAAATTATTGATGAGATTTATGGCAGGTAAACGATTAAAAATATTGATGACAACAGACACACTGGGGGGTGTATGGTCATATGTTTGCCAGTTATGTAAAGCCTTGGCCCTTTATGATGTAGAGATACACCTTGCAGCTCTGGGAAGATGGCCTACTCGTGATCAGGAGAGAACAATTAGTAAAATTCCCAACACCATTTTGTACAAAAGCGATTTCAAATTAGAATGGATGCAGGATCCCTGGCGCGATGTTGAGAAATCAGAAAAATGGTTAACAGCTATCTATCAAACGGTTCAGCCTCATATTATTCATCTAAACAATTTTACAAAATTTAAGACCAGAAATACTTGCCCTGTAATTACAGTTTATCACTCCTGTGTAGAAAGCTGGTTTAGAGCTGTAAAAGGAGAAAATCCGCCACAGGAATTTAAAATTTACCTAAAGCATAAGAAAATCGCCTTAAAACAGGCAAATATCGCCATTTTCCCTTCTAATTCCTTTCGTAAAGAAATCGTAGAGCAGATAGAGCTTAATGTAGAAACACAAACTATTTACAACGGCTGCGATTTACATTCCTCTTCTCGATTAGAAAAAGAAGATATGATCTTATGTTCTGGCCGAATATGGGACGAAGGTAAAAATCTTCACTTGTTATGCCATATCGCACCTCGTCTGCCGTGGCCTGTTTATGTTGCAGGTGAGAATGTACATCCCAATACCGGTAAACCGGTCGAGATAAAAAATGTGTTCTTCCTGGGAAACTTGTCTAAAACAAGTTTAGAAACATGGATGAAAAAAGCTTCAATTTATGTGAGTACTTCTCTGTATGAGCCTTTTGGTTTAGGTGTTTTAGAAGCTGCTAAATGTGAATGCGCTTTAGTACTCAGCCACATAGATACCATGGAGGAGATTTGGCAAGATAATGCTGTTTTCTTTGATCCGCTTGATGCAGAAGACTTATTGCAAATTGTCCTGCTTCTAATCAACAATACCAATTTTAGGCATGATTTAGCCGAAAAAGCATATAAAAAGGCAGGTTTTTATTCCGCTAAAATAATGGCAGAAAACTACTACAACCTTTACCGGGAAATGCTTAACCCAGTATTATTAACAAAACAACCATCAACTGTTAGCATATGAAGTTCGTCCTCTTTTATCACTCTTTGTATTCAGACTGGAATCATGGTAATGCTCATTTCTTACGCGGCATTGTAAAAGAATTAATAAAACGTAATCATGAGGTAGACGTCTATGAGCCTGAGAACGGATGGAGTCTTACAAATCTGATTAAAGATCATGGTGTAGACAAACTTGACGAATTTAGACAGTATTACCCAACGCTGCACCCGCAATTTTATAATCCGGAAGAGCAACTTAATTATAAAGCCATGCTGGGCGATGCAGACGTGGTAATCGTTCATGAGTGGAACAGCAAAGAACTTATTGCAGAAATAGGCGCTGAAAAAGATAAGTATGATTATAAACTTCTTTTTCATGATACACATCACAGAGCAGTGTCTAACATAAAAAGTATGTCACAGTATAATTTTGATAATTATGATGCGGCTCTTGTTTTTGGCAATGTTTTAAAAGAAATCTATGAGCGTAAGCAATGGTTTCCCCAAGTA
Organism: Leeuwenhoekiella sp. A2; assembly: GCF_047946655.1. Taxonomy (GTDB): domain Bacteria; phylum Bacteroidota; class Bacteroidia; order Flavobacteriales; family Flavobacteriaceae; genus Leeuwenhoekiella. Next base: position 4,092,048 of record NZ_CP172311.1, read on the forward strand.
TTTACTTGGCACGAAGCAGCAGATACAGAATTATTTAAACCAGAACGCAATCAAGATAAAGAAGGTGATCTTGTATGGATAGGCAATTGGGGAGACGATGAACGCACAGAAGAATTAAATGAGTTTTTAATAGAACCTGTAAAAGAATTAGGCATAAAAGCGAAAGTCTTTGGAGTACGTTATCCGCAAAAAGCATTAAAAGCCCTCGATGATGCAGGCATAGAATATGGCGGCTGGCTCCCTAATTATAAAGTACCAGAAGTTTTTGCCAGATATAAAGTTACCGTACATGTGCCCAGAAGACCTTATGTGAAAATGTTACCGGGTATACCCACTATAAGACCTTTTGAAGCGATGGCTTGCGGTATACCTCTAATATCCTCACCGTGGCAAGATAAAGAACATCTTTTTTTCGCCTGGAGCTGATTTTTTAATGGTCAAGTCAGGAAATGATATGGGATATAGAATTGCAGAGGTGCTTAAAAGTGCACAACTCGCGCAAAGCCTTTCTAATAATGGGTATCAAACAATTTTAAATAAACATACATGTGCTCACAGAGTAGATGAGCTTGAGGCCATTTTAAATCAAATTGAATCGCCATTAGTTAATAAAATGAGAATTAATCATGGAAAATAGTAATCTTAAAATAGCCTTTTTTGGTTCAAGCATAGTTTCTGCATATTGGAATGGTGCTGCAACATATTATCGTGGTATTGTAAAAGCATTGCACAAAATGGGGCACCGGGTGACTTTTTATGAACCTGATATATATGAAAGACAAAAGCATCGTGATATTGACGATCCACATTGGTGTAAGGTCATCATTTACGAGGATGATAAGGTTACCCTTCGCGGCCTGTTAAGAAAGGCTCAGGAAGAAGCAGACGTTATAATAAAGACCAGTGGTGTAGGAGTTTTTGATGAATTTTTAGAAGAAGAAATCGCACATATGAAACGCGATGATAATCTTATTATATTTTGGGATGTAGATGCACCAGCAACTCTTGATAGATTAGAAACTCATGCTAACGATCCTTTTCATAAACTTATACCACTTTATGATCTTATCCTGACCTATGGTGGCGGTAGACCAGTAATCGATGCTTATTTTAAAAATGGTGCGCAAAAATGTATTCCAATATATAATGCTTTAGATATAGACACACATTTTCCTGTTTCACCACAAGCACACTATAAAGGAGCTCTCTCTTTTTTAGGCAATAGATTACCAGACAGAGAAAAAAGAGTAGAAACCTTCTTTATACGACCTGCAGCAAATCTTCCGGATTACAAATTTATTCTAGGCGGGAGTGGCTGGGCAGATAAAGAATTACCAGATAATATCTCCTATGTAGGTCATGTATACACTAAAGATCATAACGCCTTTAACTGCTCCCCGCTTGCTATTCTTAACATAAGCAGGGATAGCATGGCTAAGTATGGATTTTCTCCCGCTACCAGAGTTTTTGAAGCGGCAGGCGCGGGCGCATGTATAATTACAGATTACTGGAAAGGGATAGAAACCTTTTTCACACCTGAAAAAGAGATACTCATTGCAAAAGACGGTAAAGACATAGAAGAAATAATAGAAAATCTTACTCCAGAAAAGGCAAAAGAAATTGGGCAGGCTGCATTTAAGAAAGTTATAGGCATTCATACCTACGCTCACCGAGCCCAATTGCTGGAAGAAGTAATTCAACTCAATCTCCAACCATCAAAACCTAAAATATGAAAATTGTGATAATAGGTCTTTCTATTACCTCTTCGTGGGGTAATGGTCACGCAACAACTTACAGATCTCTTTTAAAGCAACTTGCAGCACGTGGTCATAAAATAACTTTTTTTGAAAAAGATATGTCCTACTATGCTCAAAACAGAGATATGCCTCAACCTGCCTTTTGTGATCTTTTTTTATATAACTCTAATGAGGAGCTAAAAACAAACTATAAGCATATAGTTTCATCTGCAGATGTAGTAATTGTGGGTTCTTACGTGCAACAAGGTGTTGAAATTGGATCTTGGGTTAATCACGTTGCACAGGGTGTAACAGCTTTCTATGATATTGACACCCCTGTGACTCTGGCAAAACTTAAGAAGCAGGATTATGAATACCTGCATCCTGAACTAATACCTCAGTATGATCTTTACTTATCATTTTCTGGAGGCCCCATATTAACACAACTGGAAGAAAAATTTAAATCTCCCATGGCCAGAGCTTTATACTGTTCTGTAGATACAGATCTTTATTATCCTGAGAACAGAGAACCCAATTATCAAATGGGATATTTAGGTACTTACAGTCCAGATCGACAACCTGCTGTAGAAAAATTATTAAATAAAACGGCTTCTATTTATAAAGAAGGAAAATTTGTAGTTGCGGGACCTCAATATCCTAATGATATTAAGTGGTCTACTAACGTAGAACGTATACAACATCTTCCTCCCATTGAGCACCGCAAATTTTACAACTCACAAAAATATGCTCTCAATATTACCCGTGCAGATATGGTTAAAGCTGGTTACTCGCCTAGTGTAAGACTTTTTGAAGCAGCTGCATGTGCAGTTCCCGTTATTTCAGATAAATGGGATGGAATTCAAACTTTTTTTGACCCGGATTCAGAAATTCTTCTCGCAGATTCTACACAGGAAGTTCTTGATTACTTTAACTCAATTTCAGAACAAGACCGCAAACAAATTGGTAAAAATGCGAGGCAACACATCCTTAATCAGCACAGTTCTACGGTAAGGGCTTACGAACTCGAAAAATATTTACATCAGGTCATGCAACTTTCAGAAAAATCATAAAACGTGGATACACAAGAAAGAATACAGGCTTTATCTCCGTGGTTTCACAATATTCACTTACCTGAGGGTCATCAAACCGCTCCTGATCATTTTTTAGGAGATTTCCCTTCATTTAAATGGAATAAAATAAAAGATCATATTCCTGAAGACCTAAATGGATGGAAGGTTCTTGACATAGGCTGTAATGCCGGTTTTTACAGTATAGAACTTGCAAAACGCGGCGCTCATGTTACTGCCATAGACCTTGACGAGCATTATTTAAAACAGGCGAAATGGGTAGCCTCTATGTTTGATCTTGAGGATCGTATAACTTTTAAGCAACAGCAAATTTATGATCTCGCTCACTCATCAGATGAATTTGATCTTATCTGGTTTATGGGTGTGTTCTACCATCTGCGTTATCCTCTCCTGGCGTTAGACATTATTTCGCAAAGAGCGAAGAATTTAATGGTTTTCCAGACCTTGTCCCTTCCTGGTTCAGAAGAGATGGTTGTTCCCGACGATGTTCCCTTTCATAAAAGAGAAATTATGACATCAGGAGCATGGCCTTCTATGGCATTTATACCGAATAAATTAGCTGGCGACCCTACTAACTGGTGGGCACCTAATCACCAGGGAATTCTCTCACTACTAAAAAATTGTGGCTTTAAATATCTTTCTATGCCCGAGGACGAAACATATCTAGTGAGCCGTAACACCACAGGCAGAACAGCTCTTGAAATATGGAACCGTTCTGAATACCTTGCTGCTACAGGGCAGGAATGGCAATTAGAAATTAATACTAAAACAAAGAAATTTTAAAAAATAGCCTTTAAAAACAAAATTTAAAGAGGAGAACTTTAGCAAATGCTTATTATATGTTTAACAGAAATATCTGAAATGTATGCATAACTTAGAGTTATAACAACAAATAAAAAAATTACGACATGAAAACCTTACAAGATTTATTTGAACATCAGTTAAAAGACTTATACAGTGCAGAAACTCAACTTATAGAGGCACTCCCTAAAATGGCAAAAACTGCAAAAGACAAGAAACTAAAGAAAGCCTTTGAAGACCATCTGGAAGAAACTAAAACTCACAAAAAAAGACTTGAAGAAGTGTGTGATGAAATAGGCATAAAGCCTACCGGAGAGGAATGCAAAGCTATGAAAGGCTTGATTAAAGAAGCTGAAGATTTTATTAAAGAAGATGCTGATGACGATGTGAAGGATGCCGGTCTTATTGCTGAAGCTCAACGGGTAGAACATTATGAGATTTCAGGATACGGTACCGTAATTCGTTATGCAAAAGAACTTGGTCATGATAAAGTAGTTAAGATTCTTGTGAAAACTCTTGACGAAGAATATAAAGCCGACGAAGATCTAAATGAAATGGCAGAAAACAGGCTAAATGAAGAAGCTATATAAGAAGTAATGATTAGTCTGAATGAAGAATCCTGTAGCAATTTGTTACAGGATTCTTTTTTTATATAATGCTAAGGCTTGTTCTGCTGCTCGATATCCTTGACTTATCCCGCCCGTCCAGTTTTGGTGACCATTTAATTCTGAATGCCCAATTGCAATGCGCCCATAACCCGCTGCTACAATTTCACGAGGCGAGGGTTTTCCATCTTTACCATAATAAAAACCTGGTGGTTGAGCTAGTCTAGCATGTCCCCATCGGTTTAAAGTTATTCCCGCAATATCCTTTTCTGCGTTAAATCCTGATTCACCAAATTGCTCTGTCATTTGCTCAATAAGCTGTTTCTCATATTCTTCAAATGTGGTTCCAAAGATTTTGTATCGCGCATTTACAGTCTGCTCTTTCAATGGTAAACCGGGTGAATAACAACCCATGTAAAAAGTAAGTATTACAGGTTTGTCAGGATGAAGTGGAGGATTGTAATCGCCTATGACCATCGTCTTTCTAATATTGCAGGAAAATCCAAAACCGTCATTAAACCATTGCGCAGCTGTAATTCCTTTTTCATACATAAATCGCCAGTTAGTCAATGCAACATTGGCGATCATGGCGGGAGCGTAATTAAACTCGCTATATGCATCTTTTATAGCTGCAGGTAAATCTCGTAGAACATGCTTGTTGATCCACCCTCCGGAAGCCATAACAACAGATCTTGCTTTTACGGTATAAGGTTTTCCCTCTTTTTCATAAGTTATCTGTACATAATCAGCTCCTTCTATATCTCCCATATGCTCAACGCGAACAACAGTAGCGCCTAATCGCATGCGTACTTTGTTCTCTTCTTTATCCAGCGCCTCAAAATTAACCTGTTTATTAATTACATCATTAAAGCTGTTACTTCCACCTATAGAATCAGGAATTAGGTCTTTAATAAAATACCGTGCAAAAGCACTATTCCCTCCTGGAAACGAAAGTGGCGAAGCCGCATCTTTACCTCTTGATCTTCCGGTAGCAGGCATACCTACCTGTGCAGCGGCAAAAGCCGAAACCGCATTAGGGCTTGCGCCATTTATTAAGCCAATAATTGGCTCTGCTTGTTTTGTTGCTTCAGAAGATAATTTCAATTCTTTTTCAAGATAGTCTTTGTAAGACATTCCATCCAGTTTGCGCAAATACTCTTCACTCCTCTCTGTATTATTATAATATCTCCATTTAAGTAAATCTGCTTTTGTTTCTTCACTGTAAGGTGAATTCTCCAGATCCTGCCGCCACATATTGTTGACCCACTGCGGCTTTTCTGTTTTATTTTCATTGAAATAATAACCCACATCAACAGCAGATTCTGCAATACCGGTCATGTGCGCATAATTATCAAGTCCAAATTTTAATGGCTTTAGAACTTCATCCCACTTTTGAAATGCAAACTCTCTGGGAATATTCAATTCGTCAAAAAGTTTGTCTGTCATTGACCCTGATCCTTTTCGTGGCACGCCAAAATCATTAGATCCCTGCGGCCCTATTAAATGAATTCCATTTACTACAAATTCATTCCGTTTGGCTTCCCCACCAAAAATGGGATGATTCTCAAGAATGAGACATTTTTGTTCTGCGGTAGCGTTCTTCTTAAAATAGTGAGCCGCGCCCAGACCACTCATACCGCCGCCTACTATTAGCATATCATATATTTCCCCTGTTTCATTAATCGCAACATCTGCATCATATAAGCCGTCTCGCACTTTGTGAGCAGCTTCCATTACTTTCCTCGTGTTTCCAGATGACTGCGCATAATCGCCCACAGCACCATAGCCATTCCAGGAATCTTTAGCTATTGGTTTTAAAGCTGGGTCTTCTGCACACCCAATACTTGTTAGAGCAGTTGCACCACCCAACATTACGCCAGCGGTACCTAGAAATGAGGTGTTAATAAAATCACGGCGGCTAAAAAAGGGGCATTGATCTATAGATTTATCAGAAGAATCTTTGGGTTTCATATTAAAAATGGTCAGGATTAGGACCAAATCTAGTAATTCTAAACTATTTTAAACCAGCACCTGATAAATGGCTTTTTACCACAACTAAAATTTTAAGAATATGTCGATTTTTCCATTAAAAAAGCCGATTTCTTTATAAAATCGGCCGTTTTTTAAACAGTCTGACAAGGGGAAAATGCCAGCTTTTACTTAGAACTTAATTTTTATCGACTAGTTTATAATTGTCCTCGCTATATCGATCACCTGTATTGGGATATTTTTTGAGTAGATCTTCAATCTCCTGTTGTTTTTCTTTAGAAATAGAAACATCTACAGCAGCAGCATTCTCCTCAAGGTATTTTCTCTTTTTGGTTCCGGGAATCGGGATAATATTCTCCCCTTGATGCAGCACCCACGCAATTGCCAATTGCGCAGGTGTGCAACCAATATCTTCAGCGATACCTGCAAATCCTGCGGCTAATTTGCTGTTATTCTCGGCATATTCCTGTTGGTATCGCGGTAAGGATTTTCTAAAATCACCCTCTTTTAATTCAGAAACATCAAGTTTGTTTGTAACTAAACCACGTGCTAGCGGACTAAAAGGAATAAATGAGATTTTAAGCTCTTTGCACAACGGCAGTATTTCATCTTCTACTCCGCGAGTCAATAAAGAATACTCACTTTGCAAAGCAGTAATTTGGTGCTCATTATGTGCCCTAATGATCGAATTTTTAGAAGCTTCAGATAAACCTATATACTTAACTTTCCCCTCTTTTACGAGATCTGCCATTGCGCCTACTGTATCTTCGACAGGTACATCTGGATCAATGCGATGTGCGTAATACAGATCTATATAATCAGTTTTTAAGCGTTTCAGGCTGGCTTCTACCGCTTTCTTTACATAGGCAGGTGAGCCATCAAATTTTGTATAATTACCATGATCTTCAAGTTGAAACCCGAATTTAGTCGCCAGAAATATCTTATCCCGATTCGGTTTTAATACTTCAGAAATAAGTTCTTCATTTTTACCTTTTCCATAAATATCTGCAGTGTCCCAAAAGGTCACTCCTAATTCCATTGCTTTATGTAAAGTAGCGATCGATTCTTTGTCATTGGGTTCTCCATATGCATGGCTCATACCCATACATCCCAATCCCATTGCAGATACTTCTTCGCTGGTATTTCCTATTTTTTTGTACTTCATCATCTTTCTTTTTAAGGTTTATATAAAGCTAATCAATGTTTACAGGTTCATAACCGCTGCTTCTTATAATATTGCCATAAAACGGTCAAAACGAAATATTAAAGTTCTGCATGAGAGTGATCTGCTTCATAACTTTATGATATTAAGAATCCAAAAATTATACTATGAATTCAAACGAAAATAAAAAACACTATCAATTACCGCATGACTTTGGTATGGGCGGCGTTTCACTAGGAAACGAGTTTGAACCCGTAACAGATGAAGAAGCTCATGCAACTTTAAAAACCGCCTGGGATGAAGGCGTACGTTATTATGACGTGGCGCCCTGGTATGGTCTCGGACTTTCAGAAAGACGCTACGGCTATTTTCTACATAATAAACCACGTAAAGAATATGTGATTTCTTCTAAAGTAGGTAAGCTTTTAAAAGCTTCAAAAAATGTGGTGACAGAGAAAGGGCCTTTCCCATTTTCACCATCACCTAACTCGGTAACTTTTGATTATTCGGCTTCCGGAATTCGTCGTTCTATTGAAGATAGTTTGCAACGATTAGGAATAGATAGTCTTGACATTGCATACGTTCATGATCTGTCTTCAGATAACCCGCTTTTTAAAGAAGGTGAATGGCTAGAACATTTTGAAGTAGCTAAAAAAGGAGCTTTTCCTGAGCTTACTAAAATGCGGGAAGAAGGCATTATTAAAGGTTGGGGATTAGGTGTAAATACGCCTGAACCTATAATGAAAGCACTAGATGTTGCAGATCCTGATATCTTCCTGTTTGCTGCCCAATATTCTTTAATGGATCATGAGAATGCGATTGAAGAAATATTTCCTGCAATTCGCAAGCATGGGGCTTCTCTGGTAATGGGATCTAACCTCAACGCGGGTTATCTTTCCGGCAGCGACCGTTATAATTACGGACCTAAAATTCCGGATTTTGCACAAGAAAAACGGGAAAAATTAAGAAAAATCGCCGCTGCTCATAATGTAGATCTAAGAACAGCCGCTTTACAATTTGCCTCATTTCCTGATGTGGCGACAGCCATCGTTCCCGGTATGCATACTCCGCAACAAGTGAAAGAAAATCTGGCTTCTATGAAAACTAAAATTCCTGCTGATTTCTGGCAGGAATTGAAAGCTGAAAGGCTGATTCATCAAGATGCACCAACTGAAAAACAAGTGCTTACAGAAGCTTAGTTTATAGAGAGGGTCTTTCCTCAAAATTAAAAATAAAGGCTGTTTAAAGTAGATATTCGTCAACCTGAACTGTCATACTGAGCTTGTCGAAGTGTGTTTTCAGGTTTCCATCAAATATAGTGAGATTCCGAAATAAATTCGGAATGACGTTTCTCTTTTAAACCAGCCTTTTTAATTTTCAATTATCAGATTCTAACATCAAATTATCTACCATGAAAAAATTACTACTTCTTGCCGCATTTATTTTATTTGCCTTTTCGGCGAAAGCTCAAACTGAAGTGAAGAACGACAGTATTATGATCACCATCTTTCTGAAACATCAACAGGATAAAAGCCTGGATTCTATTCAGAAAAATTTAGAGAAAACTAAATTCTGGGAGAATTTCCCGCCTAAAAGTGCAAAGGTAGTTTCGTGGTATGTGATGATGGGCATTGGTCAGGTTGTAACAGTAAGGATTCCGGCAGCAGACCTGCGCAAACTAAACCTTTCCATAGAGCATGGTGCCTGGAGTGCTTTTGATACGGAATTCTATCCTACATATGATTTTAAACCTATTTACGAGGAAAACTATGGAAAAGATAAATAATCATATGTTATAGATTAAATTTTTTTTAATGGATATTGTAATCTTCCAAATAAGTTTCCAGGTACATATGTCACAAATAAAAATCTCAAAATCGACGATGTTTCTGAGCTAATATTTTCCAAATAAAATCTTTAGCTCCTTCTTACTATCTAGGATAAAATGACATCCTCCATATTCACCAAAAGAAAGTCCATTTTCTTCATCAATAACTAAAATTTTTTAGAACCTAAAATAATGTTAGATTTCGTTAGAGTATCAAATTTGGAAAGGAAAAAATTATATAAATCTTCTATATCATTAGGAGTTGCTTGAAATCCTATTGTGCATTTTGATTTTAGATTTCTGATTCAACAGAGAAATTGTAGAAAATTTTATTCGAAACCTTGTTCAAACTCATCCCAAAAGTAGATCCTATCACTTCAACCTCTCTAGTCTCGTCCGGAATAATAACTTGTCCACATGCTTTGTCGGATGAAATCCAAATTCAACTGAGTATTAAAATTTGTTTCACAAAAAATACTTTTTTTATATCATTTTTTTTTAATTCAACTTTTGCATTTGGGAGCATTTTAATAATAAAGGGAATTTCTCTTAATTATCCATTGTATATTAATACCATAAATTACTAAATATATGTTACTAATCATTTGTCCTAATATTAACAATCGAACAGCTAGAGGCAAGGCAAATCCAACTTTCTATGAAATCATAAAAAAACCGGGTAAAATACCCGGTTTTTCGCGTTTTAAAGTTAAAAATCTACTGCTTAGATAAGGTTTCAAATTCCTCATCTGTTAGTTCGATCTCTGTAGCTTTAATATTACTTGCCAAATGATCCAGTGATTTTGTTCCCGGAATTAGCAGAATATTATCAGACCGTTTTAATAACCAAGCCAAAGCAATTTGAGCAATAGTTGCGTCATGCTTTTCGGCTATCGATTTGATCTTTTCCTTCATTTTATCAGGTCCTGAAGCTAAAGGAAACCAAGGAATAAAGGCTAATCCGTTTGCAGCAGTATAATCTAATACATCTTCCCCTTGGCGATCGCCAAGGTTATACTGATTCTGCACTGAAACGATTGGCAAAATTTCCTGAACTTTTTTGATTTGATCAACTGTAACTTCAGACAGACCTACGTATTTTATTTTGCCCGCAGCTACCGCATGAATGACCGGTTGCAGTGTTTCCTCAACATCTACATTAGGATCTATACGGTGTAATTGCCACAGATCAATCTGACCAATTTTTAAACGCTTTAAACTTCCGTCAATGCGTTCTCTTATGTGATCAGGATGACCATTGGGTTCCCACTGGTTTGGCCCAGGTCGTTCAAGTCCGGCCTTTGTTGCTATAACCAGATCTTGCTTGTAGGGATATAAAGCATCCTGTATCAATTCTTCATTAGTAAAAGGTCCATAAGAGTCTGCTGTATCGATAAAATTCACCCCACTTTCTACTGCTTTTTGGAGGATTTTTATCGCATTTTCGCGGTTTTCTACATCGCCCCAAACTCCTTCTCCGGTAAGTTGCATTCCTCCATAACCCAATCGGTTTACTTCAAGATCGCCTCCTATTTTATACTTTAAATTTACTTTTTCCTGTATCATAATCTTTCTTTTTAATTAAACTCAAATTTTGAAACGAGTCATGCTAAAGTATTATCAGCTTCTCGTCCCATTACTTTAATATCTTCATTGTAAGTATAAAAGTTACCCTGAAATAAATTCAGCGCAAGTACTATACTTAAGCGGTTTGTACTTTCATTTTTGTCAATTTTTCAGGTGTTATTGGCAAGTCCCGTACTCGTTTTCCGGTAGCGTTAAATACGGCATTTGCGATCGCAGCACCCACACTTGTTATTCCCAGTTCACCTATACCTTTTACTCCTAACGGATTTGCGATCTTATCTTCTTCCGGAATAAAGATTACTTCAATATCTGCTAGATCAAGGTTCACTGGCACATGATAATCTGCAAGTGTTCTGGTAATAAAATTGCCATAATTAGGCTCTACAATACTATGTTCTGTAAGTGCCATTCCCAATCCCCAGGTTATTCCGCCAATTACCTGCGAATAAGCTGTTTTGGGATTTAATATTTTTCCGGCGGAAGCCGTATTAATATATTTTTTCAAGCGAACCATTCCTGTATCTTCATCAACCCAAACTTCGGCAAAGTTGGCGCCAAATGAATAAACTGAATGATCCTCAAATTCTGAAGATGGTTCTGCAACACCGGCTGCGGTTAATGAATTTACGTTCTTGGCCTTCATCAATTCTGCTGTAGAAGCATCTTCACCCAAAGATGTATTTTCACGAAGCTTGTCTTTCGCAGCCGTACAAGCCGCGTAAGTTGCATTTGTATAACAAGCCGCGCCCCATGAACCACCTGAACCAGGAGTCACCGGATATTTAGAATCACCAAGATTAACCGTCACCTGCTCAACCGGAATATCAAGATATTCAGCGGCTGTTTGCGCTACAATCGTATAACTTCCTGTACCTATATCTGTACCATCAAGTTCTACTGTGGCATGAATTGTATCACCATCACGATCAAGTATAACTTTTGCATTTGTTTTGCTGTAAGGTGATTTACGGGATGAAGCGGCCATACCATAACCTACCAGCCAATTACCGTTGCGATTACTTCTGGGTTCCTGCTTCCATTTATCTTTCCAGCCAAAGCGCTCTGCTCCTATTTTTAAACATTCTATAAGTAATCTTGAAGAATACGGTTTGTCTGTACTTAGATCTTTTTGGGTATCATTTTTTATACGAAACTCAACCGGATCCATTTTTAGGGCATACGCCAACTCGTCCATAGCCGATTCTAAAGCAAAACTTCCAGGAGCTTCTCCAGGTGCCCGCATCCACCGTGGTGAGGGTAAATTAAGCGTCATTAATCTGTGTGTTACCAAAGAATTAGGCGGGCCATATAAAGTTCTTGAAATTGATCCTGATTGCTCCTGAAATTCTTCATAAGTAGAAGTTTGTGCGACAGTTTGATGAGAAAGCGCAAGCAATTTACCATCCTTATCTGCACCCAGTCTCATATACTGTCTGTTGTGCTGACGATAACCCACATGTGTGAACATTCCTTGTCTGGTAACGGTAAGTTGAACCGGGCGACCCACCATTTTTGAAGCGAGTATCCCCAAAGTTGCATGCTCACGAGCTTGTAATTTTGAACCAAAACCACCACCAATATAAGGTGTAATCACTCTAACATTATCCTTTGGTATCATAAAGGTTTCTGCAATTGTGGTTACTGCATTATCTACCATTTGTGTAGATAAATATGCCTTTACCTCTCCATTTTCCCAAGAAGCTATTATCGCATGCAGTTCCATAGGATGGTGATGCTCAATAGGTGTGTTATATTCTGCTTCTATAGTAACCGCAGAGTCTGCCAGGCCTTGCTCAACATCTCCCCAACTCGTATCTGTTTTTGCCCCTGAATTTATATTTTCCGGTTTATACGCATCCTTTTCGTGCTTGTCAAAAATAGATTTGGGTTCATCTTCTTCATAACTAAATTTTACCAGTCTGGCAGCATACTGAGCCTGCTCAAAAGTTTCTGCAACTACAGCCCCTATAAACTCACCAAAATAGTGAATCTTAGGCGTCTGCAACACAGGTGACAGACCATCAGTACTTGGCACCGGCATCTCTTCACTAAAAGTCTTTAGTTTATCAGCATTTTGGTACGTAATAATTTTAAGCACACCGGGTTGTTTTTCGGCCTCACTGGTACCTACTCCGGTAATTCGCCCCGCTGAGATCGTACTGCTCAGCCCCTGGGCATAGACCATATTATCAACATGGAACTCGGTGCAATACTTAGCCATTCCCGTCACCTTTAATCGACCGTCTACTCTATTTATGGCTTCGCCAATTCCTGTATTATTTGTATTCATGATTTTTTCTTTTTTTTAGTGGAATTATGCTCTGGCATTTGCCTGTTCTAAAGCTCTTATTATCGCGCGTTTGCCCAGCGGAATCTTATATTCATTCTGATCAAGCGGTTTTGCATCTTCAAAGGCTAATTCTGCTGCCTGTTCAAAGGTTTCGGTTGTGGCGGCTTTTCCCTGAAGAAATTTTTCCACATTGGCCAACTTCCACGGTTTATGTGCTACGCGACCCATTGCAAGCGCTGCACGCGAAATTGTATTTCCTTCTACCTGCAATCCTGCAGCGACAGACACTATAGCAAAAGCATAGCTTGATCGCTCCCTGATCTTTAAATAGTAATACTTATCTGAAAAATAAGGTTCCGGCAGATCTATAGAAGTTATAAGTTCGCCAGGTTCCAGATTTGTGTCTTTTTCCGGGTGGTCTCCGGGTAAACGGTGAAAATCTACAAAAGGAATTTTTCGGCTTGAGCCATCAGGTTTTTGAACATTTACGGTAGCTTCAAGTGCAGTTAATGCCACACACATATCTGAAGGATGTGTAGCTACGCAGCTTTCACTCCACCCAAAAATAGCATGCAATCTGTTCACACCTTTTAAAGCGCCGCAACCAGAACCGGGATCACGTTTATTACAAGGCATTGCGGTGTCATAGAAATAAGAGCAGCGGGTGCGTTGTAATAAATTCCCGCCATTTGTGGCCATGTTTCTTATCTGCTCTGTTGCAGCAGAAAGCATCGCCATAGATAGCAGCGGATAATTCTTTCGCACTGTAGCGTGATTTGCTGTATCTGTATTGCTAACCGCAGCGCCAAGGGACAATCCACCGGAAGCTGTGGGTTCAATTTTGTTATTGGGTAGATCTGCCACATAAACCAAGGCGTCCGGTCTTTCTACATCTTCTTTCATCAAGTCGATAAGATTAGTACCGCCGCCCAGATATTTTGTATTGGGAGTGCCGCTGTAAGACTTAAGTGCTTCAGTCTCACTTGCCGCGTTTGTATATTTAAATGGTCTCATGAAGTTAGTTTTTTGCCGCTTTTAGATCGATTTTTGATCTATTTAGGCGGATTTTTTAGTTTTTCGCAGAAATGCGAAATTTGTGAAGAATCTTACGATTCTGAAGTTCTGCTTCTTTCCAGTTCTTCGTTAGATGCAAACGTCCACTTAGGCCATTCATCGCTACCGCCGTTTACTTCCCGCACAGCCTGAACTATATTATTATAAGCACCGCAGCGGCAAATGTTACCAGACATGCGTTCTCTTATTTCTTCTTCAGAAAGTTTGAGGTTTTCTTTGGTTTGCCTAACGTCTTCGGTCACATAACTTACTTCGCCACGTTCTGCTTCATCAAGTAAAGCGACTGCTGAGCAAATTTGACCGGGTGTACAATAACCGCATTGAAAACCATCATGTTTTAAGAAAGCTTCCTGCATGGGGTGCAGTTTATTCCCTTCTGCAAGCCCTTCTACGGTTTTGATTTCTTTGTCTTTGCAAGTGGCAGCAAGAGTAAGACAGGAAAGTTTGCGTTTACCATCAATTATTACCGTGCACGCACCGCACTGACCATGATCGCAACCTTTTTTAGTACCCATAAGTTCTAGTCTTTCGCGCAAAGCATCAAGAAGCGACATTCTGGAATCTATTGTAAGGGGTTTTGAAGTATTATTTACCTGAAGATTTACCTTAACAGCATTTAGTAAAAAATCCGGATCAATATCCGGAATACCTTTGGGAGCATTTTCAAAAACATCTGAAGTGAAATATGGCATCGCAGCAAGACTTAAGCTAGCGGCTGACATTTGCCCCAGAAAGTTACGCCTGGAATTACCAAAAATGCCCAGCTCATCAAGAAGACGCTCTTCGTCTTCGCTCATTCTCTCTGAAGCCGTTTTTTTATTATTGTCAAAATCATTCATGTTGACTATTGGTTTTAATTATAGTTGGGATCTATTGCTTTGAGCTTTAAATTACCCATTAAAACCTTTATCCTGAATGTAATTTTCTATTTTAGAATTTAATTAACAGCGGCATTAAGAGAAATTATAGGAATTGAAGATTATTCCTACTATTGGTATTGAAAACTATTTATTACTATAAAAAATCGCTATAACAAAGTAATTAATTTCTATATTACTTAGCTATAGTTTTTATCACACTACCACAATTAAGCATAGCTTCACCAAAGTAAGGATTGCGTACCTCTCGCTCTTTACTCAGCCAGCTCGCTCCCTCACTATTATTTGCCATAGGGCATTTTTGTACAAATAAAGTGTCGTTATATGAATTTAGATTTTCTGCAAGGGCTATCATATTTTCTGAAAGCTTGTAGAAGTTATCTCGCTGGATTTTAAGATCTGTACTTTTATCTATCAATGAAAGTGCTTTTGTGCTTGCATTAATATGTGATTGCAACATTTTTGATGCCGAAGCAGTATCGATTTCTTCTAACGAATTTTGCAATGTTTTTGCTTTCGCGGAAGCGAGATCAGCTTTTGAAGCAACTAAAGCATCCTTAAGTTGTAAATAAGAATCAAGTGCACCGCCTAATTTCTGCTGAAAGTCTGCCGGTAAATTCATTTTCATCCCGGGCATAGCCTCTTCTCCCGCGTTCATCATAGATTTTTTGCCCTGCAATTGTGCGGCTGCATCAACTGTAAAAGTTCCATTTGTAACAATTTCATCACCGCTACTTAAACCACTTAAAATAGTATAATTATCACCTGAAGTGTTTCCTAATTGTACTTCACGCATTTCAAAAACCGGTTCTGTATCATCAGTTTTTATATAAACCAAAGATCTTTTTCCTGTCCACATCACAGCGCTTGCGGGAACTGTAATCGCTTCTTCTGCAGATGCAACTCCGCTTATCTTTCCTTGTACAAACATTCCCGGTTTTAGAATGTTCTCTTTATTGTTCAATTCAGCTCGCACTTGTACAGTTCGTTTGCCGGTATTGAGTGACGGATCTATAAATGAAACCTTAGCATCAAAAGTTTTTGCGGGATAAGCATTTGCCGATATTTTGATCTCCTGGCCGTTTTTTAGCTGAGAAAGCTGATTTTCATAAGCATCAAAAACCGCCCAAACCGAGCTTAAATTGGCTATTCTGAAAAGTGGCTGCCCCTGCTCTACATAATCGCCTTCATTCACTAATTTCTCTGAAACTGTTCCGGAAACTGTGGCGTAAACCGGGAAGTTTTCGGTCACTTTACCCGAGTTTTCAATCTGATTTATCTGATTTTCAGAAAGTTTCCAGAGTTTTAATTTGTTGCGTACCGCTTTGTACAATTCGGGTTGTGATTCTTTTAATGAAGCTGTGGTTATTAATTCCTGCTGCGCCGCTACCAATTGCGGCGAATAGATGGTTGCAAGTCTTTGTCCCTGACGTACTTCTTCACCGGTGAAATTTACATTGAGATTTTCTATCCTTCCGGCGAAATAACTGGATTGTACGGCATTCTCTTCTTCATTCTGCTGAATTTTACCAGAAAGTGTAAGACTGTTATTACTGCTTCCGCTGCCCACAACCGTTGTCTGAATATTTGCAAGTGCCAGCGCATTCTTAGACATTTTAAACTCGTTTAGAGCCAGACCATCTGCAGCAGAACCGGCAGGAATAAGTTCCATCCCGCAAATGGGGCAATCTCCAGGTTCGGGAAGCATAATCTGCGGGTGCATAGAGCAGGTCCACATTTGGGCAGTAGCTTCTTCAATGTGATCGTGACTTTCTGTGCTTTCGCCTTGAGCGGAATCGGAACCACCAAAAAGGAAATAACCACCGATAAGGCCCACAACCACGGCCAGAACTACGTAAAATGTACTTTTATTCATTGTCTTCTTATATCAATTTAAATCTGTAGCGCGTAACCGCAGCGCATTTGCAATCACAGAAACCGAGCTAAAGCTCATCGCAACCGCTGCGATCATGGGCGAAAGCAAAATACCAAAAACTGGATATAAAACGCCTGCCGCAATAGGAATCCCAACGGAATTATAGATCAAAGCGAAAAATAAATTCTGTTTGATATTTTTCATCACTTTATCACTCAAATTCTTTGCTTTTACGATGCCATGCAAATCTCCTTTTACCAAGGTGATCGCAGCACTTTCTATCGCTACATCTGTGCCGGTTCCCATTGCAATCCCCACATCACTTTTTGCCAAAGCAGGTGCGTCATTAATACCATCGCCCGCCATTGCCACTTTTTTACCTTTATTTTGCAGGCGCTCAACTTCAGCAAGTTTGTCTTGTGGCAGCATCTCTGCTTTATAGTCTGCCAACTCCAGTTCTGTAGCCACCGCTTTTGCGGTGTCGTTATTGTCACCGGTTAGCATAATAACTGCAATGCCTTTTTCTTTTAATTCGTAAATAGCCTTTTTGCTGCTTTCTTTGATCTTATCGCCTATTACAACATAACCCACCGCTTTATTTTCTACTGCTAAAATCGGTACGGTTTTGCCCGATTTTTGAGCTTCTGCAACCGCTTTTTGAAGTTCTTCCGGGATTTTGGCATTTGCTTCGGTCATCATTTTATGATTTCCTAAAGCGACTTTTTTACCTTCTATTATTCCCGTCCCACCTTTTCCGGAAACAGCTTTAAAATCAGCTGCTTCCAGTAATGTAATTCCTTTTTCTTTGGCATAATTAACGGTAGCCGCAGCCAGCGAATGTTCACTTTTGCTATTCAGCGAAAAAATATATTTTAAAACCTCATCTTCATTAAAATCAGCTGAAGAGCCTACTCGTTCTACCGAAGGTTTTCCTTCTGTGATCGTACCGGTTTTATCAATAATAAGGGTGTCAATCTTATTCATTTTCTCTAAAGCTTCGGCATTTTTGATCAAAACTCCGTTTTGAGCACCTTTACCCACACCAACCATTACAGACATAGGTGTGGCTAATCCCAGCGCACACGGGCAAGCGATGATCAACACCGCAATCGCGTTTACAAGGGCAAAAACATATTTAGGATCGGGGCCAAAAACCACCCAAGCGATAAAGGTTAATAACGAAATCAAGACGACAACAGGAACAAAATAACCTGAAATACGATCAGCTAATTTTTGAATAGGAGCCTGACTGCGGCTGGCTTTATTTACCATTTCCACAATCTGCGAAAGCAAAGTTTCTGAACCTACTTTTTCAGCTTTCATAACAAAAGACTGATTACCGTTAATGGTTCCGGAACGGACTTCATCACCTTCTGCTTTGTCAACAGGAATAGGTTCGCCCGTTATCATTGCCTCATCAACAGAGGTTTCACCTTCTGTAATTACACCATCTACCGGAATTTTTTCACCCGGTTTTACGCGCAAAAGATCTCCTTTTACGATCTTATCGATAGCTATTTCTTCTTCTTTACCATCTACAATTCGAACTGCTTTTGACGGTGCAAGTTTGAGCAATTCTTTTACCGCGGAATTTGTTTTTGTATGCGCTCGTGCTTCAAGAACCTGACCTAATAGAACCAAAGTGAGAATTACGGTCGCAGCTTCAAAATAGACGTGCACCGTTCCTGCTTCGGTTTTAAATTGAGGCGGAAAAAAATCGGGCATAAGTAGGCCAAAAACGCTGAAAAGCCATGCAATACCAGAACCTATTCCTATTAAGGTAAACATGTTTAGATTCCATGTTTTGACTGAACGATATGCTCTCTCAAAGAACATCCAGGCAGCGTAAAAAACTACGGGTAGTGAAAGAGCAAATTGTACCCAGTTCCAGTATTGTAAATCCAGTATATTATAAATAGGATTATTAGCCAGCATATCTGACATGGCGATCAAAAACACCGGAACAGTAAAAGCTACCGCTATCCAGAACTTTCTAAGTAATTTTTTATAGCCTTTTTCTTCAGCCGAAATATCGGGTTCCATAGGGACGAGATCCATCCCACAGATGGGGCAAGAACCAGGCTCATCTTCTACAATCTCCGGATGCATGGGGCAGGTGTATTGCGTAGCAGAGTAAGAAGCAGCACTCACTTCTTCTACCAGATCCATCCCGCAGACTGGGCAATCTCCCGCTTTATCATAAGTTTTATCTCCCTCACAGTGCATGGGGCAGTAAAATTTTCCCGTCCCCCCAACGTGGGCTCTTTCTTTATCTGAATTACCACTCTCACTCCTCCCCTTTGGGTGGGGATTTTCTCCTGGAGCAGATATTTTATAATGCCCGCCATCTGCTTCAAATTTTTGCTGAAAAGTTTCCAGCTTAATATGAGAGCTCATTTCAACTTCTGCTTCTCCTTTTTCCAGATCAACAACTGCGTTTGTCACTCCGGGAGTTTCCTTCAACATGTGTTCCACATGACTTTTACAACCATTGCAGGTCATTCCGGCAACGGCGTACGTATGTTTCATTTTATGATCTTCTTCTGGTAACGAAATACTATATCGCCCGCCATCATCCTGTAACGCCTTTTTGAAGGTTTCTATAGGAATATGAGATTCCATTTCAATGACCGCTTCTTCCTTTTCCAGATCAACCTGCGCTTTAGAAACTCCTTCAACATGAGCAAGCGTATTTTCTACATGGCTACGACAGCCGTTGCAGGTCATTCCGGATATTTTATATGTGTGTTTCATTTTCCCACCAGTGGGTTTAATTCTCTGAGGCATGCCTCGATTATATTATACTTTCTATAGACTGTCGATCACTTTTTTTAGTTTTTCAGTGATCTCTTTTGCTATCTTTTCTAGTTCAGGATTAGCGATTGCCTGCATTGATGCCATGGGGTTTACAGCTGCGACTTCTATTTTATTATCTTCAATTTCCTGAACGATGACATTACACGGCAACATGGTGCCTACCTTATCTTCTGCCTGTAACGCTTTATACGCATAAGGCGGATTACATGCTCCCAGAATGCGGTACTTCTTAAAATCAACGTCTAACTTTTTCTTCAACGTCTCATTAACATTGATCTCTGTTAGCACTCCAAAATCTTCTTTCTTCAGCTCTTCTGTAACTTTATCTATAGCAGCCTCAAAACTGCTGTTTATGGTTGTATTAAAATAGTAGTCCATTGTGAATAGTTTTTAAAGATTGAACATTTCGCTTTAAGCGATAAAAAATTTGGTTATCAAACCACCAGCTAACCAGATGTAGCAAATAAAAGCTGCATATTTTAAAATATTTTCAAGCAACATACTTTTAGGTGCCATCTCTTTCATATGCATAATATCTTTTCGTTTAAAAAAGCCCAAATAGATCAAATAACCCGAAATAAGTAGAAATGCGATGTTTAAAAAGAACGTGTAATTGAACTTAAAATAAGTCGTATCTGTCATGTTTACCTGACTGGAATCTGGTAAAATACTCAGTAAATCAAAGGAATAATGCAGAATTAATGACGCACCCACTAATGCAGTAAAAAGAAGGAAGAGAATAAAAAGTGACATTTTCCAGCCGTAATATTTGGCATTAATTCTAAGAATTGGAAAAACAACCAGATCACTAAAAATAAATGCCATAACCCCTGCAAAACTCACACCTTTACCAAAAAGTAGCGCAGCCAGCGGAATATTACCCATAGAGCCTATAAAAGTGATAAAAGCCGCAATGGGACCAACGATTATATGTTCAAGAATTTCAAAGAAAGTGAAATCTGTATTTCCTTGTCCGCTATTAATAAATAAGGTCTGAAAAAAGGAATCAGGTACAAAAGCGGCTACGATCCCGGCGATCGTAAAACCTACGGTAACATCTTTCCAGACCATCTTCCATTCCATCCCGTATTGTTTAGAAACTTTAGCCCAGCTTTCTTCGGTCTTAATTTTCTTTTTCCAGGATTTGGTTTCATCATCATCAGAATCTTCATCTTTATCTTCGAGATTCTTGCGGGCGTTTTCTATTAATTTTTTCGGATTTATAAGTCTTATTAACAACCAGCAAATAAGGATTAGTAGTATTCCACCAACATATTCCCCTACTACAAATTGCCATCCCAAGAATATAGCGATAATAATTCCCAACTCAATTACCAGATTAGTAGAAGCTAACAGAAATGCAATTGAAGAAACAAAACTCGCTCCTTTTTTAAATAAGGATTTAGTTGAAGCCAAGGCTACAAAACTGCAAGAACTGCTTATAAAACCAAAGAAAGTTCCCAGCAGTACGCCTTTTGACTCTCCCTGACCCATGGTTCTTTGCATACGCTTTTCAGTCACAAAAATCTGTATCATACTACTGATCACATAACCTAGAATAAAAGCCCATAGCGCCATCCAGAAAAAACCTACTGTCGTATAAGCAGCTTCACCCCATCGTTGTAAAAAGTCGGTCATATTGTAATTTAATCCTTCAATTCGCGGTTTACTTGATCTCACTTTTCACAGATCCACAGGTGAGCATTTTATCACCGTAAAAGGGATTTTTAATTTCTTGATCTGTTGATAACCAATAAGCGCCTTCATTAAAGGCCATAGGACAATAATCTTTATAAACTACTCCTGTAGAAATTGTTCCATTTAATAGACTTTCCAAAGGTTCTGTAAGTTTTGAAAATGCCCTTCTTTGCGCCTCAATATCACTTGAACCGGCTATTTTATCGGCATATTCAACTGCCTCTCTATTTTCGTTTAAAGATTCAGAAAGTTTATTAGCAGCTTCTTGCGCTGCGTCTGTATCACTCTTGACCAAAGCGTCTTTTACGTCTATGTAGTTTTGAAAAATGGCCTCAATTTTCTGGTCATTAAAAGCGAGTTCTTCAGAATTCTGTACTTTATCATCTATTGATGTATCCTCAGCATGCATCTCGTGCTGCATGGGGATTGATTTTTTCTCTTTAGAGTTATTAGAATTACATGAAATAATCAATGCAGTAAAAAATAACGCAAAAGTCAAACTCAAAAATCTATGTTTCATAAGTGAAATATTAAAACGACCCCTTCCTTAATAGCAGAAAGGGATCGATAGGTTTTAGGCTAAAAATGCCTCACATTCTTTTTCACATGCTCTGCATGCTTTTGCACAGTCCTGACAATGCTGGTGCTCGTGCTTCTCACACTCGTCTGCACAGGCAGTACAAATTTGCTGGCAATATTTTACGAGTGCATCAACGTCTTCATAAGATGTCAACAATACTTTTGCCGTGGTATCGCATACTTCTGCGCACACACGGTCTGTACGTATACAATCTACCATCATATCCAGATTGTCTTCATCAAGGCAGGCATCTGCACAATGATTACATGCAACTACACAAGCTGTTAAAGCGTCAATAAATGTTCGATTTTCCATAATTTTTTGGGTTTTTAGTTAAAGATTGTTTTATGAGTTGAAGGCAAACGCCTCAACATTTTTACAGAAACAATTTATAATTTCTTACATCCTTTAACTGCTAAAATTCTGGTAAAGGCTTATATAATTTGGTCTAAAGAATTCCTAAAATTCTGTTTTAAAGCCTTATAGTTTGTTAAACTCATCCCGGTCTCGCTTTTAAACTGGTTACTCAAATGGCCTGAATTACTGTAATCCAGCAGCTGACTTATCTCTGTAAAATTGTATTCTTTGGTCTGGATGAGCTCCTTTACTTTTTCTATTTTTAATTTGATGAAATACTTCTCGATCGTGATTTTCTCGTTATACGAAAAAAGCTTACTAAGCTTTGTATAATCCTGATTCACCCGTGACGCCAGATAATCTGATAATGTTCCTGAAAAGGTGAGCGGTAAATTTTTGAGCAACTTAATAAGCTCTATTTTAATATCCTCCACCAGAATTGTATCTGCATCTTCTATTAATTCAAAACCGTTATTTTCAACTATCCTCTTTACAATTTTCGTATCCTCTTCTGCATTAAGCTCAACTTCTGCCCTGCCCAGTTCTATCTGTTTAACCGCGATATCCTGCTGCTCTAATTCTAATCTTAAGATCTTGATGCAGCGGTCGCACACCATATTTTTTATATGAAATTCTTTGGTCATAGTTAGTTGGTTAGGTAATTAATATTGGCTGTTTCCCGGTAATATTTGGTTATCGCATCTACTAATTTAAGCTGAAATTTCAACTGTAACTCCTGAATATCAATCACATCGTTAAAATCAATAGTTCCGGTTTCATAGTTTTTAAGGAGAATTTCCTCTGCGTCTTTTGCTTGTTTTAAATTCTTTGTTTGCGTGTTGTAAGAGATTCTGGCCGAGTTTCTATTACTAATGGCAGTCTGCAAGCGGGTTTTAAGCAGATTAAAACGATCCTGCTTTTGCGAATTGATTTCTTGCAAGCGCAATTCATTTTGAGCAGAAACTGAATTATACTTTTTACTGAAAATTGGTATAGAGACGGAAACCATGGGCATAATGATATCTTTTCCGTTATCATTAAAACTCATTTCAGGGCGCTCTTCTACCGGAATATAATCAAGACCAACGCCTATTTGTGGAGAAGCTTCACGCAGATTTACTTTTTCAGACTGGGTAACTGATTCATAAAGTCGGTCGAATTTTAGCAGTTCAGGGTGGATTTTTAGCTCATTTTGACCGATTTTTTCCTCGTCCGGCAAAAGCAAACTATCTGCAATAGGGATTGCTTCCAAATTTTCCCGATTAAGCAAATTGCTAAAAGTTACTCGTGCCGACTCTTCATCCTGCTGCAAAACTTCAATTTGTTCCTGCAATTCATTTTGCCGCATTTGCAACTTTAATACATCAACCGCCGAAGCTTTATCTACCTGAACTGAAGTCAAAGCCAGTTCTTCGTAGGTGTCAAGCAATTTTATATTCTGCTGTAAAACCTCCTGTTTTTCCCGTAAAGCATATAAATTGTAATAGGTCTGCGCAACATTCAGCGCCAGCTTTCTTTTCGCAATAGCGATCTCAACATACTCGGCATCTGCCATGGCACCGACATAATTTTCTCTGGCGGTGATCGTACCAAACCACGGAATCATCTGTTTCACTGAAAAACGCGCTTTTTGCGCCCCGGTACGCGTTTCTGGTTCGCTTACAAAATAGCCCGCGCTTATTTCTGTATTGGGAAGTGAATTGACTTCGTTGACCCTTTCTTCAGCCAGATTATAACGCAACTCGTTCGCCTGAATATCTGGATTATTTTGCTGCGCTTCCAGAATGTAAGAATCCAATTGTTGCGCTTTTGCAGCGAAAAAAGACAGCAGAAAACAAAACACTAATGCAGATCTTGAAACCGATGATTTACTTATTTTCTTCATAAAATTTCATTTTTAGCAGCCAGATTATTATTTCGCTTAAGCGAAAACTCCTTCTTCCAACTGAATAAAACCGGAACCACAAAAAGTGTGATAAGCGCGATCAGCATTCCGCCAAAACCGGGAATCGCCATCGGGATCATAATATCACTACCTCTTCCCGTTGACGTTAAAACCGGAAGTAAAGCCAGAATCGTGGTCGCTGTTGTCATTAAACAAGGACGTATTCTTTTTTCGCCGGCTTCAACAACCGCATCACGTAATTCGGGTAAAGTTTCCGGTGAATTTCTATCAAAAGACTGGGTGAGATACGTCGCCATCACCACACCGTCATCTGTGGCAATTCCAAAAAGAGCGATAAAACCTACCCAAACCGCGACACTTAAATTAATTGTATGCATCTGGAACATATCGCGCAGGTTTTCACCAAAGAAATTAAAATTCAAAAACCAACTCTCGCCATATAACCAGATCATAATAAAACCGCCGGCAAAGGCTACCGCAATGCCTGAAAAAACCATAAGCGAAGTGGAAACGGACTTAAACTGAAAGTAAAGAATCAGGAAAATGATAATGAGCGATAGCGGAACGACGACAGAAAGTGTCTTCTCTGCCCGCAACTGATTTTCATAAGTTCCTGTAAAACGATAAGTGATTCCTTTAGGGACAACAAGATCTCCGGCATCTATCTTTTGCTGAATCAAAGCCTGCGCATCCTCAACCACATTTACTTCGGCAAAACCGTCTTGCTTGTCAAACAGTACATATTCAATAAGAAAAGTATCTTCACTTTTAATCACCTGTGGTCCCTGCTCATAACGAATATCAACCAACTCAGACAATGGCACAGGCGCACCATTTTCAACCGGAACATAAATACCTTCTATATCTGCCGGATTTTCGCGCAGTTCACGTGGATATCTCACTCGCACGCCATAACGTTCGCGGCCTTCTACCGTTTGGGTAATCATCTTACCGCCTACAGCAACTTCAAGAACCTGCTGCACATCTTCTATAGTAATTCCGTATCGAGCGAGTCGCTCTCTTTTAATATCAATAAGCAAATAGGGTTTACCTACAATTCTATCGGCAAAAACGGCTTGAGACTTTACGCCTTTAGACTGCTTTAAAATATCCTCCAGTTTGATACCAAAATCCTCTATTTGCTTCAAATTTTGACCCTGAATTTTAATTCCCATGGGTGCACGCATTCCGGTTTGAAGCATGACCAAGCGGGTTTCTATAGGTTGTAGTTTAGGTGCCGAAGTTATTCCCGGAAGTTTTGTAACTCGTACGATCTCATTCCAGATATCATCAGGCGACTGAATTTGGTGGCGCCAGTTTCGGTAGAATTCGCCATCTTCATCTGGAATTAACTGATCTGCATTTGCCGAAGAGATTACTTTTATTTTTGATGCCACACTCGTATCCTTCCGGACTGATTTGATTTCCCTTTCACTTCCGTCAATTGCAAGGATTAAGCTGTCTGGAGTAACAAAATATTCATCGTCATTCACCCGAAATCTTTGCCTTTTTCCCCGATTATTGAGCATATATTCCGATTTATACTGAATAATATTCTCGTACATAGAAAGTGGCGCGGGATCAAGCGCAGACTCTGTTCGGCCAGATTTTCCCACAACGGTTTTAATTTCCGGAATGCTGGCAACCGCCATATCAAGTTGCTGTAAAATACGTTTGTTTTCAGTCACTCCGGCGTGCGGAAGTGAAGTCGGCATTAAGAGAAACGAACCTTCATTTAGCGAAGGCATAAATTCTTTGCCGGTGTTGTTCATGATTAGAATTCCGCAGATAACAATTGCTGTAGGCAGCGAAAGAAACAAAATCTTATTGCGCAATGCCCATCTTAGAATGCGTGTATAAAAATGTCTGAATAATGAGAATACGCCCAGCAAACCGAAACAGATAACGCCAACAATAATTACATTCCAAAAAATGGATTTTTCAACACCTAATGGCCGCCAGTATTCCGCCAATAATAGTACAATGGCAGCAGCTGAAATAATGATATTAATAAGATTTACACGCTTTCGCGAAAGCTTATCCTGAACGCCCAACAACGCCGTAATACCAAATGCGATAAGAACCAAACCTAGCCAATAGCCATAAAAAACGGCAATAATACCGGCAATAATCAGAACAGCGTTTATTATATAAGTTGCTTTTTTCTTGAAGCTTCGTTTTCTAAAAATAAAAGCTGCAAATGGCGGAATTAAAAACAAGGCAACTATTATTGAAGCCGTTAGCGCCATGGTTTTGGTAAATGCCAGAGGACGGAAAAGTTTTCCCTCTGCTCCCACCATCGTAAACACCGGAATAAAACTGATAATTGTAGTTAAAACAGCAGTTACAATCGCGCCGGAAACTTCGGCAGTGGCATTGTAAACAACGGTATTAATGGGCAAACCCTCATTATCTTCATCGAGATGCCTGATTATATTCTCACAAAGTATGACGCCCACATCGACCATCGTCCCAATCGCAATCGCAATACCAGAAAGAGCCACAATATTCGCATCTACATGAAAGAATTTCATGGCAATAAAAACCATAAGAACCGCCACAGGCAATAATCCGGAAATTAGAATGGATGCCCGCAGGTTGAAAACCATAATGATAATTACGAGAACCGTAACCAAAATTTCAAGCGTTAATGCTTCGTCGAGTGTGCCTAAAGTTTCCTGTATAAGTTCGCTTCTGTCGTAAAATGGCACTACCGTAATATGCGACGTGCGACCATCTTTCAAAGTTTTTGATGGTAAACCGCTACTTATATTTGCGATCTTTTCCTTAACATTATTGATAACCTCCATCGGGTTTGCGCCATATCTGGCGACCACAACTCCACCAACAACTTCTGCACCTTCTTTGTCCAGGATTCCGCGTCTTGTGGCAGGACCTAAAGAGACCTTTGCAATATCTGCGATACGTATTGAAGCAAAATCTTTTGAAGTAACAACCGCATTTTCTATATCTGCAATATTCTTCACGTAACCCAAACCACGCACCAGATATTCCGCCTGATTTATTTCAAGGGTTTGCGCACCAATATCCCGATTACTTTCTTTTACTGCGGTTACAATCTGACCCAAATCGATGTTATATTGTCGCATCAACTCCGGATTAACATCAATCTGATATTCTTTTACATAACCGCCAATAGATGCCACTTCTGAAACTCCGCTGGCCGAAGACAAGGCATATTTCACATAATAATCCTGAATACTTCGCAGTTCCTGTAAATCCCAGCCGCCGGTCACATTCCCGTCATCATCCCTGCCTTCAAGTGTGTACCAATAAACCTGACCTAAACCTGTCGCATCTGGACCCAAAGAAGGATTTACGCCGTCTGGCAATAATCCGTTAGGAAGGGAATTGAGCTTTTCAAGAATTCGGCTTCGGCTCCAGTAGAATTCTACATCTTCGTCAAAAATGATATAGATACTTGAAAAACCAAACATTGACGAACTTCTAATCGTCTTAACTCCGGGAATTCCCAGCAGCGAAGTAGTTAGCGGATAAGTGATCTGGTCTTCAATATCCTGTGGCGACCGACCGTCCCATTTCGTGAAAACGATCTGTTGGTTCTCACCAATATCTGGAATCGCGTCGACAGCAACAGGATCTGTTGGCAAAAAGCCGGTGTCCCAGTTAAAAGGCGCGTTAACAATTCCCCAGCCTACGAATAGAACCAGAAGAAGTACAGAAACTAATTTATTATTTATAAGAAATTTGATGCTCTTATTCAGCATGAGCTAATATTTAAACGATGTGAAATAGTTATCAAAAAAGACAACGAGAATGCCCTGGCACAAGAATGCCGGGTTCTATTAAACATGTTTAAAAAATCAAATAAGGAAAGTCTGGTCTAGCAGCTGTATGTCTTTTATGAGGACGGGCGGCGAATAATCTTTAAAAGGAATTATTTGTTCGTCAACACTTTCAAAAAGGTTTACATACGTGTAAACTAAAGCGGCAACAAAAGTCTGATGCTCTAGTGAAAGTGAATCAAAAGAAGATTTTAAATCGTCATGGCCTTTTACCACAACCGTTTTGTCGCTACAACATGATTTTGTAGTTACTGTATTCTCGCAGCTGTTTGTGGCTTGCTGCACATCCATCCCACAAGAAACGGCTTCTTTCATGATTTTAAAGTCAACCAATTTGTCGCCACAATAATGCATGTTCATACTAAAAGACATAGTAGAGAACAACACCAGAAGTGCCATTGTAAGCGATACTATTTTATGGAATGACTTATTCACTTCACGCAAAATTAATACAAATGATCGATATTTCACACTTTAGTGAATTTAACTAGCTAATTTCTTGTCAGTTTTAGTCGATTTTACCTCAATCTAGGCGGGTTTTTAATACAATTAAGCGGGTTTTTCAGCATTTAAATCAGCATCCAGATATAGCTTTTTGATGTGTTTTTTCACATAATAAAACCGCACAAAGCCGGTAATTAATAAAATGGGCGCAATAACTGTAAGTGCAAGACCAATGCTCTTTATTTGCTGAAACATATCCAGTTTTATGATTGCAAGCCCTGAGCTTAAAAACACGATAAATGTGCGGAAATAAGCCAGAAACGTACGCTCATTAGCTAGTCGAGTTCTGTCTATCGCGAGCTTGTCACGCAACGTAAGCGGTTCTTCCATAAACAAAATTTTGTTTGTTTAAAGGTAACCAAATTCTTCCATCTTAAAATCTATATGTAAATCCTAATAGGTGATTTCCTTCATAATTGCTATATGTCAATTGCATATGTTCCTGCTCATATTCGGTTGTAAACAAGAGCGTGCTGCCTATTCCCACCACCGCGCCGGCGAGAATATCATAACCATCATGTTTCTCTGCATTTATTCGGCTAAAAGCAGTAAAACCAGCCAGTGCATACGCCGGAATACTATATTTAAAACCATAGCGCTTGTGTATAAAAGATGCACTTTGAAAAGTTGTAGAAGTGTGTCCCGACGGAAAAGCATTGTCCCCATTACCCTTTGGTCTGGGTTTATTTAAAGCCACTTTCATCCCAAAGGTAAAAGCCTGGTTAAAAAGAAAACCTTTAGTAAACTGCCAGCTTCCTTTTCTGTCTTTTAGTATGAGCGTGGTTGCCATTACAGAAACTGGCATGGCGACAAGGAGAATATCACCTGCAGTTTCAATTGTGGGGTTGTTATTCTGAATTGTTTGCGCTTTCGCGGAAGCTGAAAAAATGAGACAGACAAATAAAAAACAGATAAACGGATGCTTTAAAATCTGAAAATCAGATTTTGTAAATGAAGTAATTGTCATTTAAGAATTGAGAATTTGATGCAGGTATCACAGGTTTAAAACCTGATTAATTATGCGCCAAATCTCAATATTGATTCTTAAGTGAGCCTGAAGTAATTCTAAAGTCTAATAATAGATTAGCCATTTACCATTCGCCTCTTTGTTCTTGAAATTATTAAGGATAAAATCAAGAGAATCTGGCACCTTGGTTTTATCGCGTAGTATTAAAATATTGTTGTTGGCATGCATTAAGATTTGCGCTCGGTCAAGATCTGCCGGTTTCTGCAAATCGTAGTAATAATTTTTATAAAGTGTGTCCTGTTCAAATTCGGTTTCCCGTTTTGCGCGGTAATTTCCGTTAGCAATAGTGATGATCTTTTTGTCAAGATAAAAAGACGCCGACGGTAATCTGTTATCGTAAACGATGATATTTGCTGTGCTGTCTTCATCTAAGGCATCAACTCTCACCATAAGATCTTTAACCGAATTGATCGCATCTGCATTTGCACTGCTAAAAAGTGTGTAGACACACAGAAGTCCCACCGTGAAACCAAGCGTTAAATCCATTAATTTCTGATTTTCAAAAACCTCCTTTTTTCGATATAAAAACAGGCTAAAACCAATCAAAAACAGAATGAGAATAGCCGCCAGTGGAATATTTATACTTAATTTTTCATAGAAAATGAGAACCAATAATGCAATTACCAATAGAGCATAGAAACCCAGATAGATCTTGTTGTAAATTGTAGCTCGCTTTTGCGAAATACCAACAGCTAAATATCCACCCAGTAAAGCCAAAAATGGATAAACAGGCAGGATATACAATATAAGCTTAGATGAAAACAGAGAAAAAACGAGAAGTAAAACCCCAACTGTTATTGCCAAAATAAAGGCTTGTCTATTAGTATTTTTTATCTGCTTTCGGTTTTTTATAAAGTCGGTAATTATAAAACCAAACCACGGCAAACCAACTAAAGGTGCAAAAAGTAAATAATACCAAAAAGGTTTATCTCTGTGAAAGCTTTGCGCATTTAGGCTTCTATTTACGATTTGTTCTGTAATAAAATAATCCCACAAATTAGGATGGTCTACAACTACTGCAACAAACCAGGAAGCAGAGATCGCCAGCATCAATATCACTCCTAAAACCGTATGAATTGTAACACGCAGCCTTTCCTTATTTACAATCTTATAAACTGTGATAAAAGTTACTACAGGAAGCACAACCACAGGACCTTTGGTTAAAAAAGCTAAACCAAGTGCTGCATAAAAGCCATACAGATAAATGAGACTACCGTTATTTTTTCGCTTAAGCCATAAAAATATAGCTGCAATAATAAAAGTGGTGAGATAAGCATCTGTAGTTAGATTGCGTGTCGCAATAAGAACTACCGGAAAGGAGATATAAATTACCGCAGACCAGAGCGCAATTTTTTCTTCTTTAAAAAGTAAAAGGGCAATTTTAAAAACCAGCAATAACTGAATAATCAGGGCTACACTTAAAAAAAAGCGAGCCCCGAATTCATTAACACCAAAAATTTTATATCCTAAAGCTGTGAGGTAATAAGTAACCGGCGGTTTGTGATAATGCGAAATACCCAGCAGCTGTGGGTGCAGATAATCACCAGAAATTACCATCTCCCGCCCTATCTCTGCATAGCGAGCCTCACTACTTTCGGTAAGACCCCAACTGCCCTGCCCAATGTTTAATATGACGAATAAAAACAGTAAGCCCAGATAAAATTTAAACTTCAAAATCGCGATTTAATCTGCGAAACTAGAAATAAAATCTAAATGAAATTTAAAGTAAATTTTAAATCTCCCCGTTTTAATCATTCTGAGCATCTTCAGTTTTTGCGATTTTACCGGTTTTATCAATAGCCACTTCAAGTGCAGAACCGTTTGTTTTTATTTCAAATTCGTAAAAAGTTCCTTCAGCAGTTTCAGAAATTTCGGTCTCTTTTAGCTTAAAATCGGGATATTTATCTGTTAAAACCGCCATTATATTTTGCGGTACTTCGCTTAGTTCTACCTCGTGTTCAGTTTCCAGCCATTGGCCATCGCTGTTAAAATTGGCCGAATATTCCTCGCCGTCAAGCTTAAATTCGGCTTCCCATTCATCGTCATTCTCTTTATCCCATTTTGGGTTGTCTGCATTGGGAAATTTTCGAGCGAAAGCTTCATTAACAGCAATAGGCAGATCTTTTACAGAAGTGCAGGAAATAATTGAATTTATGGCAATTAAGCCAGCGATAACAAGTGGTTTTTTCATGATTTTTATTTTAATTCCTGTCTAAAATAAAAACCGCTTCTAAAGTTTTCTTTAAGTGAATCTAAAGCCAAAAACCGGTGACAACTATTGATTAAAGCTTACGCGAAAAAGATGTTCGCCGCTTTCAAAATCATAGGTAAGTTTGTAACCATATTCATCGCAGATCTTCTTAACAATTGCTAAACCAAGTCCTGTGCTTGATTTTAAATTACTGTTCTCTCTGTAAAACCGGGTAAAAAGTTTCTCTGTATTTTTCAACATATTTTCACCCGAATTTCGTACCATAAAACCCGATTTTTTGATCTCCACACCGATTTTTCCTTCTGCAGCACAATATTTTATAGCGTTAGAAATCAAATTATTACAAAGAATTTGCAGGAGTTCGCGATCTGCCTGCAAACTAATATCGGTTTCTTCTGTAAAAATGATGGGTATAGATGTAAGTTCTTTAAAATTCTCAAGTGTTTCTCGCACCATTTCATTAAAATCAATTGTCGCAGTGCGTTTAAACTGTTGATTCTCCAGTTTTGTGAGCAGCACCATCTTTTTATTGAGTTGAGCGAGCCGCTGTATATCTTTTTGCAGCGAAGAAAACTGTGCAAATTGATTATCTGTAATACGAATATCATTGAGTAAGTTCTCTATTTTGGCTTGCATAATAGCCAACGGAGTTTGCAATTCATGCGAAACATCTTCTGTAAACTGCTTGAGGTTATTATAATCTGCCGCAACTTTACCTGTCAATGCGGTGATCTCATCTTTAAGATCGCTAAACTCAAGAATCTCGCTTTCTTCTAGTTGCAGCGGCTCATCAGATTTTATAGAGAATGTTTTCATCTGCTCCAGATTATTGAAGAACGGTTTCCATAAGATCTTATTCCAAGCCTGACTAAAATAAAACTGTATGCAAAAAATGAGGAAAATTATACCAAAAAACGACAAAAAGATAACCAGAATTATATCTTCACTTTCTACCACCATACTACGTACAATGATCTGGTAATCATTGTCATTAACATGCATATATGAGGTTAGTTCTCTAAAAAGTTCGGTCTCATCCTGAGAAGGATCGTAGATCAGCGTATCTTTTAAAGTTTCGGCTCCTAGTTTTTCTGTCTTATTAATCTCAAAAACCGGCGGTAATTCTATCAAAGCTTCATTTTGCTCAAGATAGTGCTCAAGCCGATAGCGACGTGAGTACAACTCTTCCTCTACCTCATTCTGCATTATGTGCCGTATATAAAAGTAAAGCACGATTATGCTTATCACCATCAGGATAGAACTAATGAGAATAAAAGCCTTTGAGGTCTTTTTAAGTAATGTGGTTTTTTTCTGTTTCTTCAATCTAATCTTCTATAAACTTGTAGCCGCTGCCGTAAGCTGTTTTAATATATTTCGCACCAGCGGAAGTTAGCTTTTTCCTTAAATTATTTATGTGAACATAGATAAAATCAAAACTATCCAGCAAATCACTGCTGTCTCCCCAAAGATGCTCTGCGATGATCTCTTTAGAAAGTACACGCCCCTGATTTGTTATAAAAAATAAAAGCAAATCGTATTCCTTTCTGGTAAGATTCATCGCTTTATTGTTAATATACGCCGTGCGCGATTTTGTGTCGATTTTAATTTCGTTAAACGAAATAGTCTCATCTCCACCAAATTTCCCTCTGCGTAAAACCGCTTTGATGCGCGAGTTCAGCTCTGCCAGGTGAAAGGGTTTTGTAATATAATCATCTGCCCCAAGATCGAGACCTTCAAGCTTATCATCAAGCGAATTATTTGCCGAAATAATAATCACACCGGCTTCACTTTTTGCTTTTTTTAGTTTCTTGAGCAGATCAATACCGCTGCCGGTAACCAGATTCACATCAAGAATTACCAGATCATAATCATATAGATCAAGCTTGTAGGCGGCATCATTATAATCTGAAGCGATCTCACAAACATTCCCGTCTCGCTGTAAATATGTGGCGATAGATTGTTGTAGTTCGCGCTCGTCTTCGGCTATTAAAATTTTCATAGTATTAAATTGTATTATGCATAACAGCTTTAAATCTTGCTCATTCTTTGATTAGCTTCAACAAAGTAGGTAAAACAATTAAAAGTAATGGCAAAGCGAAAATCAAACCACCTATCACTGCAATTGCCAGCGGTTGATGCAGTTGTGCGCCTGCTCCTATTCCTAAAGCTAAAGGTAATAAAGCCATTATCGCCGCAAAAGCAGTCATCAGTTTGGGTCGTAAACGAGCCGCAATGGCGTATTCAATTTTTTCTAAATGACTTAAATCTTCGCTGGTATCCTGATATTGTCTGCAAGTAAAGATGGAATTCTCACCAATGATTCCCACAATCATGATAATCCCGGTGTAACTGCCAACGTTTAACGGAGTTCCCATGATGAATAAACTCAGCATGCAACCTGCGACGCCCAGAATGGCAATTGCAACAATGGCAAACGCGACTTTCACTTTTCTAAACAGAAATAAAATCACAATAAAAACCAGCAAAACCGCCGAAATTAAGATCATTAATAGCTCGTGAAAAGCCTGTTGCTGCTCCTGATATGCCCCGCCATATTCTATCGTATAACCAGCGGGCAAACTCACATTTGCCTGAAGATGTGATTTAATATCAGCCAAGGTAGAACCCAGATCACGATTATTCAAACGCGCCGTGATCACACCCATTGATTTTTGATTTTCGCGATTAATTTCAGCGACACCTTTTCCCATTTCAATTGTAGCCACCTTATTGAGCGGTACGCTGTTTCCATTTGGAAGCAAAATACTGGTGTTTTTCATATCATTTACCGAGGTTTTATAGGCATCTGGGTAGATAATTCTAATGTCAACCAGCTGCTCCTTATCTATCATATTACTCACCACAGTTCCCTCAATTTGGGTTTGCAGCTGTAACTGAAAATCAGCTGGAGTTAGTCCCATTTGAGCAAGAACAGGAACGTTAGGCAAAATAGACATCACCGGGCCGGCGACAATAATTCCGTCATTTACATCTGCTGTTCCGGGTACTTTTTCGATTTCTGAAGCCAGCTTTCGCGAAAGCGTTTCCAGTTTGTTTACATCATCACCAAAAACCTTGACTTCAATCGGCTGTACAGAACTCATCAAATCACCTAACATATCGCCAATTACCTGCCCAAAATCGACCGTTAATTGCGGTACCGCTTCTTCTACTCTGCTGCGTATTTCATCTGAAACTTCGTCAGTTGTTTTACTCCGACTGTCTTTTAACTTGATCAAATAATCACCACGATTGGGTTCAGTTATAAAAAATCCCATTTGCGTGCCCAATCTCGCGGAATATGCTTCTACTTCGGGTTGTGTGTCAAGAATATTATTGACTACGCTCAGCATGCGGTCTGTCTCTGTAAGCGTAGTTCCTGCCGGACTATTAAAATCGAGAACGATGCTTCCTTCATCCATTTCGGGCAAAAAACCGGAAGGCAATCGCGACGGAATAATCACCAGAATTGCGATACAAATGGCTAGAAATCCGAGTCCGATTATCGGTTTTGCAAGGACTTTATGTATCCAGCGGGTTTTAGTTTTGTGATTGGTTTTCGTCTTTTTATTTCGTGAAAACAAAATAGATAATACCGGCACAACCAGCCAGGTAACTACAAATGAGGAAGCCAGCGCGATGATCATACTAAATGCCATCACCTTAAAATAAGCACCCGCAACCCCCGTCATTAATACAAACGGAATGAATATAACAAGCGTGCTTAATGAAGATCCTACCATGGCAGGAAACAAATGCTGTATGGCTTCATGTGCACACCAGCCTATACTTTTATCTTCGTTTTCTTCCCGTATTTTGTGAATCTGCTCAATGATAATCACCACGTCATCTATCATTAAACCGATTGCCGCAGCCACCGATCCCAGCGTCATGATATTAAAGGTGTAACCTACGGCGTCAATAATGATGAGCGTAAGCGAAAGGGAAACCGGAATGGTAAACAAAACCACCATACTAGCCGAAAATGAACGCAAAAAGAAAATAACAACCAGCAGCGCTAAAACAAGACCAATCCACAATACGTCTTTGATGCTTTTTATGCTGGTATTTACAAAATCGGCTTGTTTGTAGTAGGGTTTTAAAACCACTCCTTTTGGTAAAATATCGGCTAATTCCTTTACTTTTTGCTCGATGGTATTGTTGACATCAACCAGATTTGCTGTGGGTTGTTTTACGACGGCGATAATGGGAACATTCTTCCCGTTTGCGAGAATTTTTATATACTGTTTTACTTCGTTAACCTCAACATCTGCAACATCTTTAAGCCGAATCAAGCGGCTGGGATTATTGATCACAACCAGGTTTTGCAGGTCGTCAAGATTATCTACCGCGTTATCTGTAAGTGTGAGATACATGCGGTTATAATCGGTAATATAACCGTTTGACTGCAACAGGTTTGAATTAACAATCGCATTCTGAATATCGCTTATCGCAATGCCCAGCGATTTGATGACATCAGGTTTTAATATCACCTGATATTCTTTGTCTTTTCCGCCAATAACCGCAATATCTGAAACACCGGGCGTGGCGGCCAAATATGGTTTTATCTGGTATTTGGCAATTTTCTTAAGATCTACCTGCGAGTAATCGTCCCCTTCTAGCGAATAGCCCATCACCGGCAAAATAGACGGATTCATTTTTTCTACCGAAAAAGTAGTGTTGGGTAAAACGCTGCCCTGAGATTGATTGATAAAAGATTCTATCTGCGCTTTGGCTGTATTTATATCTGTATTCCAGTCGAGAAAAACCGAAATTTCACAGCTTCCTCGCGAGGTTGTGCTTCTGATATATTGCAAACCTTCGGTACGACGAATGATATTTTCCAGCGGAATAGTCACCGTGGTCATCATCTTGTCAACAGGTTGCTGCCCCGCATCTGCAATCACTTTTATTTTCGGAAAAGTAATATCTGGGAAGAGTCCGGTTTTTAAGTTTTGATAGGTAAAAACGCCACCGGCCAACAATAGAATTGCGATGGCTAAAAGCGGATATTTGTATCGTTCATGCAGATTTTTCATCTTTCGCGAAAGCTTATTAGTGTTGAATCCTGCATTTGATAACTACCTTCTGTCACCACGCGATCATTTAATTTTAAAGCGCTCGATTCTATCTGAACCAAAGAATCTGTCTGCAGTAAAGGCTGAACAGGCTGCCTGATCGCTAGCGAATCATTAACTACTTTCATCACCCAGTATTTAGTGAGTAATTCATTGGTTTGTAAAGCCGTTTTTGGTATTCCCAGCGCGTTTTTTGCCTCTTTAGAGACGATTTTTACCTGCACATTTAGATTTTCGGGCAGATTTGCATCAGGCAGGGCTATGAGAAAATTTTGTGATTGGGCGACAGGATCTATGCTAGGCAGCTTTCCGGAAATTTTAGCGTTTATGGTTTCATCATTTTGTAAAAGAATCTCACATTCTGTTCCCACAGTCACCTGATTTTGATATTCAAACGGAACATTTACCTGAATTACAAGCGACTGCGGCTGTACAATTGTGGCGAGTGAATCGCCCTCTGCTACATAATCGTTTTTAAAAACATTCAAAACCGAAATCACTCCGGCAGCATTGCTTTTTATGCTTATGGGATGCGCGAATTTTGCCAGCGAACTATCAACTTTTATGGCTTCGGCCAAAGCGTCCTGCTCTTTTGTGCGCACGTAAGCGAAAACCTGATTGCGATTGACGCGGTCACCAATTTTGAAATTCATCTGCGAAATATAACCGGTAACATTAGACCGAATATTTTCTTTCTTCTGGTATTTTGTGACTCCGTTAAACGTGAGATACTCGCGAATATCCTGCTGCTGAATCTTTGCCACCGAAACTTGTATAGGTGCTTTTTTAGCTTCGGTTGTAGTTTCAGTCTTGTTACCGCAGCCGCTAAAAATCGCCAAAAACAGCACTAAAATCGGTACTTTTGTGCCCATTTTCTGGAGTAAGAAAAGCATATTTTTATTTTTTCGCCCTGAGCTTTTTAATAATCTGCCGCCTTTTTTGACCATAATTACCAGTTTATAAAATTATACTGACTTTGCAACAGCCACAGATTGGTTTGCATTTGCAAGTTTGTGTATACGTTTGTTTTGTAATTCTGAATAACATTGAGGTAATCTATGATTGAAATCTGCCCCTGAACGAGTTTGCCTTTGTAGATCTCTAAAACGGTTTCCTGTTTCTTGATCTGTGAATTGAGCATTTGGCGATTTTCGGCTAAAGCCGTTTGCTGCTGCTCAATACTTTTCAGGTTATTTTTCTGCTGAATTTGAGCATTCTCTTTATAATGTTGCAGATTCTCGTATTTGAGTTCGCTTTGCAGTGCATTGTACTTTCTCTGACTACCATCATATAGCGGAATCGTGAGCCGTAAACCCGCACTCGCACCTAGATTATGATCTATATATCTGGTGTCTGTCGCATTAAAACCGGTATTGGCATAAGCTGCTAATTGCGGTTTATACTGAATCTCAAACACACGTTGCGCCGCCTCAATCTGCAGGCTGTCATTTCTGAATTTTCTCTCGTAAAAATGCTTCTGCGGATTTGTAACCCTTTCAAAATTAGGTTCTGCTAATTTTTCCGGTGGATTATCAGGAATCGGGATTCCGCTTAAAGTATATAATTGATTTACGGTAGCTTTAAAATTGGTCTCAATCTGACTTAATTCGAGTTTTTTAGCATCCACATCAAGTTCTAAAAGCAAATAATCACTTTCTACTAAAACAGCTCTTTTCACCAGAATTTCGACCACCTGAAGCCTTTTTTGCATATCATCTAAAACGCCTTGTGTAAATTCTCTTTGCAGTTGAAGCTGGTAAGCCAAAATATACGTATCTGCAATATTTTTAATAATAGTATGCGCAATGTCCTGCGAAGAAAGATCGATCGCATTACTGCTGATCCTGTTTTGCAACAGCACATTATTAATAGACGACTGGTTGAATAGATTTTTAGTGATATTTAACTGAGCCGAATATAGTCCGCCGTTGGTAATGCCCGCATCATATCCGTACGCATCAGGCGACGGCGTTGTGGTGATATCGATAACTTTCCCGTTATTATTAAAATAAGGAGCAACCAGTACTTCTGAAGTTATATTTACTTTTAAGGCTTTATACTGCGCAATCAAAATGGAATTCTGAAACTCACCTATTGCCAGCAGGTTTTTATTCTCGAGCAAAGCAGGTGCGTTTTCTTTCGCCTGAGCTATAAAAAATTGAAGATTTTGCTGTTGTGCCACAACAAGCTGAATAGAAATACTAAAAAAAATAAAGGCCAAAACCAATTTTGCCATAGTAGCAATTTTGACCCAAAAGTAGGATGAGCTTCTAAAGGTATTCTTAAGTTATGGTCGGTTGGAGAACTAAGCTAAACTCTCAAAATGAAATTAGGAAGATCATTGAGAAACTAAAATTATGTGTAGATTATTAATAGAAAAAAATACAAACATTTGAAAAACAAACCTTTATGATACAAAAAATGATTCAAAAAATTAAAAGATTTACTATATTAGAGATATAGTTAACTTACCCACCCTTATAGATGGTAAGTTCTTGAGAGATTATTTATTATGGAGAATCTAAAACAACTTATTGAAAATAAAACAGATTATGATCTTAATGATAAAGATTTGGTTGAGTCCTTTCTGAAAGTAGAAGAATTATATCAGCAAATTTCAAAAGGCAATATTTTTGATAATTGCAATGTCGAAACTAAGGCAAATATCAAAAAAGAGATTGAATCACTTGCAGATCAGTTTAAAAATTATGATTCCTACAAGGATGCTAAATATATTCAGTTAATAAACTACTACATTTCAAATATTTACCATCACCTCATATCTGAATACAAAAATTTTAAGGAGATACTCTTATCCAAAATAAACGGAATTGAAGAATCGACAATTCCAATTTTTGCGGAATATGAAATAAAGAAAAATAAAGCAGAAAATATTTTAAAAACTATCAATGAATTTCAATCAAAGTCAGAAAACTCATTTAAAAAAATTGAAGATTCACAAATAGCAGCGATTGAAGCTATTAATAAGTATGTTACCAAAATTGAAAATGAAACTGACAAACGAATAGATGCAAAAAGGAATTCTATTGATAAAAATTTGGGATTGTATCAGAAAGGAATAGAAGAAAAAATTGATAGTATAATTGGAGGTTTTGAAAAAAAAGTTAATTCTTGGGATAATAAGTTCAATGAATTGGAGGGAAAGAAAAAAGATTTTGAAATAACTTTAAAAATTGCAACAACTTACTACAAAGAGTCTCGATTCGATGAATACTCAGACGAACAAAAAAAACAAGCCAATTATTACAGAAAATTAAGCATTCAGCTAATGATAACTGTTGTTCTTATAATACTCGGAATTACTGTCTGGAATATATACAAGAATGCAGAATGGTATCATTATCTAACTCGATCACTACTTGTTTTTACCTTAATGATACCTGCAATATATACCTCAAGAGAATCAGCTCGACATAGGAGAAATGCAGATAAATATACACAAATGGCTAATGAACTAAGGGCTTTTGAGGCTACTTTAAAAATAGATGATTTAGATAAAGAAATTAAAAACAAAATTAAAGAAGAAATTTATAAAAGATATTTCGGAAATATACTATTTGAACAAAAAGATATGGGAGACTCAATTTCAAATTTTTTAAAGGATCTTAAAGAAACCGGTAATAAAAACTAAGCACCTCAGCAAATTTAAAAGATAGTAGATAAATATAAATCAAATCCACAGTATACTAAACAAAAATCTTATAGCATCAGTTGA
Organism: Leeuwenhoekiella sp. A2; assembly: GCF_047946655.1. GTDB lineage: Bacteria > Bacteroidota > Bacteroidia > Flavobacteriales > Flavobacteriaceae > Leeuwenhoekiella. The sequence goes on from NZ_CP172311.1 coordinate 4,132,704, forward strand.
GAAAAGTGGTTATAATCCCTACTTTTTGTATAGGCTATATTATTGATTCGTCATACTTTAATATTTAATAAATTACGTTGTTCAAAATCAAATAGCCTCAACAACCGCAATATCGGACATTGCAAAATCCAGGCAAGTTGTCGTGAGGGAGTTAATTACTACTAACCTTTACCTCGCCTCTTTACGTAAAACCTGCAACGGCGGACTTTTAATTACACTGGCACTGTTACTCAAACCAATTATTACCACAAGTAGAGTAATCGCCGGAAATAATACAAGAAAAGGAAAAAGCGATGGCACAAAAACAGTATCAAAAACCAAATAGGCTAATAGCTGGCTACTTATCAAAGAGAGAATTATTCCTGTAAGCGCTCCTAAAATTCCCAGATAGACATATTCTAAAGCTAATATTTTTAAAATCTGGTTGCTTCTGGCCCCCAGCGTTCTTAAAAGCACGCTCTCCTTAATTCGCTGGTATTTACTCGTACGTACGGCGCCTATTAAAACGATAATTCCGGTGAGGATGCTAAAGAAAGCCATAAAATTTATCACCCACGAGATCTTGTCAAGAATGTTCTCAATAACGGTTAATATTTGGCGTAAGTCAAGGATTGAAATATTAGGAAAACGCTTTACTATTTTCTGCTGAAGTGCGGCAGAAGCACTTTCATCTGGAGCATTAGTTGTGATTACACCAAATTGCGGTGCATCTTCCAGCACACCTTTAGGAAAAACTATAGAAAAATTCATTTGCATTCTGCTCCAGTCAACCGTTCTAATACTGCCAACAATTGTCTTTAATAAAACGCCCTGAACATTAAAATTAACCAAATCCCCTACTTCTACTTTTGCATCATTCGCAAAATTATCACTTACCGAAATAGGGACAGGATCTGCGGTGTTCACCTGAGTCACAAAATCACCAACCGCAAGCTCTTCTGAAGCAATAAGAGAATCTCTGTATGTAACTCTGAATTCATGATTGAGAATCCACCCATTTACTTGAGAAGTGGTGTCTTTGCGAATCTCATTTACACTTTTACCATTTAAACTTTCAACACGCATGGTAACTATAGGCACTTTACTCAGAACACGTAAATTATTCTCTTCTATGGTTTTAGCTACATTTTCGGTTTGTTCGCTCTGTATATCGAGCAAAATTATATTTGGGCTGTCCCTGTTTGATTCCAGAGATGCCTGCGAAAGCAAAAGATCTTTCGTAAAATAAAGGGTGCTTATCAGGAATGTCCCGATACCAATTGCCAGGATCAATATCAATGTTTGATTTTGAGGTCTGAATAAATTCAACAAACTCTGCCTGCCCGTGAAACTCCATGAACGCGGAAAGTATTTTTTTATCAGCTTGATGAATAAACCGGCAACTGCTGCGAGAATTGAAAAAGTAATTACAATACCAGCAACAAATGCAAGCGAATATCGCCAGTCTTTTAAAATCCAGAATGAGAATATAAAAATGAAAAGTAAAATTGCTCCCCACACCAGAAGAGTTGCCCATTTTGGTTTATCAGAATTATCTTCATTTACGCGCAAAGCCTGTAAAGGCGAGACGTATAAAGTAGCCATTAAAGGCGATAAAGCGAATAAAACAGACATAAAAACGCCTAGCGAAAGTCCCATTAATATAGATTGCAGCGAAATCGTAATTTCCACATCAACCGGCAGAAAACCTTCCAGAATTATAGGAAAAAATTGCTGTAAGAACAGTCCTATAGCAGTGCCTACCGCCCCGCCTAAAAATCCCATCACTCCTATCTGAATAAGAAAAATAAGAAAGGTTTGTCTACGGCTTGCTCCCAGACATTTAAGCACAGCCACTGCGCGTAACTTTCCTTTAATATAGATACTTATCGCACTGGCGATGCCCACACAACCCAGCAACAAAGCTACAAAAGCAACCAGATTTAAAAACTTACCAAAGTTGTCATACCTGCGCCCCATTCTCTCACTGGTAGAAACATGGGTATCAAGATCGGCTTCCTGCGCATCAAGACGTGGATCAAGATCCTGATCTAATTTTTCAAAATCTGTACCGGGCGGAGCCAGAAAATAAAATTTATAATCTATGCGGCTTCCGGTTTGTACGAGGCCACTTTCTGCAATGTATTTATAAGGAATAAGAACCGGCGGGGCTACAGAACTAAAAATAGCCATGCTTCCGGGAACAGATTTTAAAGCACCGGCAACGGGAAGCGTTACATTACCCACCTTTATGCTATCGCCCACTTTTAAACCTAACTGAAGCATTACGGTTGCATCTACAAGCGCTGCATTTTGATTTTGATAATTAGCAGCTGCAGATATTGGTTCAGTTTCCAGATCACCGTATAACGGAAATACACCTTCAATACCGCGCACCTGCACCAATTTTGTAGCATCAGTATGCGAAAAAGCCGCCATTGAGGCGAAAGATATTTCTTTTGCATTAGCGCCGCCCAGGGAATCTATAATTCTGCTCACAACCTCATTAGGAGGATTACCCGAATCAATAATAAAATCGGCACCCATAAGGGATTTTGACTGTAATGCGATATTATCTTTTAAGGTTTCACCAAATGAGGTAATAGAAACCACCGCCGCAATTCCTAAAACTATAGAAGCCATAAAAAGCAACAACTTACTGCCGCTTGCTCTTCCGTCACGCCACGCCATTTTAAACAGCCATTGCAGGCCGGGCTGAGATCTTTTTGTATTCATGTTCAAAGTACAGCGCTATTTTCACTTAATATTTTTCCGCCTTTAAGGCGTAAGATCTTATTTGTTTTTTCTGCAAGTTCAAGATCATGCGTAATTATTACAAGCGTTGTCCCCGCGTCTTTATTAAGATCGAAAAGAAGTTTGATGATGGTTTCACCGGTTTCAGAATCCAGATTTCCCGTAGGTTCATCCGCAAAAAGTATCTTAGGTTGCGTAGAAAATGCCCGTGCCAGCGCCACACGTTGCTGTTCTCCACCTGAAAGTTGTGACGGATAATGATCAAAACGATTGCCCAGACCAACTTTTTCCAGAAGTTCTTTACTGGTTTTTTCAGCATTCTTAGCGCCTTGTAATTCTAACGGAACCGCCACATTCTCAATTGCCGTAAGTGTAGGCAGCAATTGAAAATCCTGAAAAACAAAGCCCACGTTTTCATTTCGCAAAAGCGCGCGTTCATCTTCGCTTAGCGAATCTAATGAAGTGCCGCACAACTCTATACTGCCAGAATCCAGATGGTCTAAACCTGCGCAAAGACCTAATAAAGTAGTTTTACCACTACCAGAGGGACCTACAATAGCAAAGGTCTCGCCCTCTTCTACAGAAAATGAAATATCGTCAAGTACCCGTAAATTCTTAGACCCGCTGGAATAGCTTTTTATTAGGTTGTGAACATTTAATATTTTTGCCATCTTACAACTATTAATTCTTTCTCAAAAACAGTCAATTTAAAGAATTGATTTTGATTTTAAGACACCAGCTATGAGAACCTTTTATATATACTTCACTTTTTTCGTTTTAAGCCTTTTTGTTTCCTGTGGTGACAAACCGAAAGATGCTAAAAATGAAGAACAACCACAGAATACTGAAAACACAACCGAGCCGGAAAAAACTGATGGTTCTAATACAATTCTTGTTTTTGGCGATAGCCTGACAGCGGGCTACGGACTTGACCCTAATGATGCTTTTTCTGCTGTTTTGCAGTCTAAATTAGATTCACTGGGCTATGATTACAATGTGGTAAACGCAGGATTAAGTGGAGAAACAACTGCCAGTGGGAAAAACAGAATTAGCTGGGTTCTGAAACAAAATGTAGATATATTTATATTAGAATTAGGAGCGAATGACGGCTTACGCGGAATACCTCTAGACGAAACTCGCACAAACCTGCAGGCAATCATCGATACGGTGCGAAATAAAGATCCTGAAACTAACATAGTTCTCGCAGGAATGCAGATTCCACCAAATATGGGTCAGGAATATACCGCCGATTTTAGGCAGATTTTTCCCGATTTAGCGGCTAAAAACGACGTTTTTTTAATTCCTTTTCTACTTGAAAATGTTGCCGGGATTCCATCTTTAAATCAGGCAGATGGCATTCACCCAACGGTTGAGGGACATAAAATTGTGGCAAAAAACGTGTGGGAAGTAATAAACCCGCTATTAAAAAAGTAGGCTTAAAAGGAGTAAAATCGGTTAAAAACGGGTGAAAAACACCAGTTATTTTTCTTCATTTCAAGCCAGGTACTTAAGACTCTTTCATATATTATTTTGCTAACTTTGCCGCCTTTGCGACTCTAATAAAATGCTGGACAAACTTTTTCAAAAATTCTCTCTAAAGATATTATTTCGGGCTGCTTTTTTATTGAGTCTTACTGGCGTATTTGTACTTGTATTTGACTTTGGTTTTAGTCATTCTGACAGAGTACAAAAACTCATCAATGGTTTTTACTTCATTGTTCTCGCATTAGGAATCGCTACCACGGCCGTGCGTTACATTCTCTTGCGCAAACAGATACGTTTTAAGGTTATCGCTTTTGATGCCATAAGTGTATTGCTTACGCTATACGTTGTGCTCATTCATTTCTTTTCGCATGAAGCGCACCAGCAACTCTCGTTCTTCTACGATGATAATTGGGTAAAGTATGTGATCTTACTAACTTTTATAAGAGAATTTGCAGAGCAAAACCTCAATTACAAACGCACGTTGCTCAACCCCGCACAATTATTCATAAGCAGCTTTCTTGCAATAATTATACTGGGAGCTATTTTATTGATGCTTCCTAAAGCAACTTATGAAGGTATTTCCTTTCTCGATGCGTTATTCACTTCTACCAGCGCGGTATGTGTAACCGGACTTATTGTGGTTGATACAGCCACTTATTTTACAACCTTTGGCCAGACCATTATTATCATTTTAATTCAATTAGGTGGTTTAGGAATATTGACTTTCGCCAGTTATTTTAGCTACTTCTTTAAGGGTGGTTCTACTTATGAAAATCAGCTGGTTTTAAGCGATATGACCAATTCTAAAAAAATTGGAGATGTTTTTAAAACATTAAAAATCATTATTGTAATCACTTTTGCTATAGAACTTTTAGGAGCGATTTTCATTTACTTCAACCTCAATCCTAAAGATTTTCCCACTTTCGTGGAAAGAAGTTATTTTGCGGTTTTTCATTCTATTTCAGCTTTTTGTAACGCTGGTTTTTCTACTTTGTCAAATAACTTGTATGAATCTGACTTTCAGTTTAATTACGGTTTACAGGTCATCATTATATTTCTATTCGTTTTAGGGGGTTTAGGATTTCCCATTATTGTAAACGTCTTAAATTATCTGAAGTATTATTTAATAAATAAATTTTCAAGAGCGCTTCATGAGACGCGCGCTTATAGACCCTGGGTGCTGCACTTAAATAGTCGTATCACGCTTATAACGACTTTTTCGCTTACAGCGGTAGGAACAATATTTTTCTATTGTAATGAGTACAACAATACGCTTGCCGCACACCATGGCATAGGGAAATTCATAACAGCACTCTTTGGCGCAGCCACGCCACGTACAGCCGGTTTTAATACCATAGATATGGGCGCGCTGCATTTTTCTACTATAATGATGATCTTTCTACTTATGTGGATTGGTGCTTCTCCTGCTTCTACCGGTGGTGGTATTAAGACGAGTACTTTTGCAATTGCAACCATGAATTTTATAAGCCTGGCGAAAGGAAAATCTAAGATCGAACTCTTTAGACGCGAGATCGCAGACATTTCTATACGCCGTGCTTTTGCTATTATTTCTCTATCCTTAATGGTTATAGGTACGGGAATAATTTTCATTTCTGCATTTGATAAAGACAAAACCTTAATAAGTATCGCTTTTGAGTGTTTTTCGGCTTATAGTACCGTAGGTCTCAGTGTGGGTATTACCAATTCATTAAGCTCTTCCAGTAAATTTATAATCATCATGATCATGTTTATTGGGCGGGTTAATATGCTCACTATTTTAATTGCCATTTTCAAAAAAGTAAAACATAAAAACTACCGTTATCCTACCGAAGAGATAACTATTAACTAAAGGCTATGAAATTTATCGTTATAGGATTAGGGAATTTTGGCGCTTCTATCGCTGCTAAGCTCACACTGCGTGGAAACGAAGTAATTGGTATCGATACTGATATCAATAAAGTGGAAGCTTTTAAAGAAAACATCTCGCACACGATTCAACTTGACGCTACAGATGAATCTACGGTTTCAGGATTACCATTAAAAGATACTGATGTAGTAATTGTTGCTATAGGTGAAGATCAGGGAACTAATGTTATGGTTACGGCTCTTTTTAAAAACCTGAAAGTAAAACGACTTATAAGTCGGTCAATAAATCCGTTGCACGAGAAAGTACTTATGGCGATTGGCGTAGATGATATCGCTCGCCCAGAACAGGAAACTGCGGAAAGATGGGCAAAAAAGCTATGTATGAGCGGTGTGGTAGATTCTTTTGAACTTACCGAGGATTTTAGCATTATAGAAACCGGTGTCCCAAAGAGATATATAAACAGAACGCTGGGCGAGATTCCGCTTCGCGAAAAATTTAATCTTCTGGTGCTTACTATTCTTCGCAATGTAGAGCGCGAGAGTGCTATAGGTCACACACAAGTCATTAAACAAGCACAAGGCGTAGCTTCTGCAAGTTCAGTCTTAATGGAAGGTGATATTATCGTCTTGTACGGCTCTAACAAAAACTTACAGGACTTTCTAAAGTCTAGTTAGTATCTAGTGAACGTATTGATAATCTGCGTTAAGGAGAATAATTAAAAGTCTAAAACAAAAAAAAGCCTCGCAATGCGAGGCTTTTAATTTGAAGAAGTGATCGCGACAGGATTCGAACCTGTGACCGTCTGCTTAGAAGGCAGATGCTCTATCCAACTGAGCTACGCGACCCTTTTTGCGGGTGCAAATATAACGCTTTTTAAAAAACGCCGAAGAATTATATTTACTTTTTTTACCTCGACTTCATTTTATTTCGCGAAAGCTTAAATAATATTTTTCTAAGTTGTCTCTAAGTTCTTAAAATAAGCCTTTGCCCGCTTCATAACTCGTGGTGCCATCCATATTGTAGCAATCATTGTGGGTATCGCCATAAGTGCAAAAAATGTATCGATCAAATTAATCATAAGACTTAAAGATGTTGTCGCTCCTATTAATATACTGGCGATATAAAAATAATTGTAAATGTGTTTGTTTTTTGCGCCAAAAAGAAATGACAAGCACTTCGTACCATAGTAGGAATAAGAAAATAAGGAAGAAATACTGAAAACAGCGATACATATCAATAATACATATGGACCAATACCAGGAATGGAATCTGCAAAAGCAGTAGCCGTAAGAGTAACACCGTTTGAATCACTGGTCTTCCAAACGCCCGTTACTAAAATTGTAAGAGCTGTTAAGGTGCAAACAATAATCGTGTCTATAAAAGGTCCCAGCATAGCAACAAGACCTTCTCTTATAGGTTCTGCGGTTTTAGCGGCGCCATGTGCCATAGGAGCTGTACCTACACCAGCTTCATTAGAAAAAGCACCTCTGCGTATTCCTAAGATTATGAGTCCGCCCACGACCCCACCAAGCATGGGGTTACCTGTATAATTTTTCGCTGCAAAAGCATCAGTGAATATAAGACCGAAATAATGCGGTACTTCTGAAGCATTGACAAAAAGGACGACCATTACAGCCAGAAAATAAAGAACCACCATTGATGGAACTAGTTTGGAAGCTGTCTGAGATATTCGGTTTAATCCTCCTAAGATCACCACAGATGTTATTGCCGCCAGACTCAAACCTATAATTAGATCTGTTGTAAAACCCGTTTCTACTCCGTTAGGTGCAAGCAAAATATCATTAATAGCCTGAGTGAGTTGATTTACATTAAAAACGGGAAGGGCTCCTACCAAACCTGCAATACTAAAGAAAACGGCCAGAGGCTTCCAGGCTTTGCCCAGACCTTCAGTTATAAAATACATGGGACCGCCCTGTATCTCACCTGCACTGTCTTTACCGCGATACATGATAGCCAGCGAACAAGTAAAAAATTTGGTAGCCATACCAACTAAAGCGCTTATCCACATCCAGAAAACCGCTCCCGGGCCACCAACAGCAATTGCTACGGCAACTCCTGCAATATTTCCCATACCCACTGTTGCAGATAAAGCGGTAGTCAATGCCTGAAAATGACTAATCTCACCGGGATCATTAGGATCATCATATTTACCGCGTAGAACGTTTAAGGCATGTCCTAAATATCTAAACGGAAGAAAACGGGAATAGATGAGTAAAAAAGTCCCGCCGCCTATTAAAAGTACGAGAAGTGGCAAACCCCACACAAAAGAGGCGATTTCGGCAATAAAGGAGTCGATTTTTTGCATTCTTAAAAATAGAAAAAACCGGAGAGGTATTACACCTTCTCCGGTTTCTGCTTTATAATTTATTAAATATTATTGAGCGAGATATGCTAAAACATTCTGCTCTATTCGTTTTTCAATATTGTCAACATCTGCTTTTACAAAAGTTTCTCCCGTTATATTCTCGTAGAGTTCTATATAGCGATCTGAAACTGTTTGTATATAGTCATCTGTCATTTCAGGCACTTTTTGACCTTCCTTACCCTGAAAACCTTCGGCGATAAGCCACTGCCTTACAAACTCTTTAGAAAGTTGCTTTTGTGCCTCTCCTCTATCCTGACGTTCCTGATAACCTTCTTTATAAAAATACCGAGAAGAATCTGGAGTATGAATTTCATCAATCAGCACAATTTTGCCTTCTTTGGTTTTACCAAACTCATATTTGGTATCTACCAAAATTAGCCCTCTTTTTGCCGATATTTCGCTCCCACGGGCGAATAATTTGCGGGTATAATCTTCGAGAATGGTGTAATCTTCTTCAGAAACGATGCCTCTTTCTATAATCGCTTCGCGCGAAATATCTTCATCGTGATCACCCATTTCTGCTTTAGTAGCGGGTGTGATTATAGGTTCCGGGAATTTATCATTCTCCTTCATCCCTTCTGGCATTCCAACACCGCAAAGTTCTCTTTTACCGGCTTTATATTCACGTGCCGCATGACCAGACATATAGCCGCGTATTACCATTTCTACTTTAAAGGGCTCACATTTTACACCCACAGCAACATTAGGATCTGGAGTAGCCAGCAACCAGTTAGGAACAAGATCTTCTGTATCCCGCATCATTTTAGTCGCGATCTGATTTAAAATTTGGCCTTTAAAAGGTATTCCCTTTGGCATCACCACATCAAAAGCACTTAATCTATCTGTCGCAATCATAACCAAAACGTCATTTTCAAGGCTATATACTTCGCGTACTTTCCCTTTATAAATATCCTGTTGACCAGGAAAATTATAATTGGTATCTGTAATCGTATTCATGAATCTTAATTTCGGTTTTCAATATCCTTATAAGCAGCAATAACTTCTTTTACCAGCGGGTGACGAATAACATCTTTATCATCAAGATAGACCATACCTACACCTTTAACGTCTTTCAATATCAAAAGCACTTCTTTTAAACCGCTTATTATGCGACGTGGTAAATCTATCTGCCCGGGATCACCTGTGATTAAAAATTTAGCATTGCGGCCCATTCTGGTTAAGAACATCTTCATCTGGGCGTGTGTGGTATTTTGTGCCTCATCAAGAATTACAAAGGCATTATCAAGAGTACGACCACGCATAAAAGCCATTGGTGCGATTTGTATAACACCTTTTTCTATAAAACTCTCCAGCTTTTCATGAGGAATCATATCTCGCAGAGCGTCATAAAGCGGTTGCATGTAAGGATCTAGCTTCTCTTTTAAGTCTCCCGGTAAAAAACCAAGATTCTCACCAGCTTCTACAGCAGGTCTTGTGAGTATGATGCGCTTTACCTCTTTTTCTTTTAAAGCTTTTACTGCAAGAGCAACTCCTGTATAGGTTTTACCGGTTCCCGCAGGTCCTATGGCAAAAACCATATCATTCTTGCGAGCGAGATCTACCAATTTACGTTGGTTTGCAGTTTGTGCTTTTATAAGCTTACCGCTCACACCGTGTACAAGAACTTCACCGCTTTCTGGTGAAGTCTCATAATCTTTTCTACTTTCACTTGTAAGTATGCGCTCTATCACATTCTCGTCCAGCTTATTGTATTTTGCAAAATGATCAAGCAGCATCGTAAGCCGTTTATCAAATTCCTCTAGCAGATCTTCATCGCCGTAGGCTTTAATACTATTACCACGTGCAACGATCTTGAGTTTTGGAAAATACTTCTTTAAAAGTTCAATATTTACATTGCGTTGTCCAAAGAATTCCCTTGGAGTAATTTCTGAAAGTTCGAGAATAAGTTCGTTCAAAAGCAGGAAGATTTTATAAGGAAACTAGTTAATTATCTTTAGTTTTGTGCCTAACAAATGTAGACAAAATTAACTACTAACCCCTTTAAAAATATCAACAAAAACCCATATGCCCATTATAACTTTAACCACTGATTTTGGACTGAAAGATCACTTTGCAGGCGCGGTTAAAGGGGCTATCTATAGTGAACTGGATAATGTGCGAATTGTTGATATCTCTCACAGCGTGTCTCCTTTTCACATAATTGAGGCAGCTTACATAATTCAAAATGCATACAAGAATTTCCCTGACGGGACCATTCACATAATAGGCATTGATTCTGAACAAAATCCCGAAAATCAACATATCGCCGTAAAACTTGACAGTCATTATTTTATATGCGCAAACAACGGTATTGTCTCATTGATCACCCGTACCATCTTGCCAGAAGAAATGGTAGAGATCAATATTCATAACCGTGTTACGACCAACTTCACTGTACTTGATGTTTTTGTACAGGTTGCCTCTCATATCGCTCGAGGCGGAACGCTGGGCGTTATAGGCAAACCCATAAAAGAAATACGCGACATTACTGGTATCATGCCCGTTGTCAACAACGATCAAAAGCAAATTATAGGCAATGTGATCTACGTAGACAACTATGGAAATGTCGTTACAAACATCACTAAAAAACTTTTTGAAGACGTAGGCAAAGGGCGTGATTTTAAGATCACCGCGCGTACCGCAAGCTTTACTAAAATATATAATCGCTATAGTGATTCTATCAATTTTAATATAGAAAAAAGCAAAAGAGAAGAAGACGGTAAAAAACTCGCTGTTTTTAACTCCTCAGGATATATAGAACTTGCTATCTATAAAAGCAATCCCAGTACGCATGGTAGCGCCGCGACACTTTTTGGGCTCGACTATAGAGACACAATAACGATTAATTTTGAATAAATAACCTGTAAAAAATCTGGTAAAAACCTATAAAAAATGCTCGTACGGATCGTAAAAATGGAATTTGAAAAAGAACATATTGAAGATTTTCAGGCTCTTTTTTCTGCTGTGCGAAATAAAATAATCAACTTTGAAGGCTGCCAAAGTGTAGAATTATATCAGGATATTGTCACAGAAAATCGCTTCTTTACCTATAGCCATTGGGACAATACCGCAGCATTAGAGAAATACAGAAGCAGCAGCTTTTTTAAAGAAACCTGGGCGAGAACCAAAGTGCTCTTTAGCAATAAACCCGAAGCCTGGAGCGTTCAACAAAGCAAATTATTATCATAACTTTATCAGGTGCTGGCACTCATTAAAAAAGAAATATATTCATTTTTTGCTTCTGCGATTGGTTACCTGGTAATTGGCCTTTTTTTGGCGATTTCCGGCCTGTTTTTGTGGGTTTTTCCAGAGAATTATAATATCCTCGATTACGGCTACGCAGATCTTACACCCTTCTTTCAACTCGTCCCGTGGATTTTCCTTTTTCTTATCCCCTCCATTACTATGCGCAGTTTTAGCGACGAGATAAGATTGGGAACTTTAGAACTTTTACTTACTAAACCTATTTCTATAACTGGAATTATAACCGGGAAATTCTCTGGAGCTTTTATCCTCATAGTTCTGGCTTTAATACCTACTCTGGTCTATGTCTATGGCATCTCACAACTCGCCTACCCTGTAGGTAATTTTGATGGCGGAGTTATAACCGGCTCATATCTTGGTTTATTATTTCTGGCAGCGGCTTATACAGCGATAGGTGTTTTTGCCTCTTCCTTATCAGAAAATCAAATTGTCGCTTTTATTACCGCCATTTTTATAAGCTTTGTGTTTTATTTTGGCTTTAAAGCTTTGGCTGATCTTAATATTTTAGGCGAAACGGGAAATTCTGTATTTACAACTTTAAGTCTAAAACAGCATTTTGATAGCATTAGCAGAGGTGTTTTAGACACAAGAGATCTGGTTTATTTCGCTAGCATTAGCATTTTCTTTCTTTATCTCACCCACTTAAGATTGAAAGTAAAAAGATGAATAACCCCATATTGAAAAAACCAAATATCATAAGAAACGTAATTGTAGTTATCATACTGCTGTTTGTGGTGAATTACGTTAGCGGACTTTTTAATTTAAGACTCGATCTTACTCAGGATAGTCGCTACACGCTTTCTGAAACTTCAGAAAAAATCGTCTCCAGCGCTCAAAAATCGGTGATTATTGACGTTTTTCTGGCTGGTGATATTCCTGCTGATTTTAGAAAACTACAAGGAGAAACACGCCAGCTACTTGAAGAATATGTAGCTATTAATCCCAATATTAAATTTGCCTTTGTAAACCCGGTGCCAGAAGAAAAATCTGTTGAAGCAGTCGCTCAGGATTTTAATCAGCGTGGCATGCGGCCTGAGCAAGTACAGGTAAGAAATAACGGAAAGGTTAGTCAGCAATTTGTTTTCCCCTGGGCTTTGATCTCTTCACAAGGCAAAACAGTTAAAGTACCTCTTCTAAAAAAAGCACTAGGCGCCAGTCCTGACGAACTAATTAGCCGTTCTACCCAAAATCTGGAATATGCTTTTTCTGATGCATTATACAAATTATTAAATCCTAAAAGCAAACGTATAGCAGTATTAAAAGGCAATGATGAACTGCCAGATAGATATATAGCAGACTTCTTTAGTACCTTAAGAGAAAGTTACTTCATTGCTCCTTTCCCTTTAGATTCTATTGCACAAAAACCAGAACAAACAATAGAAGCCCTGCAGAATTTTGATCTTGTAGTAGTAGCTAAACCTGTAAAACCGTTTACAGATGCAGAGAAATATGCGCTCGATCAATTTACAATAAGTGGGGGTAAAAGTTTGTGGTTGCTGGATATGGTCGCGATGGAAACTGACAGCCTCTACAGCAATAATGGCACCGCTGTCGCTGTACCCAGAGATCTTAATCTTAATGATATGTTCTTTAAATACGGGGTGCGCATAAATCCTGTGCTTTTAGAAGATTTGTACACTGCTCCCATTGTACTCGCTTCTGGCGCCGGCAGCAACTCGCAGTACTCACAACTTCCCTGGTTTTATTATCCGCTGGTGACGAGTAAAGAGAATCACCCTATAAATTCTAATATTGATAATCCCGTACGATTTGAATATGCAAACCAGATCGACACATTGGGTAATGGGATTAAAAAAACGGTGCTTTTACAAAGCTCTGAACTTTCAAAGATCAACGGTGTTCCTCTTCCTATCTCCTTAGATCAGGTAAATCTTGAACCAAAACCTGAAGATTATACGGCAGGCTCTCAAAATCTGGCAGTTTTGCTAGAAGGCAGTTTTCAATCGGCTTTTACAAACAGAATAATACCATTTAAAACTGACAATTATAGCTTTCGCGAAAGCGCAGCCGAACCCACAAAAATGGTTGTAATTGCAGATGGTGATCTTATAAAAAATGAACTTGATAAACAAGGCAGACCTCTTGAACTGGGTTTTGACAAATACACGTTTAAGCAATACGGAAATAAGGAATTTTTGCTCAACACCGTCAATTATCTGCTTGATGACAGCGGTCTTATTAACATACGCAGTAAAGATATCGCCCTACCTGCTTTAGACTCTCAAAAAACCACGGAAGAACGCAGTACATGGCAAGCCTTGATGTTAGGGCTTCCTTTAGCGATTTTAGCCCTGTTTGGTGCGATTTTCTATTATCTAAGGCGACGCAGGTATGCCTAATTTATGTTAATAAGTTTGTTTCGGCAAAAAGCCCTATTACGATATATTTGTAGGACTGCTAGAAGCAGTTGAAATTTTAGAAAATCAACAAAAAATCCAATACTATAGTTTTTGCTTCCGCGAAAACGTTTAAATAGTGAATTCTTATGAAGTTTATTGTATCGAGTTCCTACCTGTTAAAGCAATTGCAAGTGTTAGGTGGTGTTATTAACAATAGCAACACACTTCCCATTTTAGACAACTTTTTATTTGAACTGGATGGCAACTCGCTAAAGGTTTCCGCTTCAGATCTTGAGACCACGATGATCTCAACTCTTGAAGTAGAATCTCAAGATTCTGGTAGCATAGCAGTGCCTGCAAAATTGTTGCTTGACACGTTAAAGACATTTCCTGAGCAGCCATTAACTTTTGTTGCAGAAGACAACAACACGATAGAAATTAGCTCTAACCATGGTAAATACGCGCTTGCATACGCTTCTGGTGAAGAGTTTCCTAAAGCTGTTGAGTTAGATGATCCCAGTGCTGTTACTATACCTTCTGATGTTCTTGCAACAGCAATAAGCAATACCATTTTTGCGACAGGTAATGACGATTTAAGACCAGTAATGAGCGGCGTTTTCTTTCAGTTTGCTTCAGACGGTTTAACATTTGTGGCTACAGATGCTCATAAACTTGTAAAATATACGCGTGAAGATGTTACCGCTTCACAAACCGCTGAGTTCATCATGCCTAAAAAACCTTTAAATCTTTTAAAGAGTATTTTAGCAACCAGCGACAGTGAAATTTTAGTTGAGTACAACGAATCTAATGCCAAGTTTGCTTTTGAAAACGTTGAGCTTCTTTGCCGATTAATCGATGGTAAATATCCGAATTACGAAGCTGTTATACCAAAAGAGAATCCTAACAAACTTATTATAGACAGAAATCAATTTTTGAATTCTGTGCGTCGTGTTTCTATTTTCTCAAATAAAACCACGCATCAAATACGTTTAAAAATCGCCGGAGCAGAATTGAATATCTCTGCTGAAGATATTGATTATAGCAACAAGGCCGAAGAGCGTTTGACTTGTGATTATCAAGGTGATGATATGCAAATAGGTTTTAACTCTCGTTTTTTAATAGAGATGCTTAACAACTTAAATGCAAATGATGTTTCGCTTGAAATGTCTTTACCTAATCGTGCAGGTATTTTAACGCCTACAGATGGTCTTGATGAAGGTGAACAAGTTACAATGCTTGTAATGCCTGTAATGTTGAATAATTAGAACAGTATATTCTTTTATTTATTAAAAAACCCAACTTAAAGTTGGGTTTTTTCGTTTAACCAAGCTTGCTAATTATTGTCTCGTGTAACTTTAACCAGCAATATTTTAAACCCTTGGTAAATCCCCATCTCCCTTAAGTGGCAGATTAGAACTTCCCATCAAGTATGAGTCTATATAGTGTGCCGCCTGACGTCCTTCTGATATTGCCCATACAATAAGTGATTGACCGCGACGCATATCGCCAGCCACAAACACACCAGGCACATTAGTCATATAATTGCTCGCAGAACCTTTTACGTTTGTGCGATTATCCATTTCCAGACCTAATTGCTCTACAATAGTGGGCTCGCTACCTGTAAAACCAAGCGCTAACAGAACCATATCACACTCCCATGTTTTTTCAGTTCCTGGTACTTCAGATAAATTAGGTCTCTCACCTGGTTTATGCGTCCACTCTACCTCGACAGTAACTAAACCGGTAAGATTACCTTCTGCATCACCTAAAAATTCTTTAGTTGAAATACTAAAATGGCGCTCTGCTCCTTCTTTATGAGAACTACTTGTTCTTAAACGCATAGGCCAATAAGGCCATGGCTGATTTTCTGGGCGATTAGGACCGCCTTTACTTAAGATCTCAAAGTTCACAACAGATTCTGCACCGTGACGTATAGAAGTACCTATACAATCACTTCCTGTGTCTCCCCCACCTATCACAATAACTTTTTTACCAGTCGCCAGAATATCTTCTCCTTTGTATTGTAAACCATCTACACGACGGTTATTTTGAGGAAGAAAGTCCATTGCCTGATGAATACCCTTCAGCTCAGCTCCCTTAATAGGAAGATTACGTCTTACGGTTGCGCCTCCACAAAGAATTACAGCATCATTTTCAGCTTTCAAATCAGCTGCGGGTATATCCTTACCTACATGAGCATTCACAACAAATTTGATACCTTCTTCTTCAAGAACTGCTAATCTGCGATCAATAACTCGTTTTTCCATCTTAAAATCAGGAATTCCGTATCGCAATAATCCGCCTACTTTTTCATCACGCTCATAAACCGTCACTGTATGACCAGCCCTATTAAGCTGCTGTGCGGCAGCAAGACCTGAGGGTCCTGAACCTATCACTGCAACTTTCTTATTAGTGCGATGCAACGGCGGTTCTGCCTTTATCCAGCCATTTTTGAAGGCCTGTTCTCCAATATTCTTTTCAATATTTTCAATGGTAACAGGGTCTTCATTGATACCTAGAACACAAGCTTCTTCACAAGGTGCAGGACATAATCTCCCGGTAAACTCAGGAAAGTTATTTGTGCCATGCAAAATGCGCGATGCTTCTTCCCATTTGCCTTTATAAACGGCATCATTAAAGTCTGGTATTAAATTACCCAAAGGGCAACCGCTATGGCAAAATGGAATCCCGCAATCCATACAGCGAGCACCTTGCTTCTTAATTTCTGTTTCTTCAAGGGGAATGGTAAATTCCTCGTATTTTTTTATACGTTCCTCAACTGGTTTGTATGGTTCGGTTTTTCTTTCATATTCTAAAAATCCCGTTGTCTTTCCCATAAATATATCTTACTCAGTTAAATCAGTTAATTTCTCTTCTTCTTCTAATCGTATCAATGCCAGTCTGTATTCTTCAGGTAATACCTTGATGAATTTAGGTAAATAAGAATCCCAGTCTTCCAGCATTTTTTGCGCCAATCGGCTTTGTGTATAATTGTAATGGTTAGTGATTAATTCATGTAACTCATTCTTATCTGCTTCTTCAATTACAGGATCAAGATTTAAGGCTTCGCCATTACATTTCTTAATGAATTGATCGTGCTCATCATAAACATAAGCAATACCGCCACTCATACCTGCGCCAAAGTTTCTTCCGGTTTTACCCAGAATAACAGCAACACCGCCAGTCATGTACTCACAGCCGTGATCACCAATACCTTCTACAACAGCTTTAGCACCGCTATTTCTCACACAGAAACGCTCACCGGCAACACCATTAAAATAAGCCTCCCCTGTAGTGGCGCCATATAATGCTACATTACCTATTATAATATTCTCTTCTGCGTTGAATGTTGACTCTTCTGGTATTTTTATAATTAGTCTGGCTCCGGAAAGACCTTTACCCACATAATCATTTGCGTTACCATCAATTTTAAGTGTAAGACCTTTCGTTGCAAAGGCACCAAAGCTTTGACCTGCAGAACCTTTAAAGTTTACCTTTAGCGTACTATCAGGTAAACCCTGCTCCCCATAAATCTTACTAATCTCATTACTTAATATCGCTCCTACAGCTCTATCTGTATTGTGAATATTAAGATCAAGAACTGTTTTTTCTTTACGGAACAAAGCAGTATGTGCTCGCTCGATAATTTCAAAATCTATCGACTTTTCAAGTTCGTGTTGTTGCACCTCGTTATTATAAACACTCACGCCTTCTGGTGCTTCTATTTTGTGTAAAATAGGTGACAGATCTACACCTGCTGCTTTAAAATGCTCTATAGCTTTATTGCGATCAAGTTTGTGTACCTGACCTACCATTTCATCAATAGTTCTAAAACCAAGTTTTGCCATTATCTCACGCAATTCTTCTGCGATGAAATACATGAAGTTAACAACGTGCTCCGGTTGACCTTTAAATTTCTTTCTTAACTCCGGATTCTGAGTGGCTATACCTACTGGGCATGTATTTAAATGACATACACGCATCATGATACAACCTGAAGCAACAAGAGGTGCAGTTGCGAAACCAAATTCTTCTGCCCCTAAAAGACAAGCCACAGCTACATCCCGACCAGTTTTAAGTTGACCATCGCACTCCAGCCTTATTCTGCTGCGCAGGTTATTTAAAACTAAAGTCTGCTGAGCTTCAGCGATACCAAGTTCCCAGGGTAATCCCGCGTGGCGCAATGATGTTAATGGCGATGCACCTGTACCACCATCGTAACCTGATATAAGAACAACATCTGCTTTCGCTTTAGCAACCCCAGCAGCAACTGTCCCAACTCCAACTTCTGAAACCAGTTTCACATTAATTCGTGCAGAACGGTTAGCAGATTTAAGATCATAAATTAGCTGTGCAAGATCTTCTATAGAATAAATATCGTGATGTGGTGGTGGCGAAATAAGACCTACATACGGAGTACTATTTCTGGTTTTTGCAATGAATTTATTGACCTTTTCACCAGGTAACTGGCCTCCCTCACCGGGTTTTGCACCCTGTGCCATCTTGATCTGTATTTCTGCAGCACTGGTGAGGTAATTACTGGTAACACCAAATCTACCTGAAGCCACCTGCTTTATAGCACTATTACGCCAGTCACCATTTGCACTTTTATAGAAACGTTCTGCATCTTCTCCTCCTTCACCACTATTGCTTTTACCGCCTATACGGTTCATAGCAACTGCAAGATTCTCATGGGCTTCTTTACTTATAGAGCCATAAGACATTGCTCCTGTTTTAAATCTTTTTACAATCTCTGTCCATGGCTCTACTTCATCAATAGGGATAGGATCATAATTTGAAAACTCAAACAGACCTCGTATCGTCATTAGTTGACGCGACTGCTCATTAACAAGGTCTGCATATTCTTTATACGTTTTAGGATTATTCTGCCTAACAGCTTCCTGAAGTTTTGCGATCGTAAGCGGATTAAACATATGTTTTTCTCCATTACGTCTCCAGCGATATTCACCACCAATTTCCATTTCAAGATTTCCGGAAATATCCTGACTTTTAAACGTACGGTAATGTCGCTTTGCTACTTCCTGCTCTAGCTCATACAAGCCAATTCCCTCTATACGACTAGGTGTATTGGGGAAGTACTTATTAATAAGTTTAGAATTAAGACCTAAAGCTTCAAACAGGTTAGAACCGCGGTATGAATTTAAGGTCGAGATACCTATCTTATTCATGACCTTGACCACTCCTTTACCCACAGCTTTGTTATAATTCTCAATAGCTTCTGTAAATGAAATATTAGGAAGATTACCTTCTTCTATTTCTTCACGAATGATCTCGTTAACCATATATGGATTAATGGCACTTGCACCATAACCAAAAAGCAGCGCAAAATGATGCACTTCACGAGGTTCTGCAGATTCTATGATAAAACTCATCTTAGAACGTTTGCCAAGTTTAAACAAACCGCTGTTTAAATATGAACAAGCAAGCAAAGCAGGGATTGGCGCAAATTTCTCATCTACTCCTCTGTCTGAAAGAATTAGAATTTTTGTGCCTTTATCTATAGCTTCTGAAGCTAATCTCAACATTTTATCTAGAGCCTGCTCCATCCCGTTTAAGCCACGTTTTGCCTCATACAGAATAGGTATGCTGGTCACTTTGAAATCTATATTGTCAAAATTCTTTATTTTATCAAGATCTTCTTTAGAAATCACCGGATTCTGAATGCGGATCTTTCTACAATAATCTGGAGTGATCTTCATTAAGTTTGTATCTGCACCAAGTGTCAAACTAAGATCTGTTATAAGCTCCTCACGGATGCCATCTAACGGTGGATTTGTAACCTGTGCAAATAACTGCTTAAAGTAATTGTAAAGCAGCTGAGGACGCTCAGAAAGTACAGCAAGCGGAGTATCTGTACCCATAGAACCCAAAGGCTCTTTTCCTTTACCTGCCATAGGCAGAATGATCGTATTTACGTCTTCTTTTGAATAACCAAAGACATTCTTACGTAAATCTATATGCGTACTGTCGTGAACAACATCGCCATCGCGATAAGGTATATCTCTTAAATGCACACGTTTTTCAGAAAGCCATTGACCGTATGGATTCTTAGATACAATATTTTCTTTTATTTCTTCATCATTGATGATTCTGCCTTCGTTCATATCTACCAGAAACATCTTTCCTGGTTCTAATCTCCCGTGGAAAGCAATATTTCCCGGCTCAAGATCAAGAACACCAGTTTCTGAAGACATGATAACATTACCCGTTTTTGTAACTGAATACCGTGAGGGACGCAATCCATTTCGGTCTAAAACCGCACCTATATAATCTCCATCTGTAAAAGGTATAGAAGCAGGACCATCCCAAGGCTCCATAATACAGCTGTTAAATTCATAGAACGCCTTTTTACCATCGCTCATATCCTTATGCTTTTCCCATGCTTCCGGAACAAGCATCATCATAATTTCAGGCAGGGATCTGCCAGACATCAGTAACAATTCTACAACCATATCCATAGATGCAGAATCTGATTTCCCCTTGATTATTATAGGGAACAAAGCTTTCATATCTTCCTCAAAAAGATCGCTTTGCAGCAATTCTTCTCTACTGTTCATTCTGGATATATTACCTCTCAACGTGTTTATCTCACCATTGTGACACATATATCTAAAAGGCTGGGCAAGATCCCAGGTTGGGAAGGTATTTGTTGAGAAGCGCTGATGCACAAGTGCAAGTCTTGTTTTTACTCGCGTATCAAGAAGATCTGTATAATACAGCTTAATATCTTCCGGCATTAAAATACCTTTAAATATCAAAGTTTTAGTTGATAAACTGGGCAGGTAAAAATATGTTCTTTCAGAAAGTTTGCTTTCTAGAACAATATGCTCTGTTACCTTGCGCGCAGTAAAAAGTTTTATCTGAAATTGCCTTTCATCCATTTCTGCATCGGGCTTACCAATAAAGATTTGTTCTATATGTGGTTCAACCTCTGCTGCGATATCTCCCAGAAAACTAGAATTTACCGGCACTTTTCTCCACCCGATCAATTTAAGACCGCGGGCTTCTATTTGCTTCTCAAAAACTTCTTTACAATATTCTCTCTGATTTTCCTTTTTGGGAAGAAAAACATTCCCCATTGCGTACTGCCTTTCTTCAGGCAGATCAAACTCACATTGAGCTACAAAAAACTCATGAGGGATATCTATTAATATACCCGCACCATCACCTGTCTTACCATCACTACTTACTGCCCCGCGATGTTCTAATTTTTCAAGAATCTCAAGAGCCTTGTGAATGATGTCATTTGACTTCTTTCCCTTTAAGCTGCAAATGAATCCTGCCCCGCAATTTTCGTGTTCAAACTCTGGTGAATATAACCCCTGTTTCGCTTTCATAATTTGGCCACTTTAATTTAATGGAAACATAAAACTATTCAATAAAATAATATAAGGATAATTTTAGGTTAAATGATTTTCATTATTCCATTTTTAGCAAAAAAGAAACCTTCCACTAAAAATAAATCAATAGAACTTAGAAGTTGTTGCATTTTTTCAATCGGTTTTTGGGACTTTTTGCCCGTATTCGGGATTTTTTAAATTTTACTTATTCTTAACATCTAGTTAATATTTGACGTTTTCGGTACGTTTTTACCCCTTTTTAAGAGAATTTTTAGTTAAAACAGGACATTTTTTATAACATATTTGTCAATTAATCTATTTATATATCGATTTCGAATAGATACCCTTAAATTTTTAGGGGGTTTATATGAATAAATAATAAAAATATAGCTTATACCCCCATTTTGTTTAGGGGGTGGTGAAATAAATCTTAGATTAGCTATTCACCAATTAACCGATTATTGACATGAAAAAAATCATTTTTACAATGGCAATGTTCAGCGCATTGTTCTCATTTGCTCAGGAGGAGGAAACGCCGGCAAAATCTTTTAGCATTTCGGGTTCTGTAGATGCCTATTATCGAGCAAATATTAATTCATTTAACAGAGATTATTCAGATAAGGGATATTATGCTCCGGCACCTGGCTCATCATTTGCAAATGACCCTGGCTTTGCTTTAGGTATGGCTAATGTTGTTTTAAATTATGAAGGTGAAAAAGTAGGAGCTGTTGCAGATCTTGTTTTTGGCCCTCGTGGTAATGATGCCGTTTTTAACTCTATAGGCAGCGCAAACATTGTAAACCAACTTTATGTATACTGGAATGTTAGCGATAAAGTAACACTTACCTTTGGTAACTGGAACACGTTTTTAGGTTACGAAGTAATCTCACCTGTAGACAACTTCAACTATTCTACTTCTTACATGTTTTCTTATGGGCCTTTCTCACACACTGGTATAAAAGCTGATTTTGCTTTAGACGATTCATGGAGTGCGATGCTTGCTGTTATGAACCCAACAGACTGGACAGATTACAATCCGTTTGGGACATACACTTTAGGTGCTCAGTTAGGATATTCTGTTGATGCGGGTAGCGCTTATTTAAATTTCATCTATGGCGATCAGGATGGTAAGCTTGATTCTATGGGTGACAGTGTAGATACATACTCTGGCGGAAGTACTTTTCAGGTAGATCTTACAGCAGGTTTTGATCTTACAGATACGTTTTACCTGGGTCTTAACACAACTTACAACACAACAGCCTCTGGCGAATATTATTCAGCTACTGGTATCATAGATGATAACAGCGACGATTATGGTTTCTACGGTGTAGCTCTTTATGCTCAACTTGCATTTAGCGACACTTTCGCTTTAGGCGTGAGACCAGAATATTTTAGCGAATTTAACGGTGGTGCAGGCGCAATAGGTGCTTATGATATGGAAGGTGATGCAAATGTTTTTGCCTTTACACTTTCTGGAAATGTAACTGTGGGTGATTTAAAACTTATTCCAGAATTACGTTTAGATTCTGCAAGCGAAGACGCATTTCTTGATAACGACTTCAAACCTCAGGGTTCTTTAGGATCATTTATCCTTGCAGCTGTTTATTCATTCTAAAACTTAATAATCCAATTATAAAATGAAAAAAGTAGAAGCAATTATTAGGAAATCCAAATTTAATGCGGTTAAAGAAGCTCTTCATGATAAGGGAATAAACTTCTTTTCGTATTGGGATGTTACCGGTCTCGGAAACGAGAAAATAGGTAGCGTTTATCGTGGGGTATCCTATAGCACGAGTGATATACAACGCAGATATCTTTCAATAGTAGTCAATGACGAATTTGAACAAGCTGCAATTGATGCTATTCTTACAGCCGGGCGTACTGGCGAGGTAGGTGATGGTAAAATTTTCGTTTCAGACGTGAAAGAAGCCTATCGCATACGCACCGGTAAGAAGGGTGGTGAAACAATCAACTAAAACTAAACTAACTAATTAAAATAATACTACAAATAATTAATATGGAAACAAACGCTGTATTAGACTTAATGTGGATACTAATTGCGGGAATCTTTGTATTCTTTATGCAAGCTGGATTTACATTAGTTGAAGCTGGATTTACCAGATCGAAAAACACTATAAATATAATTATGAAAAACATAATGGACCTTGTTATCGGTTCATTAGGTTTCTGGGTTATAGGATACACTATAATGTACGGAGATGATATAGGCAGCTTTATAGGTACTCCTTCACTTTTCTATAGTGACCCAACAGATATGCACAATTTATTCTTTCAAACCGTTTTCTGTGCAACAGCCGCTACGATCGTTTCTGGTGCTGTGGCTGAAAGAACTAAGTTCTCTACATATCTTATTTTCTCATTACTTATGACGGTTTTCATCTATCCTATCTCGGGTCACTGGGTATGGCAGGGTGATGGCTGGTTAACTTCTTTAGGCTTTATTGATTTTGCCGGCTCTACAGTTGTTCACTCTGTAGGTGGATGGGCTGGTCTTGTAGCCGCTTTTCTTGTGGGTCCTCGTATAGGAAAATACACTGGCGGAAAAGCCAATGCGATTCCTGGTCACAATATGATGTATGGTGCATTAGGCGTATTTATCCTTTGGTTAGGATGGTTTGGTTTTAACCCCGGTTCAGAATTAGCCATCTCAGGAGATAGCGCTAATCACGTTGCCATGATCGTTATTACCACTAACCTTGCTGCTGCTGCAGGCGCATTAGTTGCCTTGTTTACGACATGGATAAGATATGGTAAACCAGATCTTTCTATGACTCTTAATGGTACTCTTGCAGGATTAGTTGGTATTACTGCCGGTTGTGCTGCTGTAAGCCCTGCTTCTGCTGCAATCATTGGTGCTATATGTGGCCTTGTTGTAGTTTTATCAATAGAATTTATAGACAAAAAATTAAAAGTAGATGATCCTGTAGGTGCTGTATCTGTACATGGTGTATGTGGTGCTCTAGGTACATTACTGGTAGGGATATTTGCTATAGATGGTGGACTTATAAACGGTGGTGGTTTTGCACAATTAGGTGTGCAGGCAACCGGAGTTGTTGCAATAGGCGCATGGTCTGCTGCTACTTCTTTCATTATATTATTTATTCTTAAGAAAACCATTGGTCTTAGAGTAACCGAAAAAGAAGAGATAGAAGGTCTTGACGGTCATGAGCATGGTATGAGTGCTTATCCTGACTTTACAGTGAGCGATCGCTAACAGAAACTTTTCTTAATAAATGAAAAAACCCACGCCTCAAAAGCGTGGGTTTCTTATTATAAACTAAATTCTAACCTTTCTATTTTATAAATCTAATATTTAAAGGATAATGAGGTTCTTCTCCATTAGACGCTTTGATCGCATTTATCACAGGAAAAACTACAGCTGCAATACCTATTATGATAAAACCTATTATTCCTAAACCAAAAAGTAAGATCAGCGGTATACAAATTATACTGTATACAAACATACTTAGCTGAAAATTAAGAATCGCTTTGCCATGAACGTCCATTGCATAAACCTTGTCTCTTTGTGTTAACCACAGCAAAAGAGGAACTATAAAGCCACCTATAACTGTAATAAGATCGAGCAACTGGCTTATATGAGCTACTGCTAATAAAGATCTGTCTTCTCGTAATACCATTTTTTGATTGATTATGATTGATAATTACCTATTTGACACCGATTTTTAAGATTTGTTACAATCACTCGAGTAAATCATTAATTATCAGCTGGATGTTCTATACTTAATACAGAAAAAGGAAGCTTTTTTTACTTTGGCATACTCATTGATTTAAACATAACGTACCCATCAAGAAAATCTAAATGAGTACAAATTTAAAATCCAAAATCATGAAAAATCTTATTTACTTATTTCTTGCCTTAGTTACTGGCATAGCCCCCATGGAAGCTTCAGAAATGGATGGATTAACAAACAGACCTTACCGCTATGACGGTACAAAATATATTTTTATAGAACGTGGTATCGAGTTTTCTGTATATCCAGATGGTGAATTTGATTTTCTTTTGCCTCAGGTGGTAAGCGGGGTAAACGTAAATGTAAATACCGGTCCCGTAAATATTAGTTTTAACTCAGGTTATGATTATGACCCATATGTGCAGTATGATGAATATGGGGCTGTTATTCAAATAGAAGATGTGCCTATTTATTATGATAACTGGGGGCGCATTATACAAGCAGGAGATGTTTACATCAACTATAACAGTAATCGTATAGTAAGCGTGGGCGGACTAAATATTTATTATAATGGCGGAATTTTTTCACATGTTTCAGGATATATAAATCCCTATAACAGATATTACACCTACAGACCTTATCACGATTATTTCTACAGACCATATTTTGACAGATGTCTTGTATATACAACTCCATACAGAAGATTTTACAGACCTGTGAGATATAGTTATGTATATCATAGAAATCATTATCAATTAGGCTATAAAAATGGTTATGCAAATGCTTATCGTCAATTCAATAAACCAGACGGAAGAGTAGCACATAACGATATAAGACGAGGTGATTATGATACAGCGAGAAGTAACGCTCGCAGACAACAATCTAATACGTTGGCACGTTCAAATAACAATGAGGGTGGTATAAGCAGAAGAGAAAACGCTGCTACTACAGCTAGAACTACAAGGTCACAACCTAATAGTGCTACAAGCAGAAGACAATATGAAACTACGCGCAATAATGCTCAAAGAACTGTAAATCAAGATGCAGCAGCGGCTTCAAGAAGATCTGCAACTGTAACCAGAAGTAGTACATCAAGAGCAAACACTAGCACAAATCGCTCTACTGTAAGCAGAAGCAGTGATAGAACAAACAGAGCAGCGACCGCTACGCAACAACGCACTCAAACACAAAGAGCCACGCGCACAAGCTCACCTAATACAAATAGAGCAAGTGCAACAAGAACACAAAGAACTGTTGCTCCTGCGACTAACAGAAGTAGCCAAAGAACTGTAACCCCCAGCGCGAGAAAAAGCAGTAGCCCTGCAAGAAGCAGCAGAGCAACTCAAAGCAACAACAGAACTCAGCGATCTGGAAATAGCAATGGTTCCAGAGGTTCTAGAGGTAACAATATTTAAGATGATTTTTTTGGTTGGTTAGTTGGGAAATCCCGTCACGATTTAATTCGAGCGGGATTTTCTTATTTTCAGAACCTGATCAATTGTACTGTTGATCTCTTCAGAAATATTGATTTTATAAACAATCAGAATATAAAGAAGTCCTATTAATACAGATTTTGCCGCTATTGCAAAAAGTGGACTAAAAGGCATTTCCCAGAAATAAAAAATCGCCAAGAAAAGGGCCAAAATCAGCCCTACAACAGCCGATTTTTTTGTGAAAGGCTGCATTTTAAATTTAGATTTTACAACTACAATTTTAGCCAGACAATATCCTACCGAAGCTATAAAAGTAGCAATTGCGGCACCGTTAATTCCCAGTAATGGGATAAAGATTGTGTTGAGCACAATTGCGATAACCACAAGTACAACTCCCAATATTAGAACCAGCCTGTAATAATCGCTATTGTATAAAATCGCATTATTATTGCCCATCAAATTGTCTAGCAATTTTGCCATCGAGATCAAAATAACGACTTCTAAACCTGTGCTGTAGGCGGGATCAATAAGCAAGTACAACTGTTTTATATTGCAAATAATGAGAATAAATATGAGTCCGGCGATAATAAAAAGCGTTAACGAACTCTTTTTATAAAGTTTCCTCAATTCATCAAACTTGCGCAGATTAAGATATTCTGCCGTGAGCGGGTATGTGATCTGGTGCATCGCACGTGCGGGAACAGCAATCACCGCAGCAATATATATCGCTACCGAATAATACGCCACATTCTCAATAGGCACCATCTTCCCTATCATAAACATATCGATCTCAAGAATCATCACCGCAATAGAACCTGCAACAATTATAAGTGCACTATATTTAATGATTGGTATTACTTTTTTGGGCAAACCAAATACAAAAACAGGTTTACGAAGTTTAAAAGCGTAGACCATCATAATAAGCATCCGCAACAGGTAAATTCCGCCTAAAGCGAAAATAAACTGCGCAGTGTCCAATAGTTTAAAAGAGAACAAAATAAGTAAAACCATGACACCTAACCGGTGAAATACTTCATTCATAAAATTCCCCAAAACACTTTTTAGCTGAACCTTAGACCACGCATAAAAAATCTCAAAATACGCCATTGCAAAAGCAATAA
This sequence comes from Leeuwenhoekiella sp. A2, assembly GCF_047946655.1. Taxonomy (GTDB): domain Bacteria; phylum Bacteroidota; class Bacteroidia; order Flavobacteriales; family Flavobacteriaceae; genus Leeuwenhoekiella. The sequence goes on from NZ_CP172311.1 coordinate 4,160,427, forward strand.
TAAAGATCAAAAATGCATACGGTCGTACAATATCATTCTCTGAAGCCAGAAAATCAAGAAGGTGATCATAGAGAAATACACTCAATAACCCGCCGGGAATAATAACCGCGAGCGGCATAAACATCATAAGCGTGAGAAACTCGTCCTGCTCTCTGCCCTTATAACCTGAGTAAAATTTAACCAAAGTATTGTGAACGCCAAAAGCCATAATAGGCATTGCGATAGTCGCCGCGCTCAACATAAAACCCACAAGACCATAGTATTCTTTACTAAAAAAATTTACGTAAAGAACAAGCGTATTGATCGCACCTATACCAAAACCCAGATATGTTGTAAGAAGATTTTTAAAACTCTGTTGCGCAACAACTCCCATATTTTTAAACATTAGAAGCGGTTACTTTAGAGATAAGCTGAGCTAGTTTTTCAGTTAGGTTTTTTCTTGAATATTGATCAATACCAGTGGATTTTACTGCAAGATCGCTGGCTAAAAATCGGTTATATTCATGCAAAAAATGGCTTTTTAGCATCGATTTTTGGCTATAATCAAAACACTTTCCGCTTTGGGTAGTTGCTATAATACTGAAAAAATTGGCATTTTGAGGACCAATACCTACAATAGGTCTGCGCGCAGCCAGATATTCAAAAACCTTACCCGGGATAATCGCTTTTACATCTTTAGCATTGCTTTCAATTAAAAGTAAGATCTGGCTTTTGCGCTGCAGCTGTATGGCCTCATCATGTGTGACGTAGCCTAACAATTCAACATTTTCTTCCAGGCCATGAGCTTTAATACTTTCCAAGACACTGGTGCTTACTTTGCCTGCAAATTTTAATTTCAGGTTAGCGCCGAAACCATCAATTTCAGCTTTCATTTCTTGCAAAACCTCCCATAAAAATTGAGGATTGCGTTCTGCTAACAAAGAACCTATATGCGCTAAGCTAAATGAATCATCAACCTCAACCTGAAAATCAAGGTCAATATCAAAACCATTTGTAATACAACTAATTGGCGTTTGGGTTAATGTTTCAAATTCGTTTTGAGTTCCCGGGCTGGTAACCAGAATATGATCGGCGCCATCGAGAACCTCTTGCTCCATTTTCTTATGCTTTTTGCTTGAACTTTCAATCAACCTCAACTTGTTATGATAGTGAATGGTCGTCCAGGGATCACGGAAATCTGCGATCCATTTTGTATTTAATTTAGCTTTAAGCGAAAGACCAATTAAATGCAAGCTATGTGGCGGCCCCGTGGTTATGATTGCATCTACAGGATTCTCTTTTAAGTAATTTTCTAAAAACCGAACCGATGGTCGTACCCAAAATTTACGCGCATCTGGCACAAAGAGATTACCGCGTATAAAAAGTAGAATTTTCTGAATAAAAGACTGTTTTTTTTCATCAGAAATTATCCCTGAGCTAATTGTATCTGTATCTTTTTTTGAGAACAAACCAGCAAGGCCATAGGGTTCTTTAATGGGTCTTTTAATTATGGTAATTCCCTCAGGTATTTCCTGCTCCAGACTTTTGTCTATAATAGGATAATGCGGATTTTGAGGAACGTAAACTACCGGCTCAATATTAAAATCACGCAGATATTTTACAAATTTTAACCAGCGCTGTACACCCGGCCCACCCGCAGGCGGCCAGTAATAGCAAATGATCAAAACTTTTTTCATAGGTGATATTACCCGTTTGTTGTTGCCTCTTCATCCTGTTTTGAACGATATGCAAAGAAAAGTCCGCCAAGAATAACGAGTACCAGAATAATATTGCTGGCCAGGCTTATTTTGCTTCCGGTCTTTACGATCTGCGGCTCAAACTTAAATGTGATCGCATGCTCTCCTTGCGGGACTACCATGGCGCGTAGCAAATAATCTGCTCTAAAGTAAGTAGCAGGTTTTCCATCTATATATGCATTCCAGCCATCAGGATAATAAACCTCGCTAAAAACAGCCAGTTTTTGGCTATTTGCAACCGATTTATACTCTAAATGATTAGGTTGATGACTTATCAATTTAATGCTTGAAGTACTATCTGCCGGGAAAATAGTAGATGGCAGATCACCTTTAAATTCCTGATGAACGATCGCCGTTTGCTTTGTATTTAGACTATCAAGACTTAATAACTCTGTATCTGCATTAGGAACCACTTTTACGTTTTGTACAAACCACGCATTGCCATTTGCGTAAGGATTGCGCTGTACAAATTCGCCATCTTTATTTTGCTTGATCACATATTTTACATTGAGCAAATTAAGCGGTTCTATCTTTCCCTGATAGATATAAAAATCTGCTACATCCTGTAAACGTGCAGGTTTTGCACCATGATAACCGCCTATAGAATTATGAAAATAACTGGTACGCGCGCCATTAAGGCCAATGCTTTCTTCAAAAACACGGTATCGGGTTGTGTCTTTTAAAATTTCCTGATCTGCAGGTGTTGCCTGAAAAGGTTGCTCTACCATACGCGCAGCTACAAAATTATCTGTATTCACGTATCTGCGGTCAACCTGTACCAGATCAAAAACAATTAGAACAGCAAGAACTAAAATAACCTGAGTTTCTGAAATTTTCTTTTTCGTAAAAAACCACAAACTACCGGCAGCGATTACAACAAGCACAAGCGTTTTAATTGTGTCTTTTACATAAAGCGCTTCACGGTCTTCTTTTACCGCATTTATGAAATCAAGCCCAAAATTTTGCACAAAATATGCATCATTAGACCCGGTAAATTGAAACAAAGCACCTTTAAAAAGAAGCAAGATTAAAGCTAAACCGCCAGTGATAATTGTAGTCCATTTTAACGCATTAAATTTTTCTGTCGCAGGTTGATCAGACTGAAGCATTTTAACCAACCCGGCTATTCCCAAAGCAGGAATACAAAGTTCTGCAATCACCTGTATAGAAGTAACAGCTCTAAATTTATTGTAAAGGGGAAAGTAATCTATCCACAAATCTGTAAACCATTCCAGATTACTGCCATAGCTTAATAATAATGATAAAACTGTACCCGCGACAAGCCACCATTTTAAACGTCCTTTTACAAGAAAAAGAGCCAGAACGAATAAAAATATAACTACAGCCCCAATATAAGCCGGCCCTGAAACTCCGGGTTGATTACCCCAATAATATAACGGAAACTGTCCGAAAATTTGCTCTATCTGCGCCGGTGGCACCTGTTGCTGTCTTAAGAATTGGGCAAAAGCACTGTCTTTATTATATGGTTCAGAATTAGAACCGCCAAAAAGCCCGGCAACAAAAAGGTCTAAGGTTTCAGTTATTCCATAACTGTATTGGTTTATATATGCTTTCTCCAGGCCTGCTTCGCGTACTTTAGGAGTTCCGTCAGGATTGATCGTGAGTTCACTTTTACCACGCGTACTAAAGCTGCCGTATTCATTAGTTGCCATAAGGCTAGCTGCGTTTGTACCTACAGCGAGTATTACTGCAACAACGAGTATACCTATACTTTTGAAATATGGCACGAGTTCCTTTCGCTTAAAAGCGAAAATGAAATAAACAATACCCAATACCAGAACCAGCAGCATTAAGTAATAGGTCATCTGTACGTGGTTTGCCACTATCTCGAGAGCCATAGCAACTGCCGTAATTATGAAACCCAGAATGTATTTACGCCTAAATGTGAGAATAATTCCACTTAAAACAAGCGGCATATAAGCAATCGCATGTGCTTTAGCGTTATGCCCCACTCCCAGTATCACAATGAGATATGTAGAAAAGCCAAAAGCCAAAGCTCCCAGGCCCGCATAGCGCCAGTCTAACTTTAGTGATATTAGTAATATGTAAAAGCCAATAAAGTATAAAAAGAGATAATCTGCCGGGCGTGGCAGAAAACGTATGGTTAAATCGAGCTTTTTGATCCAGTTGTGGGGATATTTTGCACCTAATTGATATGTTGGCATTCCGCCAAAAGCAGCATCTGTCCAGTAAGGTTCTTCACCGGTTCTGTCTCTATAATCCTGTTGCTCTTTAGACATACCGCGATATTGCGCGATATCACTTTGATACATCTCTTTACCTTGAAGAACCGGGCTAAAGTATGCCAGGGAAATAATAATAAAAGCTACCACCGCCATTAAATGCGGCAATAATTTTTTAAACGAAAAAGTCATACTTAGTATCTAAAACTGAAGGCGAAAATTAGTCAATTTCTTCGTAATCGATATATTCACCTACCTTTTTATTTGACTGCTCGTGCCTGTTAGGGACCTTGTGAATTGTAGTTTGTCCTTCAGGTTCGGTTTGGGTTCTCGTATTAGTTGAAAAATCCTGAGCCATTTTTTGAAAACGCTCTCCCGCCTTTTTTGCCAGAAACCTCATAACATAAGGCGCAGCAAATCTAAAGATAATGCGTATTCCAAATATGACGAGAAGGATTATTAATATGGTTCTTAAAAATTCCATGATTAGGGTATTTATAGCACAAAATTAACCAATATGCCTGCTTACAGCATTAAAAAAGCAATAAATTAAAGCACTGCGCCGTTGGCAGCTTAACAACTAACTTCAGTTAGGCTATGTTTTTTTTTTACAGTATGTTTGTCGCATTGCCTTATACTGAATATAATTCTTATACGTGTTAACTATACAATATATGTACCGTAACCACATTTTGCCCCTATTTATTGTTCTGTTTGCTGGCTTTTATACCGCTAATGCACAATATACAGAGACGATTAACTCAAACAGACCAGGACAATCACAAGGAGCTTTTTCAGTAGGCACAGGTGTCATTCAGGCAGAAGCCGGTCTTTTTTTAGGTAATGAGTCTCATGATCTTTTATATACAGAAACTAAAAACTGGGGGACAGATTTTGCCCTGCGTTATGGTTTTTTAATCGAGCAGTTAGAAATTAATGTAGATGGTACTTATCTTTCTGCAGACATTCATCCTACTGCGGGAAATGTAGATGATTATCACCGCAGCGGTTTCCCCAGATTAAATGCTGGTGTAAAATATCTTATTTACGACCCCTACAAGAATGCCAAAGAAGAAATAAATCTGTATAGCTATCGCGCTAACCACGGTTTTAAATGGAAAACATTAATCCCCGCGGTTTCGGTTTATGCGGGCGCCTCATATATTTATAAAGACAATCCTTTTGTACCTGCTTCACAAGAAGGTTTTAGTCCGCGAGTGGCGGCTATAACACAAAACAACTGGGGACCTTTTGTATGGGTAAACAATTTTATAGGTGACCAGATTGGGACAGATTATCCTACATATGGCTGGATAACTACAATGACACATTCATTTAATCCCAGAATAGCAGCTTTTGTAGAATTTCAAATACTTAAGAGCGATTTATATTCAGATGATATCTTTAGATTTGGTGGCGCATATTTACTTACAAAAAATTTGCAGGTAGATTTAAATGCATTGGTAAATTTTAAAGATACGCCATCGAGATTTCAGGCAGGCTTTGGTCTCTCTTATCGCATAGATATGCATAACCATGATGAGATCTTACCAGATGAAAATGGCATTAAATAATTTTAAAAATTTCGGGGCAAACCCGGTAAAATAAACCCTGAGTAAGGGAGTAAAAGCAAGTGTTATAGGTTTATGATTACGATTAAAGAATTGAAAACGAAGCAGGAACTTACAGATTTTGTAAAGTTTCCTTTTTCACTATATAAGAATGAAAAGAACTGGGTGCCGTCTTTAATCAATGACGAACTAGAAAGCATGGATGCAGATAAGAATCCTGTTTTTAAGAATGCCAGCGCCTGGTATTTTATGGCATATCGTAAGGGGAAGCCTGTAGGGCGTATCGCCGCAATCGTTAATCAACTTGAGATAAAAGACCAGAACAAGCCTAAAATGCGTTTTGGCTGGTTTGATGTAATAGACGATGTAGAAGTTACAAAAGCGCTTATCGCGAAAGTTGAAGAAATAGGTCGCAACCACCAACTGGAATGGATAGAAGGTCCTGTAGGTTTTTCTAATATGGAAAAAGCAGGGATTTTAATTGAAGGTTTTGATTACCTCAACACCATGATCACGTGGTATAATTTCCCGTATTACAAAGATCACTTTGAAGAATTAGGTTTTGATAAAGCTGCAGAATGGGTAGAATTTAAGATCAAGATACCCAAAGAATCGCCTGAGAAAGTAGCAAAATTTGCCCGTATCGTTGTAGAAAGATACAAGCTTAATGTAATTCACTTTACTAAGAGCAAAGAGATCATGCCCTATGTAGATGATATGTTTGGGCTGCTTAATAAAACCTATAATACACTGAGTACATTTGTGCCTATACAGCAGTACCAGATAGATCATTATAAAGAAAAGTACATCAAGTACATTAACCCGCACTATATTAAATGTATTGCAGATAGTGATGGCAAATTGATCGCTTTTGCCATAACAATGCCATCTTTTAGTAAAGCGCTTAAAAAGGCAAACGGTAAACTGTTCCCTTTTGGGATTTTCCACTTGCTGCGCGCACGTAAAAAGAACAACACAGCAGCTTTTTATCTAATTGGTATAGATCCTGAATATCAGGGTAAAGGTGTAACGGCTGTTATCTTTCACCAGATGCAGGAACTGTTTAATAAGAACGGAATTACTGACGTAGAAACAAACCCAGAATTAGAAGAAAACAAAGCTATACAACAGCTGTGGAAGAACTACGAGCACTCCCTGCACAAACGCCGCAGAACTTACAAAAGAGATCTTTAGTTAAACAAAAAAACCTCGCAGGATCTCCTGTGAGGTTTAATATATCGAAATAAAAATGGCTCTGGAGCGAGTAAAATCGGTTATTTTAGCTCAAAAACCACGTTTATTTTAGCAGAAATCGTGATCTCACCGGGAGCGATAGTTTCCTGAGAAGCGTCTGCCCTTTCACTCATCGCCATCATTTTGTATTGAGGCTGTGGTAGAGGCATCGCACTGCCACTTTCTGCAATACTAATCGCATTACCTATAGACTGACCCAAAACAGCGGTGTACTCTTCAGCTTTCATTTTTGCATTGGTTATTGCCAGTTTTCTGGCTTTAGAACGGTACTCTTCAATGTTTGAAGAAGAAAATTCTACTCCGTCAATATTGTTGATACCAGATTCTATAAGACCTTCCATGATCTTTTCATAATTTTTCAGGTCTTCAATTTTAATAGAAATTGACTGATTTGCCTGATAATTATAAGTTTTGGTTTGGTAATCGTAATTCTTATTCAGATTTACATATTCGGTTTTTACATTATTTTGAGCGATATCCATCTTCCTGATGAACTTTAGAACGGCATCAACAGATTTATCGTTTTCATCCTTAACTTTTGCCGCCTCTTTACCTGTAGTTTCTACACGCACTCTTACAGTTACCTCGTCTGGCACGACCGTAACTTTACCTTCTCCCTGTACGCTTACAACGGGTTGCATCTGCTGCTGCGCAAAAGCATGCATGCCCAGAACCATAATAACTGCAATAAAAACCTTTTTCATAATGTGAATTTTAATATTAGACAATGTGTAAGACAATTCTTATGCCAAATAAATTTTGAAACTGTGGAGCTGGGTGTCTGCTAATGGTAATGATTTCGCTTTAAGCGAAATAAATCTCTACTATTTTTATTGCAGCTCTTAGATTCGGAGTTACTTCGAAAAAAATGAGTAGATTAAATTTTTCCGGTTTTACTCAAAATGAATAAAACGATAATGGGTATTGCCAATAAACCTACCATGAGCAGATTTGTCTGAAAAAGAACCGGTGCCATTGCAAGCGTGATGACATAACCGCCCACAGCCCCGCCAAAATGTGCATCATGACCTATATTGTCATTGCGTGAACGCATACCGTAAATGGAATATAATAAGTAACCTATACCAAAAATATATGCAGGTATAGGCACGGGAATGAAGAACATATAAAGACTCATACCCGGCTCAAGTAAAATAGCAGAATACAAGATCCCGGAAACTGCACCACTCGCTCCTACGGCGGTATAATGATACTCATCCTTATGAAAGTAGTAAGACAATAAATTACCCAAAATCAAACTACCCAGATAGATTATCACAAAACTCAAACTGCCTAAATAACCCACTACGATAGATGAGAAAAAATAGAGCGTAAGCATGTTAAATAGCAAATGCGAAGTGCTTACATGTAAAAATCCTGAACTAATAACACGTATCTGCTCCCCTCTTCTTACTGCGCCAGTATTAAACTTGTATTTCTCAAAAAAGGAATAGTCGTTAAATCCTTTCATTGAGAACAATACGTTTGCTGCGATAATGATGATGGTGACCAGGTCTAAATTGCCCATAAAAGCTAAAGTTTGGCCTCAAATATACCTATATTTACCCAAAATACTCAGTTGATGCAGTGGCTTATATTCTGGCTTGTTTATCCCATTCTCTGGTTAATTTCTAAACTTCCTTTCTGGCTTTTTTATAAAGTATCAGATGTGGTGTGTTTTATTGTTTACCGCATAGTTGGTTATAGAAAAAAAACGGTGCGATACAATCTCGACCTTGCTTTCCCAGAGCTTTCTAAAGCTGAAAAACATCGTATAGAAAAGCGGTTTTACAGCCACATGTGCGATATGTTTCTGGAGATGATCAAATCTATTTCTATCTCTAAAGAAGAACTTAAGCGCAGATTTGTTTTTACAAATCTCGAGATCATGAATAAATTTGAAGAAGAGAACCGCAGTCTTTTTTTAATCATGGGTCATTATGCTAGTTATGAATGGCTGTCGTCTTTGCAATTTCAGTTTCATTACACGGGTTATGGTATTTACAAAAAAATAAAGAACCCGTATTTTGATAAGTTGGTGCGGGATATACGAGGTCGTTTTAATTCTAAGCTTTTAACGAATAAAGAATCTGTTATACAGATTACAAAACACATTCATGAAAATGTACTTTCTACATATGCCTTTATAGCAGACCAGTCTCCTAAGGCTGTCAACATACACCATGTTACGCCGTTTTTTGGGCATAAAGTCCCGTTTTTTACCGGTGTAGAGCGACTTTCTAAAAAGCTGGATGTTCCGGTTCTACACTTAGATGTGCGCAAAAAAAAGCGCGGATTTTATGAAGCTACTTTTAAAGTACTTACAGATGATCCTCGCTCAATCCCGGATTACGGAATTACAGATGCTTTTGTAAAAAACCTGGAAGAACAAATAAAAAGTGCGCCCGAGTATTACCTCTGGACGCACAAGCGTTTTAAACATATTTGTGATTAGTATCGCCCTAAGCCATTAAACCTTAAGTTAAAAGTGGTTTTTTTCGCTTTAAGCGGAAGCCAATACATTAATTTCTTTAATCATATTATCTGCCACAGTATCTGCTTCTTCCTGCGTAGGTGCTTCTGTATAAATACGTATTATAGGTTCTGTATTTGATTTTCTAAGATGAATCCAATGGTGTTCAAAATCAATTTTTACACCATCTACAGTACTCACTTCTTCGTTGCTATATTTTTTAGCCACAGTTTCCAGAATTTGATCAACATCAAGTTCAGGTGTAAGTTCGATCTTCTTCTTGCTCATAAAATAAGAAGGGTAAGATGCTCTAAGTTGCGTAACTGAAATCTTTTGTTTTGCCAGGTGCGTTAGAAAAAGAGCGACTCCCACAAGGCTGTCACGACCGTAGTGCGACTCAGGGTAAATAATACCGCCATTGCCCTCACCACCTATCACTACGTTCTTTTCTTTCATCTTTGCCACAACGTTGACTTCGCCCACAGCGCTTGCAAAATATTTACCGCCATGCTTTAAAGTAACATCACGTAAAGCTCTTGATGAAGAAAGATTAGAAACGGTATTACCCGGTGTCTCACTTAAGACGTAATCTGCACAGGCAACAAGAGTGTATTCTTCTCCAAACATTTCACCCTTATCTGTAATAAAAGCCAGACGGTCTACATCAGGATCTACCACGATGCCCAGATCTGCTTTTTCTTTTACAACCAATTTACAAATATCACCCAGATGCTCTTTTAACGGCTCAGGATTATGCGGGAAATCGCCTGTGGGTTCACAATATAATTTAACCGTATGCACACCAAGTCTGTCAAGCAACATAGGTATTACCACTCCCCCACTACTATTTACGCCATCTACCACGATCTTAAAATTGGCTGCCTTAATTGCTTCTACATCTACAAGTTCCAGATCAAGCACTTCATCAATATGAATATCAAAATAAGCATCGTTCTTGTGAATCTCGCCCAGATAGTCAACTTCTGCAAATACAAAATCTTCACTTGCTGCTATTTCAAGAATTTTCTTTCCTTCTTCAGCATTTAAGAATTCGCCATCTTTATTAAGCAGTTTTAGGGCATTCCACTGTTTTGGGTTATGAGAAGCGGTAAGAATTATACCACCATCGGCATGTTCCATTGGTACAGCGATCTCAACAGTAGGCGTAGTAGAAAGGTCTAGATCTATAACATCTATACCCAGACCTATAAGTGTATTCATGACCAGTTGTTGTATCATACTTCCAGAAATGCGAGCATCTCGTCCTACCACAACGCGGTAATTCTCTTTGTCACGTTGCTGCTTGATAAACACACCGTATGCTGCTGCAAATTTCACCGCATCTAAAGGAGTAAGATTATCTGCCGTCCTGCCGCCTATCGTACCGCGTATTCCTGAAATTGATTTTATTAAAGTCATGGTTAAGATGTTTTTATTATACTAGTATTTGGAGTGCCGCAAATATACTACATCAAAATACTTTCCTTACTTTAGAATTTGTAAATTGGTTACGTGAATTATCTGGCCCACATCTATCTTTCTGGTGACAACGATTTTATTACTATAGGCAACTTTATGGCAGATGGCATAAAAGGGTCAAAATATCTTCACTACCCTATGGATATTCAAAAAGGGATCATCCTGCACCGTGCTATAGACAGTTTTACAGATGCTCATCCTGTTGTGCGCAAAAGCACAAAACGCCTGCACAAGAACTACAGTCATTATAGCGGCGTCATTGTAGATATATTATACGATCATTTTCTGGCTAAAAACTGGCAGCGCTATCACCCGCAACCGCTGGCAGATTATGTAGACGATTTTTACGCCATGCTACATGATAATTTTGAAATACTCACACCTCGTATTCAGCAAATGATACCTTACATGATCGAGCAGAACTGGCTCTTAAGCTATGCCGAAATTGATGGTATCGCCACGGTCTTACACAACATGAACATACGTACAAAAAACCGTAGCGGTATGGACAAAGCGGTTAACGATCTGGTTGCCAATTACGCCGATTTTGAGCACGAATTTACCGATTTCTTCGCAGAACTAACCGATTTTTGTAAAAACAGACTTGAGGAAATAAACCTCGAGATTCCCTAAAAAATTGTCTTTTATACGGTAGTAAAAAAATGCGGTATAAGCGATAATCCTAACTGATATTTACTAATTTTGAATAAAGGTATAATAATGAATATTCAGGCTGAAAAAATAGAACTAGCTAAAATGCTGTTGAGCACTAACAATCCTGAAATCATTCAGTCTATAAAGCGGATCTTCCAAAAAGAAGAAACAAAAGATTTTTGGGACGAACTTTCCCCAGATCAGCAAGCTGAAATAAAACTTGCGTCATTGGAACTTGAAAATGGCGAAACGACAGATTACGATACTTTTATTGCCAAACATAGATGAGCAGAAGAGTTGTTGTCTCAAAAAATGCAGAAAAAAAACTAAATAATCTATTCGATTACCTTACAGAGAATTGGTCTTTAACAGTGAAATCGAATTTTGTGAATAAGCTTGACAAAAATATTAAACTCATTCAGAAACATCCTGAAAGCTTTCCAGAGTCTGTAAAGTAAAAGGGTTTACATAAATGCGTCATAACCAAACAGACGACTTTATATTATCGTTTTGATGAAAAGCAGATTAAGATAGTGACAGTTTTTGATACTCGGCAGCACCCAAAAAAGTTGAAAAAAGACTTATAAAAGTGAAGTTTAACAGGCTTAATTTATTTACGTCACTTTGCTTAAAATCATGCAGATTTTCCTCCGCCAGTTTCTTTTGCTATCTTAGTTGTAAATCAACGCTACAGACACTTATCCTAGCCTAAACATTTATATGAATAAACTCTACTCCTACAAAACCCTCTACTTTTTATTTTTTCTATTCACTCTGGCATCCTGCAAGCAGGAGTCTAAACCTAAAGCCCCGCAGCATGGTCTTATTACAGAACATGCCATGGTAGTTTCTGCACGTGAAGAAGCCTCACAAATAGGAACCGATATCTTAAAAAAAGGAGGAAATGCTTTTGACGCGATGGTCGCTACAGAAATGGCACTTGCTGTCACTTATCCTTTTGCCGGCAATCTGGGCGGTGGTGGTTTTATGGTTTACCGGCTGGCAAATGGTGACACCGGAGCGCTTGATTACAGAGAGAAAGCGCCCATGGCCGCGACAGAAACAATGTATCTTGACGAGGCTGGCAATCCTGTTGATAGCCTGAGTCGTGAAGGTGCGCTCGCAGTGGGAATACCCGGAACGATCGCAGGGATTTTTGCCGCTCATGAGAAACTTGGTTCTATGCCTATTGACAGCATTTTACAACCGGTAATTGCGCTTGCGCGAAAAGGTTATGTGGTGACTGAAAATCAAAAAAACAGATTCAAAGAGTATAAAGAACTCTTTGACAAAGTAAACGGAAAGGATATTTTGTACTCTGGTGACTTTCGTGCAAACGACACCATTAAAAATCCCGTGCTGGCAAACACGCTGGAGCAGATCGCAAAAAATGGAAAAACCGACTTCTACGGTGGAGAAATCGGTCAAAAGCTGGTCGATTTTGTTACCGCTCATGGCGGAATTATGACACTTGAGGATCTAAAATCATATGAAGCCGTATGGCGACAACCAATCATCTTTACCTATAAAAACTTACGCATAATTAGCATGTCGCCACCATCAAGCGGTGGGATTTGCCTGGCTGAAATTATGAAAATGATAGAGCCTTATGATCTGACTGCCTTGGGTCATAACTCACAAAAAACAATACAGCTAATTACAGAAGCAGAACGTCGCGCTTATGCAGATCGCAGTTTCTTTTTAGGCGATCCTGATTTTGTAGATATCCCTGTAGACAGTTTAACTAGTGATGAATATGCAAAACGCAGAATGGCTAATTTTAGTTTTGACAGAGCAACGCCCTCAGATTCTGTAGCGCACGGTATGATTAGTGGTTATGAAAGTATGGAAACTACGCATTATTCTATTGTAGATCAATTTGGCAATTCGCTGGCTGTGACCACAACATTAAATGGTGCTTATGGTTCAAAATTATATGCAGACGAGTTGGGTTTCTTTTTGAATAATGAGATGGATGATTTTAGTGTAAAACCGGGCGAACCTAATATGTTTGGTCTTATAGGAGCCGAAGCTAATAGTATAGCTCCACAGAAACGCATGCTGAGTTCTATGACGCCAACACTGGTAGAAAAAGACGGTAAATTATGGATGAGTGTAGGCACACCGGGCGGTTCTACGATCATTACATCTGTATTACAAACAATTCTCAATGTATCTGAATTTGATATGACCATGCAGGAAGCGGTAAACGCTTCTCGTTTTCACCACCAGTGGTTACCAGACGTTGTGACCTTTGAGCCAGAAGCGTTTAGCAAAGAAATGCTTGACAGCCTTAAGCAAAAAGGATATCATACCAGACAAGAAAACTCGGTTATTCTGGGTAAAGTAGATGGCGTATTGGTCTTACCTGACGGAAGGCTTGAAGGTGGCGCAGACAGGCGTGGTGATGATACTGCTGTAGGTTTTTAAAACAATAAAACAAAGTATGATAATTTACCAAATGGTATAAAGAGATTTTTCCTTTTATAAGTAATCCGTCGTGTTACCAGTATTATTTTTAGTTTTAAAATGGATATGTGGAGTTCATAAACGGGCTTTCAAAAGTTTTCCAATCAGTTGCCGGTAATGATTTCCCGTCTGTATTCATTGGTGTAAATCTAACCTTGTATTTGCCTTTGTAATCATAGGTAAATGCCCCAGCACACATTCCGTGGCCTACATTAAGCTTACCGTTCAATTCTTGAATATAGAATACTTTTTTACCATTAGTATTTAAATAAATAACTTCTGTCTTGTACCAAATTTCAAAATTTGATTTGTTTTTTACATTAAAGATGGCATTGGCAGATGCTCCACAACCATAGAGAATAACTTCGGTCTTATCAAATTCAATATTCAGAGTAGAATTTAGAGTTTTGAGTGCTTTTTTGTCTGTAGTTTTCCAATAGACTTTTTCACTTTCTTTTGTTTCTCTATTGTACCGCCTCATTTCTCTTTCTTCGTTTTCGGTTTGGTCTGCGTATTTAAGAAAGTATTGTGTGTCTGGCTTTAATTCTGACGATGGGCAAAAAATAGCTTGGGTTAATTGCATCTGTCCTTTCAGGATTTCCTGAAGATTTAATTCAATCAATTCTCCGCTTTTACTCTCGAGATAAATTTTTCTCTCGTTGAAGCTGTTGATTGTCTTTTCGCTAAGAGCGTAACCTTGAATAATAAACATTGAATTCAAGCTAATTTCTTTTTGCTCTGGAAAGAATTCCATCCCGCTCATCGCACATTCAGCGAAACCTGATTTAATTCCGAAAAAAACGAATAAAAGAAGTATGATTTTTTTCATAATTGTTGTTTGTTCAACGTCTTCAAATATCGTTCCGACTATATTATGGCTAAAAAGAGATCACTTTAAGCAGGGAATAATTTTTTCTAACTTCTTTTGCGCAGAATAAGAATCTCATCATCAGAAAATGCCATCCATGCAAAATCATAAACCCAGTGGTAAATCTTTCCTTTTGAGTTTGTATAGAAATGTGTAAGATAATTAAAGTGAAATTTTTTCTTCTCAAGCTCAATACGTTTTATCTTTTTCTGGGCGCTGTTCTTTCCCATAAGTTCTAGTAAGATAGATCTGTTTCTATGCAAAATGACATCTATATCGCGTGTGGTCTCATCTGTAACGCGACGCAAATTAGTATGGTAAAAATTTTTACACCGCAGAGAGCAAAAGATTTTATCGCTACGCCCGTGAATCTCATTTTTACATATTTTACACTTATTTATGCTTCTAGAACTCATTTAAACAGCCATTTACATTTATTCGATTCTAACGGTTAAGATACGATTATTGCACTAAACCACTTGAGCCTTTCTTATGAATAGTTGAAATTGCAGTGATAAAAATTAGTTGCCCAAGGAATTACTTCAAAGAAGTTTCAACAAAATGTGGAATTGGGTTAAGATGGTTAATCAATTTTTCTAACCTTAATCAGGCGGATTCATGCAGACGGAAACACAGGAATATAAGCTTTCGCGAAAGCGGGAAATATATCAACAATTAGATACGTATAAGCGCTGGATGCAGGAAAAGCGGCTGGCATATAACACAATTAAGGTTTATACAGATGTGACTCAGCGGTTTCTGGAGTTTCTGGAAGCTCGTAATGTGCAGGTCATCTCGCCTTTGTGGATACAGCGGTTCAATTTTTTCTATATTATCAATAACAACTATTCTGTATCGTACCAAAATCAATGTATAAGCGGTATAAAAAAGTTTCTTGAATACAAAGGTGCTCCCATGCTGATTGAGGAGTTGCAGCGACCACCAAAACCCAGGCGATTGCCTATAGTGCTGAGTCCTGAGGAGGTGAAAATACTTATTGACCGGATACCTAATAATAAACATAAGGCGCTAATGGCCTTAATTTATTCTGGCGGTTTGCGCATAGGTGAGGCGTTGAGTTTGCAGCTAACAGATATTGACAGCGGGCGTAATCTTATCTTTATTAGGAGTGCTAAGGGGAATAAGGATCGATACACTTTATTATCTGCTAAATTGCTTGAATTGCTGCGCACTTATTACAAGGGTGCGCGGCCACAAAAGTTCTTATTTGAGGGCAGACCTGGCGAACCCTATTCGGCAGCTAGTGCTCGAAAGATCTTAAAAAAGGGTTTATATAAGGCCGGAATATCAAAATCTGGAATTACGCTTCATACGCTTAGGCACAGTTTTGCGACGCATTTACTGGAAAATGGAACAGACTTAAGGTATATTCAGGAATTGCTGGGTCACCAAAGTCCTAAAACAACTATGATCTACACACACGTTACGCGAACCAGCTTAGAACGCATTGTTAATCCTTTTGATGCTTTATGATAGAAGATTTATTAAAACAAAGAAGCACCAAAGGTGCACATATCGTCCTTGTTTAGATAAATAAAAGTATATTTAGTACGCATATAAACAAGTTAAATACAAGAGCTTCATAAAGATTTAAGTTCGTTACCAACCTCCAAAATCCGGCATTTAACTACAAAAATCGCAAGATAATATTGTAAAATCAGACGCATTCAGACTGGAAACTGAATGGAAAAATTGCGGATAAAAACTCGGCTTGCGGAGCATAAAAACGGCCAAATATTGTGGAAAATCAACATGCAAATCTGAAACCGCTAAAACCTGTAGCGCGCTAATCAGACCGAAAACTAAAAGGAAGATTGTGGGAAAAATTATTGTAACCTAATCTATTCAAAAGCGAACTGGAAACTCCAAAAATCCACCAAAATTGACCCAAAAATCGCCATTTCAGAATGGAAATCGCAAATCGATATTTTAAAAATATTGGACACCTACTAAGATTAAAATTCTGGAGTTGGGCAAGTGCTCCAGTATTTAACACTGGCTATAAGCCATAGCTTCTTCCCTCCCCTTTTGGAAAATCCTACGGATTTTCTCTCGCCAGTTTCTTTTTGCTATCTTAGTTTACAAAACCACGCTACGGACACATAGCCTAACCCGTTAGCTACAATTTAAACACACTTATGATCAAATATTTGACATTCGGAGTATCAATATCATTTATATCTTGGATAGTAGGAATGCTTTTAAATTTCATCCTTATGAAAACCGGATACTATCATAAAATATCTAACCTAAATTTTATTGAAAATAAAAAGCAAAATAAAAATATAGGAATCGAATATTTTAAATGGATCGTAAAAAATAGTTTTTTCAAATTCTTCAATCCGAAAATTAAGGTGGACAATAAAAAAACGGATTTGACTGAAATACGAAAAGAAATGACAATTGCTGAGATAAGCCATTTGATCGCATTTATATTCGTGACGGTCATTGCTTTATATATGAGTATTTCACATAATTATTTATTCGGTTTAACAATAATGATCGTGAATATTTTAATGAATTTATATCCTTCTTTATTACAACAGGAAAATAAAAGACGAATAGACAAAATTATTAAAAGACAAAGGAAAACTGTAGCTAACAAAATATAAAAACAATGCTTAAACCTGTTTTGAATCTAAGCTCCGTGCTCGCTTGCAACGCCTGATTGTCCTCCGGACAATCACTCTCGCCCGCTTGCACTGTTTTTATACAGGACGTTGTGCATAATGCTATTTTAAGTCCTTTTCTTCAATCATTATGTTTGTACCGTAAAGTATTTCATTATTACCAAGCACAGGCATCAATTCAAAAACTTGATGGGCTTGTAATTTATACCAAGTCTGGCCATCAATTGTTTTTCTATAATGTTCTGTGTCAATACAAGCGTCTATGTATTCTTGGCCAACTGTTTTTTTTAAATAAGCCCAGCCTTTATCTGTTATCTGTATATAGATGTAATGGTTTATATTAAATGTTTTCATTTTTAAAGTTTTTAAATTAAAGTCGCACTATGCACAACAATGTATATAATTTATTGGCCAATGTCGGCCATTTAATAATCCTAGTGTTTATGGGCTTGGCCAGAGTATATTTAGTTCGGCCATTGCTTAACGTGGCCAACATATCATATACTTGGCCGTTAGGCACAATTAGATAAAAATGAATAAAATTAATCCCTTCAACCCAAATTCACCAATTGGACCAGGAATGTTTGCTGGCAGATATGATGAATTAGTAACTACTGAAAAGCTATTGATTCAAGCAAAAGCGAATAAAGGCCACGGGTTTCTTTTAACAGGACAAAGAGGTATAGGAAAAACTTCACTTCTAAACTTACTGAAATACAAAGCAGAAGGTGATATAGATGTAAACGGTCAAAATTTAAACTTTCTGGTAGTTGACATAGACATTACAAAAGATACAACACAGCAAATTTTAATAAAAAAAATAGAAATAGCTCTTAAGAGAAAATTAGCAAGAACAGAAAAAACTAGAGCAATATTTGGAGAAATATGGAATTTTGTTGGTCGAATAGAAGCGGCTGGAGTAAAGGTCAACACAAATTCAACTAGTGATAATGAATTGATTTTTGAAGAGTTCTGTTATTCTCTTGCTGACACTTTAAATAGAGTAACTAAAACTACAGATAAATCAAAATTTGATAGTTCATATGATGGTCTATTAATTATGATTGATGAAGCCGATAATGCTTGTCCTGAATTGGATTTAGGGACTTTTATAAAACTATTATATGAGAGGCTTCAAAAAGAAAAAACTCAGCATTTAATGGTAGGAATAGCTGGTCTACCAAGTACAAAACAAGTTCTTTCAAATAGCCATCCCTCATCGTTAAGAATTTTTGACGAATTAGTTTTAGATAGACTTCAAGAGTCTGATATAAAATATGTTATCAACCGTGTTCTTGAACATTCTAAAGAGATTAATGGATTTGAAACTGAAGTTTCGGAAAGGGCAGAAAAATTATTAATTAATCTTTCGGAAGGATTTCCACATTTTATTCATCAATATGGCTATTGTGCATTTGATTTATCTGATGGAAAAAAAATAACAGAAAAAAATGTAATCGATGGTGCTTTTGGAACCAATGGAGCAATCGAAAAAATTGGAGATAAATACTATCGAGATGATTATTATAATAAAATCAAAAAAGATAGTTACAGACAAGTTCTCGTTATAATGGCTGAAAAACTTGATTCTTGGGTTTCAAGAACTTATATCAAAAATAGATTTAAAGGAGAGAAAGCTACTTTAAATAATGCTATTGCAGCCTTAAGGACTCGAGGGATAATTCTTGACAAAGAGGGTTCTAGAGGAATGTATAGACTACAAGATAAAGGTTTCGCTTGGTGGATTGTAATGAATAAGAAAAGAGAGGATAGAGATAAAAGAGAACAACATAAAAAATAACTGTGCCTAACAGTGGCTATAAACCATAGCTTCTTCCCTGCACTTTTGGAAAATCCTACGGACTTTCTCTCGCCAGTTTCTTTTTGCTATCTTAGTTACAAAACCACGCTACGGACACATAGCCTAAACCGTTACCTGCAATGGCTCCTGACCGAAAAAGAGTGTTTTGATAAGAAAAAATCCCTCGGTCAAGGACTTGAAAAAAAAGAAACAAAACAGAAAATCATCCTGTTGGAATAAAACTTATAAAATCGAAATTTAAAAAATGAATGAATATTTACTCCCTAATTATTACAAAAAGATTGCCTTCGGAATTGGAATAGTTGCTTTATTAGCTTTAATTTTCAAGTATCTATTTGTTGATTTATTCATAATCGAACAAACGAGATTAGAATGGATAATAAAAAACATCATTTTAATTTCATTAGTAGGTATAGTTTTTTCCAGAGAGAAAAATGAATCAAAGAAGATTAAGGAATTAAGATTACAAGAATTAAAGGGAGCCCTTGGATTTGGAATTATTATTTTATTTTTTCATTCAATTCAAGAACTTATTTTTTGGGATGGAGACTATGAAATGAAAAGTGGTTATGGACTTATGGTTGCTATGCTTCTTTTCCATTTAGTTTTTTTTACTTACAGAAAAAGTAAACTGAAAAATAATTCATAAGAATTTTAAAAAAGTAAATTGCAAATCTAGGGTTCTTACTCAAACGTATCGCCACAGCAGGTAACAATGTATAACAGAAATGGCGGCTAAGAGACAATTTCAAAAATCGCTGTTTATTAGCAAAAATCGGGTCAAAACTTGAAAAAATTGATAATTTAACTCCACCACTTCGGTTATACGAGACCGTTGGGCGTAATTTGAGAAAATCGTATCCGAATGATAAAACATCATAATTATTATAAAGTCCACTTACCTAAAAAACAATATAAAGGAGAAAGTGAAGACGAATTAGCTGAAATTTTGATGGAGGAAGCTCACTTGGTGTCCGATGGAAAATGGACGAAAGACTACACACCTAATAATCCAAAATCAGACAAATTTGAAATAAGCTTATATCCGTCTATTCTCTACGCTACGAATAAATTAAACTATACTGAAAATGAAAAGTTTAAAACGATTAATAATTTTTTAGACAATCAATTCGTTGACTTTTTAGAAAGATTTAATCCTCTATATAAATGCACAAGTTTCATAGAATATCACCTTCATTTTTTCAAAGGAGAAAAATCTGAATTTTATAAACATATCAAGTATCAAATCTTAACTATAATTAAAAAGCGAAAAGAATCAAATAAGAAAAACTTTGATTATGGTAATTTAGAAATAATTATAACTGACTGGGTTAATGAAAAAATGACAATAAAAGAACAAAAATCGAATACTCTAAATGCTGAAAATATAATAATAAACAACAAGAGTAAAATTAAAAATCAATCAGTTAAAACTCAAAAAGAGCCAAAGGAATCTATCTGGAATAAAGCTAATGTTATAATTGCATTTATAGTCGGACTTGTAACAATAATTGGAATTATATGGGGAATTATGAATTAAAAAACTACGCCCAACACCGGCTATAGTTCATTGCTTCTGACTTTCCCTTCGGAAAGTCCTCGCAAATTTGCTATCTTCGGTTTACGGCGGAAAATCCTCGCGGATTTTCACGCAACGAAACCATAGCCAAACACGTTAGCACCTATTTAAAACGAAATTTCTATGAATTATATTTATCTGATTGGAGCAACCTTGATTTTCGGAATTTTAGGAGGAATAGTTAATGCGATAAGAGAAAAATCAGAAACAAAAAAAGACTATTTCAAAGGAATTATCAAAGGTATATCAGCCGCATTTTTAGTTCCATTTTTCTTATTTATCATTAGAAGCGAAATAGCAACTAATCTCGGAGATGATATCTATGAATATTTAATTTATGGAGGGTTTTGTTTAATAGCGTCAATTTTTTCAGACAATTTTTTCGATGGTATTGCTGATAGAGTCTTGCAAAAAGTTAAGAACGCAGAACAGATAGCAAAAGAAAGTAACGAAAAAGCAAATACTTTAATCAATAAGAAAGCTGAACCTGAAAAACAATCAAGGAAAAATACTAAAAAATCAATAGAAAAAACAAAAATAGCCGCAACAGATCCAAATTCTGCTAAAATTATAAAAGCTCTTGAATCTAAAGAATACGAATTCAGAACAATTTCAGGAATAGCAGAAGAAACACAAATTAGTAAACCTTCTGTTCATAGATATTTAACTAATTTGGAAAAGATGCATATTGTAAAAAAAATAAATTCTGGAAAACGAAATTTATGGACATTAAACCAATAAAAACAGGTGCTAACAATGTATAACCGCAATTACGGCGGATTCGACTACGTCCGAATCCACTCGGAATTGCTAACGTCAGTTCTTAACCGAAAATAATCGCTAATTTAATCCGTAACTGACGGTTATACGAGACCGTTAGGCATAATTTTATAGAATGAATATAACTACAGTAGAATTTTATATAAGTAACGAGAGTATTGTAAATACTTGGCTTGATTTAAATACTACAATTTTAGATTCAGATATAGTTATTTTTGATCCAGATCAATTCAAGAATTTATGGAAAGATCATGTAAGAAAACAAGATAATAATTCTGAAATAGTCTTTTCTCCACACTCCGATCAAATCAATTTAATTTTTGAAAGGAAGAGAAAAGAAGTTGAAACTCTTTTAAATAAAGGAAAAATAATTATAAATATTCTGAGCCCTATACATGAAGTTTACGGACAATTAGGAAACAGTTCAAATTTCGAGAAAATAACCAATTACGATCACTTGCCGAATGGCAGGGAATATCCTTTTGAAGATTTGGTTGCAGGAGTTAGTCAAAGGAAAAATGCCTTAACTATTGGAAAAACCAAGAATATTTTTTCTCAATTCTTTTATGCTTTTAAAAATGAGATAGCATATACAGCATATTTTGATATTGATGGTGATAATCAAACAGAGTTCTTTATTTTAAATAAAGCTCAAAGACCAATAGCATCCATTCAACAGTATTCAAATGGAATTATTGTCAATCTTCCAAAGTTGATAAATAAGTTTGATGAAAATAAATTTCTTGGAGTAATTCGACAATGCTCACAAAAGTATTTTAAAAACCATTCACAAACTCCTCCTCCGGAATGGACTAATGAATACGAATTAAATGGAGAAAAAGAAATTGAAAAAGAATTAATAAATCTCGAAGAGAAAATTGAAGGTTTAAAACAAGAAAAACAAAAAGTAGAAAATAATAAAAATGAGTTAACTAAATATAAACAACTATTATTTGAACAAGGTCCTGAATTAGAAGAAGTAGTTCTAAATGCATTTAAACTATTCGGTTTTGATGCTTTTAATAGAAAAAGCAAAGATTTAGAACATGACATAGTTTTTGAAGCAAAAGAAGGAAGAGGTGTTGCGGAAATTGAAGGAAAAGATAAAGATTCTATTCATATTGGAAAATTAGATCAACTTAACAGAGCAGTAGATGAAGATTTTGACCTAACGGATATATACCCCCAGGGCATTTTAATTGGAAATCATTTTCGATTACAAAATCCTGAAGATAGAGGTGAACCATTTACGGAAAAAGTTCATATTGTAGCTAAAAAGAAAAGTTTTGGTTTACTGAATACAATAGAAATTTATAAGGCTGTGAATCATCTAATAAAAAATCCAAATGATGAAAATTTCAAAACTAAATGCAGAGAAGCAATATTAAATACAGTTGGTAAAGAAATAATTCTAACACAATAAAACTATGCCTAACAACGTATAACGCAAATGGCGGGTTTAGAAGAAAAGAACTAAATTAGTTTTCAATATAAACAAAATCGTTAAGCCGACAACTCCGCATCCATAATTCCGCGCCACTTGTCGTTATACGAGACCGTTGTGCGTCATTTAAGAAAAACCATGAAATACAAGAAAATTAGAGGTTTAAAAAGAAAGGTTGCGAAAATTCAGAATTGGATTGAAGAATATTTAGAATTGGATATTGAACGGTTATCCGAACATAAATATCATTACTCAAAAGTGTATGTTCAACCTTGGGATAATTTGACTTTAACTAATAGTGAAATTCCTGAACCAAAAGGAAAAGCAAAAAAAGAGATAATAAACGGACTTGAAAAAATTTACGATAGTTGGAAAAAAGAATTGGACAAAATAAACGAGCCTTATTATCTGAAAATTTGGTTAAACGAACCTCGATTATCTAAATCTCAAGTAGTTTGCGCACTTGGCGAAAGGATTGAACATTATAAAACACTATTTACCAAAGCTGATTTTGAACAAAACGATTCCTCGTTTACTAAACAATTGAGTGCTGATTTTAAATGGGAACCAAAACTTGATGAATTTCATTATTGGAGAAATGATTTATTATGGCCAATTGACCAATATGACAAAATTGAATATGCTTATGCCGACAGAAGACTTTTGAAAAAATTGGAAAAATTGGAAAAATTGAATATTAAAAAGAAAAAACCACTTATTCAGACGGAACTGAAGATATAGTTTTCTTTGTTCCGGTTGGAAAAATATGGGTTGGAGAAAAATAAAAAACGAACGCACAACAATGAACTAAGCTAAAATCCAAGCTTTCTTCTACTTATTTTACCATGTAGTTAGCATCATAGCATAATCCGGATTTAGCTATTGCAAACGCTTGTTTTATCAGCTTGTTACAAACTGCAATCAAAGCCAATTTCTTACTCTTTCCCTTAGACACGATACGATCAAAAAGAGCTTTGCACTGCGCATTGTGAATGTAGGCGGTAAAACTGCACATAAATAGATGGTTACGCACAAGACCGTCGCCTGTTTTACTTATTCGCGACCTTCCCCGTATACTACTTCCAGAGCTACGTTCATTTGGTGCTAATCCCAGATAGGATGATACTTGTTTATAACTTAAAAAATCTTTGAAGTTAGCCGTACTAAGCATCAATAATACTGCTGTCTTTTTACCTATTCCTGGAATAGTCTGGAGTCTTGCGTATAAGGATGGCTCATTCGCTTTTATCAAAGCCTCAACCTCCTGTTCCAACAGCTGACGCTCTTTTTTAAGAGCTCGTAATTGACGCTTTATGGAAGTAATCATCTTGCCTTTAGTCTGCCCACGACTCTCAAATGCGTGCAACTTGTTCTTCAAGGCCGTAGATTGCTTCAAATACATTTGTATTAATGATAGCAATTCTCTGCCGCTCTCTATATACTCAGGGTCTGGTTCCCAATGCTCTAACTCCTGTTCACAGCTGTACCTGTAGATCATCAAAGCATCACTCTTATCGGTCTTTACGCGCTTGAGCTTCATCTGTATATACCTTTTGATAACCAAAGGATTTACAACACTTACACAAATACCCCTGCCATACAAAAACATAGCAAGCTGGTGATGATAACAGCCTGTCGCTTCCATAACACAATGAGAACTCTCCGGAATAGCCTTTAAAAAAACTTTAAAACCTTTCGTATCATTGGAATAACTACTGTGCCCAGTTTGGCTGCAATAAACATCAAAGCAGTCCTTTGAAATATCTATCCCAAAAAATAATGTACTTTTAATCATAGAATAATTAATTTAGAAAAGAACAAGCTACTTGATTTACAACATCCTAAAAACAAGCTCTAAAGGCCTAATGAACTAAAGGTAATTAAGTAGTAAAAGAGCAGGGATTTACATTGTTGACGGAATCTGAAGTTCCTACGGCTATACTAACCTTACTCTGCTCTTTTGTTCTTTTGAATTGATATTGAAATTTAATAGAAACAAACTTAGGATGGCTATAAGTAATTGCTTGTTGTCGCCCACTTCTGAAAATCCTCGCGGATTTTCAGTTTGGTGTGTACTTGCAAAGTTAAGTGCTAAACCACGCAACTACTCATAGCCGAGACCGTTGCCAGTAATTATGAAAAACCTAACTGAAGAATAAAATGGCTGTATTACTTTACCAAATCGGGATTTTTATAGCTGTACAAATAGCTGCTGTCTTTGGAAAAAGTGCAAGGAACACAGCATTAATTTTGATAACGATTTTTACGCTTTTACAAGTTTTTATGTCTTGGCTATTAATATTGCAATTGATTACGGTTTTTATTTCGTACCAATTCTCTAAAAGAATTTTATCAAATAACTCATCAAAAAGTCAACCGAAAAAAACACCAAAAAATGTCCTTTACAGTTATCGAGATGAAAATGGCGGACGAGTTGTAACAGAGGTTGACCTGAACGACGAAACTATTGACCGAACTACAAGAGAAAGAGCAATTTTACAAAATGAAATTAGAGAAGAATCGATTCGCAAATACGATTCGGACATTGAATATAAATCAATGATTGACAATGTCATCAATAATATGGTTTCTGGAAAAGTCGGTGGAATTAATGGAATTTCATTAAACACAAAATTTTACTACATCGAAAGAGGCAACACACACGGCCCTGTTACTGGAAAAAAATTAATATCATTAGTTAAAAATCAAAGAATAAATAAAAATTGCTTTGTTCGACAAACAACAGAAAAGGGATTTGAAAAAAGAGCATACGAAATCGTTGAATTACTGGAAAAATAACTACTGGCAACAATGTATAACCGCAATTACGGCGGATTCGACTACGTCCGAATCCACCCGGAATTGCTAACGTCAGTGCTTAACCGAAAGTCATTAACTTTAATCCCGTAACTGACGGTTATACGAGACCGTTACCTCACATTTAAAAAAATGTGCTTTCCTGAAATAGGTTGACTAAAAATTAAACCTTTTAGCACTATACCTAATGAAAGACGAAAAACCACCCTGCCGAAAAAATTCTTACAAAAAAGTAGGTTATGAACTCAAGCTGTTGATCATCGACCAGATCCAGAACGGACAGATTTCCGTAAACCACGCTTCTGAAAAATACCAGATCTCCAGGTCCTCTATTGACTATTGGTTAAGAAAATATAGTACTTTAGAACAAAAGAAACGAGGCATGAGCAAGAAAGACGAGATCAAAAAACTTAAGGAACGTATCGAAGAACTCGAGTTCGTAAAGGACTTCCAACAGGATGTTATCGCCGATATGGAACTCATCACAGGAGTCGATATGGCAAAAAAGTCATTACCCAAAACATTGGCAGAAGAGATCGAAAAAAAGAAACAAGACCGTTTAAAAGAAAATGGTTGATACAATGTTTTGGGATCAGTAAACAAGCCTTCTACAAGCGCTTGAGATCGCATAAAACCAAAGTAACCAATGACCAGATCATAATCCAAATGATCAGGGAGTATAGAAACGAAGTCGGGCTAAGAACCGGAGGGATCAAACTCCACGATAACCTTAAACCCAAAATGGAACAACGGGGAATAAAAATGGGAAGGGACAAGTTCTATAGGCTCTTAAGAACCTATAACCTATTGGTACCAAGGACCAAACGATTTTTTATAACCACCAATTCCAAACATCAATTCTATAAACACAAAAACCTGGTCAAGGACAAAGCCCCTACCCGATCCGAACAGCTCTGGGTAAGTGATATCACCTATATCAAAACAGAAAAAGGGCACAGTTACCTGGCTCTGGTCACAGATGCCTATTCTAAACAGATAATGGGCTATAAACTTGCTAACCATATGAAGACATCACTTTGTATAGACGCTCTGGCTATGGCTATTAAAAACCGCAAATACCCCAATGAAAAGCTCATCCACCATTCCGATCGGGGATTTCAGTACTGTAATCCAGCATATACCGAATTTGCCAGACAAAACGGGATTACCATGTCCATGACACAGCAATATGACCCCTACGAAAATGCTGTGGCGGAACGCATCAACAGAACCTTAAAATATGAATACGGACTTAAAAAAACTATAAAAAACTGTACCTTAGCTAAGAAGATGATCAAAAGGGCCGTGCATATTTACAACAACAAGAGAACACATCTAAGCTTGAAACTCAACACACCAGCCTTTGTTCATATAAACCAGAATGTACCCTATCGTTCCTACAAAAAGAATAAAGAAAATCTAGAATTTTTGACCTTTTAAATAACCAAAAATGAACCCGAAAAAGGTCAACCTATTTCAGTATAATACAAAATCACGCTGAATTGAAAAGAATAAAATCTGAATTTAATGTTGAACAAATTGGACGCTTCCGATTTTATAGCGGAATAATTTTAGGATTAGCGTTCGGATTAATATTAAACGAATTTTTTCTGAACATTATCCAAATGAGTGATGTTTTATCAGCAATGTCAAAAGGATATTATGAACAGCCTTTTAGCGAAAAACCAAATTTTTATTATTCATTTTTTTGGAGTTTATTTTCAATAAGTCTCGGATTTTGCTTCACAAGTTATTTATGGACAAGTAAACCGTTTTTGAATAATAGACGTGAAACAAGAATTAACAGATATGCTCAAACAAACTCTCTGTTTATTTTTGGACTGATATTTTTATCCATTTCAAGTCTTATCCAATTTTATATAGAATTTCATTAT
This sequence comes from Leeuwenhoekiella sp. A2, assembly GCF_047946655.1. Lineage (GTDB taxonomy): Bacteria > Bacteroidota > Bacteroidia > Flavobacteriales > Flavobacteriaceae > Leeuwenhoekiella. The sequence goes on from NZ_CP172311.1 coordinate 4,188,123, forward strand.
GTCAATTACGAAATTCTAAAAGACGTTGGATTTTACCTTTATTTAGTTCCTGTTTTTGTCTTTGCCTATAATTGGATTTATATCTCGCGAATTTATAAATCAACCAAACCGTTTATAATATCATTTATAATATTTGTAACTTACGGACTGATATTGAGCGGAATAAAAACGTGAGGTAACAATGTATATAAAAAATAGCGCAAGGTTTTGCTCACACTAAGGTTTGGGCGTTTTTGGAAAGTCGCCAAATTTTTAAATTTGGCGATTTCCAGTAAAAAGATAAATAGTAAAATTTAAAAATTAGGCTTGTGTATAATCCGAAAAGTAACAGCTTATTTTCAGCGCTACTTTTCATATACGGAGCCGTTATACGTAAATGCTCCGCAAATTAAGCCGCAAGCAGAGCGGACAAAACTTGACGGACTTTGACAAGGCTCCTGAATATTTGAAAATCTAAGCGGATTTTTAAGCAGCGGACGCGATTTTTGGTACTTGCAGGCGGGTTTTTCGATTCCAGAAAATCGGTGAAATGTAGGCAAAAATCGATGGTTTTTAGTGTAAAATCTCTTTTTTCTCCAAGCACTCGTGTCGCATCTCCGTATAACACTGGCTATAAGCAATTGCTTCGGAATTTTCTATCGAAAATTCCTATCCTTCTGCAAAGGTTTGTAACTAAGCGAAAATCCTAGCGGATTTTTACGCAAATGCGTATAGCCGAGAACCGTTACCTGTAATTTTGCCTCAACTTTATGGTAGAAAAAAAAGACATCGAAAAATTAATTGTTCAGCACAAAAAAAGCAACATAAATAATCATTGGACTGATTCATTTTTTTACAACGCAACAAAATATAGTGGCGAAGTAAGAGAAAATGAAATCCTACTATGGAGATCGGACTTTTTCCTAAGAGGAGCCTATCCGATTTTTCACATTAAATTCGACCAAAATGACAAAATGCAAGGAGTAAAACTTGAAAAAAATCCTTTCCATAAACTATTGAATAAATTGTCAATCGGATTTTTTGCCGTAATTATAGCTTTCCTTTTCATCACATCTGAATTAAGGTTTGCTGTGATAGCCACGTGCGGAATTTTAATTATTGGATTTTTACTTAGAATTGTATTACATAAAAGTAAAAAATATGAAATCGGACTGATGACAGACGAATTGAAATTGACAATAGAACAAATTGAGCAAGAGAAAAATCCTGAATTGACCAAAAGCAATGCAACTAAGCCAGCAAAAGCGAAAACCAAAGAATGGACATTGGGAAAGATTTTAACTCGATTGATTTTATACCCTTTTTGCGGATTAATAGTTTACTTTTCAATAGTTGGATTAATCCCAGAAGGGAAGAGAATCTTAGGAATATTCGGAGTAATTATTGGATTAGGATATCCGATTGCAGATTTGATACTAGCATTTGGAATAAAAAACTACAGGTAACAATGTATATAGCTCATAGCTAATCAGTTGCTTAATCGAAGTTAAGGTATATTTGCAAGTCCGCCAAATTTTTAAATTTGGCTTATTGAGACAAAAAGGTAATAAGAAAATTAAAAAATTCGGCTCGTGCTCAACCGAAAAATGATAGCTGATTTGCACGCTACAAGCCATATACAAACACGTTGTACGCAATTTGAGAAATGAACATAAGAATTACATATTTCATAATCTTTTTAATCTTATGTGGTTGTAGTGACCCTTCATATCAAATTACTCAAGACGGAATAAACAGAGACAAACCAATTCAAGACGGTTTTGACTTGATTGAAATATTCGTAACGGAATTTAATGAAGAAGGAAGACCGACAAAATATACTGATGGAACATCACTCTTTTGTGGACCAACAAAAGGATTTTCTGGACATTTAGGCGAAAACGTATTTAGTCAAACAGAAAAAAGTTTGATTTCGAAAAATCGAAAAAAAATGAACACCATAATGGCTTTGAATGGAAACTCACTTGGTGGAGAAGGACACGACAAAAGAATTATGGAATACATTGATAGTAAAAATCTTATCGACAGTATAGTCAGTGAAAACTTCCCTTTTGAAGCCCAAAGAAAAATCGGATTTTTTGAAAAAAGTGAAAATTACAAATGGGTTTTCACAAAAGACGGAGTAGCTGACCTAAAATTTTATGACTATTCAAAAAATGTGTTTGACACGCTACCAATGGACTTGAAAAAGAACCAATGGTATCTTTTAAATTTTTCTAATGCTTCGAATATAATTGACAAAGTATTTTTTAGAGTAAAGGAAAACGGAGAAATAGAGCAATTTGAATATTATAAAGTAATAATGGGAGTATGAAAAAACTGCGTACAACAAAGTATAAAAGCAATAACGGCGGATTTTCTGCCGAAAATCAGCGCGTTCCTGCTACTTTTCCGCAAAGCGGAAAATTTGTTGTATATTTTTTCCGTTAAAGCGTTTATACAAAGCCGTTACAGCACATATTGACACTGACCACAGAGAAAATAAAGAATAACTATCCACTTGTATTAATTAAACTATTAATAGTAAGCCTATTTGTTATTTCTTTAATTAGTGGATTTATTAAAACGTCATCATATTTAAATCTGACAGGAGATGAAAATGGATTTCTAAAAGTGCTAAACACAAACGAAAACTCTTTTTTCAGACCTGCAATAATTCTCCTAATTCCGCTTGGTGGAATATTTATTAATAAACGAATTGGCTGGATTTTAATACAATCTTATTTCTATTTTCTGATCACACGTTTAGCTTTCAAAGCAAGCTATCTGGACTTAACAGACCTAATGCTGACTGTGATAAATGCTGTCGGATTCTTACTCTTACTGCTAATAATCGTAATAATGAATAAAAGAAAGATTAGTCATTCAATCTATAAAATACCTAAAAAGGGTTTGATAAATATGAATATTATTGCCTCTGTTATTGGTATGTCTATAACGATAATTTCAGCGAACATGTAAGGTAATTACCTAGAGCAAAAATACGTGCTGTAACACTGGCTATAAGCCATAGCTTCCTCCCTGCCCTTTTGGAAATCCTGCGGATTTTCTCTCGCCAGTTTCTTTTTGTTATCTTAGTTTTCAAAACCACGCTACGGACACATAGCCTAACCCGTTATACGTAAATGCTCCGCAAATTAAAACGCAAGCAGAGCGGACAAAACTCGACGGACTTTTACAAGGCTCCTGAATATTTGAAAATCTAAGCGGATTTTTAAGCAGCGGACGCGATTTTTGGTACTTGTAGGCGGTTTTTCGATTCCAGAAAATCGGTGAAATCTGGGCAAAAATCGGTGGTTTTTGGTGTAAAATGCCTTTTTTCTCCAATCACTCGTGTCGCATCTCCGTATAACACTGGCTATAAGCAATTGCTGCGGAATTTTCTATCGAAAATTCCTATCTTTCTGCAAAGGTTTGTGGCTAAGCGAAAATCCTAGCGGATTTTTACGCAAATGCGCATAGCCGAGAACCGTTGTGTGTAATGCGACCAAACCAACAAACTAACTGAAAAACTTCAAAATTATGGCAAATTACTACTGTAAAAATTGCGGAACGAAATATTCAAGTATTTCGACAATGACAATCAATAAATGTTCAAGACATCCAATCGGAACAAACAAAGGGGCACACGAACTTTACGAGGGAAGTGAAAAATCTCGTTACGAATGTAAATATTGCGGAACTAAATACAACAGTATCTCTTCTATGACTGTTAATAGATGTGCAAGACATCCAAACGGAACGAACAAAGGACAACATTCACCTGCATTATAAACATATGGAAAATATAAAATCAACTGATTTTTATAATGCGTGGATTGAAACTGTGTTTGAGCGCAAAGCTGAATTACTTAAAATTTGGCGTAACGCTCGTGAATTCACAGCCTGTATCAAAGGTTGTGAAAACTCAATTGTTGCGGATATAGGGAAAAAGCTAAATCTATTGACTTATGAAAATGACTATTATTCAATCGACACAATTTTCTATCGCCCTGAGGATTTAGCACCGAAAATTAAACCCAACACATATTGGTTTAGGGACATACGAATTGCATTTGAACACGAAAACAGTTTTAACAGCGGACTTTACCAAGAGATTTCGCATTTATTGATAACGAATTGTGACCTAAAAGTATTAGTTGCCTATCCGGATTATGAACCTGACGAGATGCTAATTGAACTTCACGAAATAATCAAAGGAAACAGACAATCCACGGAAATAGAAAAAAATGAAAATTTCCTACTGATTTTTGGTTACGAAAATGGTTTTGAGTGGGAAGGTTATGTTTATAAGGAAACGGAATGGAAAAAACTGTAGTGAAAGCACTACACACAACAATGAACTAAGCTAAAATCCAAGCTTTCTTCTACTTATTTTACCATGTAGTTAGCATCATAGCATAATCCGGATTTAGCTATTGCAAACGCTTGTTTTATCAGCTTGTTACAAACTGCAATCAAAGCCAATTTCTTACTCTTTCCCTTAGACACGATACGATCAAAAAGAGCTTTGCACTGCGCATTGTGAATGTAGGCGGTAAAACTGCACATAAATAGATGGTTACGCACAAGACCGTCGCCTGTTTTACTTATTCGCGACCTTCCCCGTATACTACTTCCAGAGCTACGTTCATTTGGTGCTAATCCCAGATAGGATGATACTTGTTTATAACTTAAAAAATCTTTGAAGTTAGCCGTACTAAGCATCAATAATACTGCTGTCTTTTTACCTATTCCTGGAATAGTCTGGAGTCTTGCGTATAAGGATGGCTCATTCGCTTTTATCAAAGCCTCAACCTCCTGTTCCAACAGCTGACGCTCTTTTTTAAGAGCTCGTAATTGACGCTTTATGGAAGTAATCATCTTGCCTTTAGTCTGCCCACGACTCTCAAATGCGTGCAACTTGTTCTTCAAGGCCGTAGATTGCTTCAAATACATTTGTATTAATGATAGCAATTCTCTGCCGCTCTCTATATACTCAGGGTCTGGTTCCCAATGCTCTAACTCCTGTTCACAGCTGTACCTGTAGATCATCAAAGCATCACTCTTATCGGTCTTTACGCGCTTGAGCTTCATCTGTATATACCTTTTGATAACCAAAGGATTTACAACACTTACACAAATACCCCTGCCATACAAAAACATAGCAAGCTGGTGATGATAACAGCCTGTCGCTTCCATAACACAATGAGAACTCTCCGGAATAGCCTTTAAAAAAACTTTAAAACCTTTCGTATCATTGGAATAACTACTGTGCCCAGTTTGGCTGCAATAAACATCAAAGCAGTCCTTTGAAATATCTATCCCAAAAAATAATGTACTTTTAATCATAGAATAATTAATTTAGAAAAGAACAAGCTACTTGATTTACAACATCCTAAAAACAAGCTCTAAAGGCCTAATGAACTAAAGGTAATTAAGTAGTAAAAGAGCAGGGATTTACATTGTTGACGGAATCTGAAGTTCCTACGGCTATACTAACCTTACTCTGCTCTTTTGTTCTTTTGAATTGATATTGAAATTTAATAGAAACAAACTTAGGATGTGTATAGCTCATTGCGGCTGAATTCCTAATCGGAATTCATTGCAATTTGCTATCTTTCGGTTACGGCGGAAAATCCTCGCGGATTTCCCGCAACAAGCCATACACAAAACCGTTATACGTAAATGCTCCGCTAATTAAAACGCAAACAGAGCGGACAAAACTTGACGGACTTCTAAAAAGCTCATGAATATTTGAAAATCTAAGCGGATTTTTAAGCAGCGGACGCGATTTTTGGTACTTGCAGGTGGGTTTTTCGACTCCAGAAAATCGGTGAAATCTGGGCAAAAATCGGTGGTTTTTGGTGTAAAATCCCTTTTTTCTCCAATCACTCGTGTCGCATCTCCGTATAACACTGGCTATAAGCAATTGCTGCGGAATTTTCTATCGAAAATTCCTATCTTTCTGCAAAGGTTTGTGACTAAGCGAAAATCCTAGCGGATTTTTACGCAAATGCGCATAGCCGAGAACCGTTAGCTGCAACCCGAACGAAACATAGTTTTGAGAATAGACAAATGACAGATTTATTAAATCTTATAAGTTTTCAAATGTTTGCATAATGACATTTTGTAGGCGTTCTTCATTCTTATCACCCCAATCCCCTAAAGCTGAAATCACAGGAATTAGAGTTAACCCAAAATCAGTTAGAGAATACTCAACCTTGGGCGGAACAACAGGGAATATTTTCTTTGTAACTAATTCGTGCTGTATCAATTCATTCAACTGAATGTTTAATACTCGCCTTGAAGCATCTGGAATTTTTCGTTGTAATTCGCTTGGACGTTTATGACCTTCATTAATAAACCATAGTAAACGGATTTTCCATTTTCCATAAAGTACTTCACCAATTAAGTCAAGTCCACAATTTAGGTTCAATGGTATTTTTCTATTTTTCATAGAACAAATTTAGTACTATGTACCAAATTGTACAATAGGGGAAAAATTTATCCCTATGCAATTCGATTTTCCGTACTTGTATAAACTGTTTATATGATAGAATTTTGCCCTAAAATATTTATTAAAATGGAGCAGTTTAATTTCAATAACGAATTATTAGGAAAAATAGCCTTGGTGACAGGAGGCACAAAAGGTGCAGGAAAAGCAATAGCAGAAAGACTTTTACAAGCAGGTGCAACCGTTATAATAACAGCAAGAAATGAACCCGAAAATAAAAATCAAAATCTACATTTTATTTCAGCAGATTTAAGCAAACCTGATGGAACAAAAAAAGTAGTTAAGGCAGTTTTAGAAAAATATAGCAAACTTGACATTCTCATAAATAACCTTGGAGGTTCTGAAACACAAGGTGGTGGCTTTGCAGTGTTAACCGATGAAGATTGGGAACATTCCATTCAAACCAATTTGCTTGCACCAGTTCGGTTAGACCGTGGATTTTTACCAAAAATGATAGAAAATAAAAATGGCGTTATCGTTCATATCGCTTCCATTCAAGCAAAATTACCTTTGTACGACAGTACTTTGCCTTATGCATCTGCAAAGGCGGGTTTATTGAATTACAGTAAAAGTTTATCCAATGAAGTTGCACCAAAAGGTGTTCGCGTATTGACTGTTTCGCCAGGTTGGATAAATACTTCCTCATCAAAAGCAATGATGGAGCGAATAGCAGAAAGTTCAAACATAACCATTGAACAAGCCACACAATCCGTAATGGATGGTTTAGGCGGGATACCTTTTGGACGACCAGCCCAGACCGATGAAATTGCTGAATTGGTTGGTTTTTTAGTTTCGCCAAGAGCCAATTATCTGACAGGAACAGAATTTGTAATAGATGGTGGAACCATTCCTACTGTATAATTTAAATAATAATTAAAAATTAAAAACAATGGACATACCAAAAGTATTAACAGAACTAGTAAAACACAAGAAAATTTTGACAGCACATCCTATGCGGATTGTTTTACGGAAACAGCAGTGGTTGTTGACGAAGGCAAAACATACATCGGAAAAAACGAAATCAAAAGTTGGATTGAGAAAGCCAATAAGGAATACCAAGTAACAATGAAACCAATTGAATATTCAGAAACAACAGAAATTCTAAAAGCTGAAATTTCGGGCAATTTTCCGGGAAGTCCAGTTATTTTAACTTATAACTTAAATTTTAAAAACGAACTCATTCAATCCTTGAGAATAACTAGCTGACAAAAAAGGGCAGCAGCTAACAATGTATAAAAGCAATAGCGGTTTGGGTACTAACTCGAACCGTTTTTGTGTTTAATTAAGTATCTTGTAATCCGAAAGTCAGTAGTATTTTAATCCGCTACTGCTCTTATACGATACCGTTAGCGGCAAGCGAAAATCGCCTCAAGCCTTACCTATTCCGAGCATTGCTTTTGTCAGTTTGTTATCTCGCGGTCTATCTTCGACGCTTTTTTACTTCGTTTGATGCGATAAGCAATATTGAATGATTGTTATGATGATTCTTTTCGTACCTTTAATAGGCGAAATTTAAAGAACAACTTAATATTATGAATCATGACAATCACTAAAGGATTATTAGTTCGTTTAGAAGCGAAACATGGTAAAGATGACGAGGTGGAAGATTTCCTTTCGTCTGCCCTTCCGCTAGTACGGCAAGAGGCTGGAACAAAAGCTTGGTTTGCCCTCCGTTTTGGCCGGTCCGAATATGGCATCATTGATTTTTTCCCTGATGAAGCATCCCGTGATGCACATCTTAAAGGAGCAGTTGCCACCGTTTTAATTCAGAAAGCAGATGAATTATTTGAAACCTCCCCGGATATTCAAAAAATAGATATTCTCGCCAGCAAATTACCATCCGTAGCGCCAGCAGAAACTAATACAAAAGGACTATTGCTCACATTTAAAGCAAAAGAGGGCCACGAGCAGGAAGTGATACAATTTTTAAAAGATGCTCAGCCTTTGGTCATGGCGGAAGAAGATACAATAGCTTGGTTTGCTATCCATCTACCGAACGATGAGTACGGCATTTTCGATGTTTTTCCTGACAATGGTGGCCGTTTAAATCATCTTGTAGGCCGCGTTCCTCAAGAATTAGCCAAACATGCACTTTCATTGCTTGGCAGTTTCCCAGATATGCATTTGCTTAAAATTACAGCCGAGAATTTTAATCCTTGAGTAAAATAAAGAAACTCATTATCCAAATGCCTGCCGCTAACACACGCTAAGCGATCATTGCCAAGGAGTTAGGCAAAATGAAGTTCAATATTACGAGAAAGTTTTATATTCACCGAAAGAACGCAGCCCGCTTTGCTTGGCAACGTCGCCTAGCGCGAGGACGTTAGCGACAAGCAAAACAAACGTGTGAATTAAATATATTTTATACGTGTATTTATTTTTTTCATATCTTTGTGGAAGAACTTTAATAATATCGCCATGAACACAAAACTCACTTTAACAATTGAACAAGAGATTATTAAAAGAGCAAAGGATTATGCTAAGGAAAAAAACCGTAGTCTTTCTGATATAATTGAAAATTACTTAAAAGTTCTTACAAAGGAAGAAAAGCAACAAAAAGACAAAAAATTGAATCCTGTGGTTAGTTCCTTAAAAGGTTCTTTCAAGATGCCAAAAAATATGGATTATAAAAAAGAACTCAGAAACCGTTTAGAAGAGAAATATTTATAATGGATAAAGTTCTTATTGACACAGATGTCCTCTTAGATTTCTTTTTTGATCGAAAACCGTTTGCGGAATTTGCTGGTGAAATTCTAAATCTTTGCGAGGAGAATAAATTAAAAGGTTACACAACTCCTGTAATTATTTGCAACGTATATTACTTATTAAGAAAAACAGCAAACCACGATCTGGTTATAGAAAAAATAAAACAACTTTTAACCCTAATAGATGTACTTATAATGGATAAAGAAGTTGTGTTAGATTCCTTGAATTCAGGTTTTAAAGATTTTGAAGATGCACTACAGAATTTTTCAGCTGTAAAAAATGGAAAAATCAATATTGTCTTGACAAGGAATATCAAAGATTATAAAAAAAGTGATTTGGCTGTATTAACTCCAGAAACATATTTAAAAGGAAACGCCAGTCGCTAACACTATATAACAGAAATGGTGGCTAAGAGAAGATTTCAAAAGCCGCTGTTTATTTGTGAAAATCGGTTAAAAGCCGAAAAATTGGTAATTTACTCCACCACTTCGGTTATACGAGACCGTTACATACAAGAGCGCCACAAAATTAAAATTGCTTACTAGCTTCAAAAATCTAGTATTTTACCACCAAAATCGCTCAAAAACATCTCAAAACTGGAAGGAAACTGTCAGGAAACGTTCAGGAAGATTGCGGATAAAAATCCGGTTTGCGGACCAAAAAAACGCTAAAAACCTATCAAAAATCCGACAGAACCTAGGCGCAAACGTTGCGGAAAAAATCCATTCGGCGAACCAAAAAACTCCTAAAAACGCCGAAAAACTATCTCAGCGGATTAGAAAATCAGAATGGATAAAAACCACTAAAAATTGACCAAAATCGCGGACAATCAATCAAAACTGAGAACGGATTTTAGAATATTACGGACTTCTCTCCTAGCTAAAAAAGCTGAGTTGGTTAAATGCTCCAGTATGTAACAAAGTATAAAAGCAATAACGGCGGATTTTCTGCCGAAAATCAGTGCGTTTCTGCTACTTTTCTGCAAGCGGAAAATTTGTTGTATATTTTTTCCGTTAAAGCGTTTATACAAAGCCGTTACCCACAAGCTGAAAACCAGCCACATATTTTAGCACTTTCGGTTTTTGCTGACACACAAAGCCAACGCTAAAAAAACCAAAAGAGCTAAAATTTTCCCAACGCTTGAGAATTATGTATTTAAGTATTTGCTTAAATAAGAAATAAACGTAACTTTGTGTTATGGAAAATAATTCTTGCATAAGACAACAAGCCGATATTAAACAAATAAATCGTTGCAAAGACACAGTTTCGGAATTAAGCGAATCGTTCGACTATTTGGCGAACGGACTTTCATTAGTCGGAAATAGCGTTCGACTAAAAATACTTTACCTACTCTTTGAGGAAAAAAGACTTTGTGTTTGTGATTTAAGCGACATTCTCGGAATGAATATTTCTGCTATTTCTCAACATTTGAGAAAAATGAAAGACAGAAATCTATTGGAAACCGATAGAGAATCCCAAACGATTTTTTACTCACTTACGGCTGAATACGAAAAATTACTGAACCCATTCTTTGAGATACTTGATAAAAACAAAATTTTAGAAACGATATGAAAAGCGAAAACAAATTAATTGGTGCAGGTTTGTTAACTGCTATTACAGCTTCATTATGTTGTATTACACCAGTTTTGGCTCTAATAGCAGGAACAAGCGGAATTGCTTCAACATTTTCGTGGATTGAACCTTTTAGACCTTATTTAATTGGACTGACAATTTTAGTTCTTGGCTTTGCTTGGTATCAAAAACTTAAACCTCAAAAAGAAATCGACTGTGATTGTGAGACGGACGAAAAACCAAAATTTATTCAATCAAAAAAATTTTTAGGAATTGTAACCGTATTTGCAATTGTAATGTTGGCTTTTCCATATTATTCAGGAATTTTTTACCCAAACACAGAAAAGCAAATAATTGTAGTTGACAAATCGGATATTAAAACAACTGAATTTAAAATCAGCGGAATGACTTGTGCGAGTTGCGAAGAACACGTAAATCACGAAGTAAATAAACTCAACGGAATTGTAAACTCAAAAACGTCCTACGAAAATGGAAATGCAATCATTGAGTTTGACAAAACCAAAACCAACGAAACGGAAATCGAGAAAGCAATTAACTCAACAGGTTATAAAGTAACCGACAAAAAAGAAAACTAATGGAAGTTCAATTAAAATCAGAAATTACTTGCCCAAATTGTGGACATAAAAAAGTAGAAGATATGCCAACAAACGCTTGTCAATTTTTCTACAAATGTGAGAATTGTAAAACGGTTTTGAAACCAAAAGAGGGAGATTGTTGTGTTTATTGTTCTTATGGTACAGTAGCTTGTCCACCAATTCAAGAAAATAAAAGTTGTTGTTAAAAAGCCAACGCTAAAAGCCATACACATTTGTAATTCACTTCAGCCGACACACAAGCCAAAAATCACAAAAGAGTATGTCTTTGCCAACGCTGAAAACCAAGCTGAACGGAATAAAGCCAGTGGGTAACAACGTATATAAAAAATAGCGGTTTAGGTGCTAAATCGAAATGGATTTTATAAATTTAAGGTCTGTGTTTAACCGAAAAATTAGTGCAAAAAATCCGCTACTTTTCATATACAAGACCGTTACACGCAAGAGCTTCACAAAATTGAAGTTCGATACCAACTTCTAAAATCAGGTTTTTAAGCCAAAAATCATCCGAAAATATCTCAAAATCGGACTGAAACGGTCTGGAAACTTTGCGGAGAATTTCGGACAAAAACTTGGTTGGCGGACCAAAAAAACGACCAAAAAATACCGGGAAACGGACCTGAAAATCAGAGCGGAAAAAGTGGATCAAAACGTTCAAAAATCTACCAAATTTGATCAAAAATCGGTAAATTATAGAAGAAAATTGGAATCGATAAACTGACTAAACTCGCAACGTAAAAATACCGGAGTTGGGCCGTGCTCCAGCGTGTAACAAAGTATAAAAGCAATAACGGAGAATTTTCTGCCGAAAATCAGCGCGTTCCTGCTACTTTTCCGCAAAGCGGAAAATTTGTTGTATATTTTTTCCGTTAAAGCGTTTATACAAAGCCGTTGGCAATAATACAAAAACAGAAATCTGAATGAAAAATTGGAGTAAAGAAGCAGCTTTAAATTCTCTGAATTTAGCAATTGAGGAAATAGACAATTTGATGACTCTGAAAAGTAATTCAACTGAACATATTAGATGGCTTTCTAATACATTAAGACTTTTAAAAGAGGTGTTCGGACAAAATTCTACATACTACCAAACTTTACATCACTTGAGCTGGCGAGAAACAGGTCAAATGCTGATCCAAAGTTGGGACGTTGAGGGAGCAATTGAGAGAAGACATCATCAAGCATATTTAGGTCAACTTGAAACTGCTAAAGGGTTATTATTAGCTTCAAAAGACCATTTAGAAGCAAGTGAAATAAGTGAAGTCTATAACGGAGATAATACGGCAGAAGAAGCAAGTGACTTAATTCAAATTATAAATTTGGGAGAAAAGAAACTACGAAAACTTATTAGAGAAACACCTACTAAAGAGAAGCAAGTCCAAGATAAATATGAAGATTTGTTAATAGCAAATGATATAAATTATGCAAGAGAATTTCCTCATATTGAATATTCATCAAAACAATATGTTCCAGATTTTAGTATTGAGAAATTGGACCTAGCGATTGAAATTAAACTGTGTAAGAAAGATGAAAAATTATTAATAGCACAAATAAATGACGACATTTTAGCATATAAAACTAAATTTAGAAATTTAATATTCTTGATATATGACATCGGACAAATTAGAGACGTTGATAAATTTAAAGATTCAATTGAACTTCACGAAGATGTTATTGTGCAAATAATTAAAGAATAAAGTACTATTGCCAACACCGTATCCTATGAAAAGCAATAATCCACTTTTCCAAAGTTAATATTTAAATTTTAATTAGTTCATAATGATGATTTTGAGGTGTTGAATAGTTGATAACTCCGATAGGATTATCCATTATTCAACACCATATAACTTGCTCCGCATCCTATATGTGGTCCATCTTAAATGGCCACCAGCATCTGTATGATTATAAGCTATAATAAGCCCGTTCACTTGCTATAAAATGTGATCCACTTCTTGAATTAAGGGTCACCTACGGTGTTTTGTGATCCGGGCTGTATCTACTTTTGGTTGAGCTTTGTTATCTAGTTTATGTTAAGCCACTACACCTATGACATAGGGTGTTTCTGTTTTAATTACCGCAAGGGTTCGACTCAATAGTTTCCTGGCCACCTTGACGATGATACTCTTTACGTTCTTTCCTTGGTGCTTGCGGTAATACTCCTGCATTACAGGGTCTGTCCTGATTGCCTGCCAGGAGGCCTCTATAAAATAGCTGCGTATCAAACGGTGCGCGCGAGGAGTTATACCGGTAGTACGTAAATTATCACCGCTCTGGTGTATTCCAGGAGCCAATCCCACATAGCCCGAGAGGTGTTTTAAATCCCGAAAACGACGAAGGTTTCCCAGCTCACATAAAATACCACAGGCAACTATACCACCAATGCCGGGTATACTGCGCAAAAGCATATAATCCGTCTTGTAATATACCTTGCAGAACCTGCGTAGGCCCGTTGAAACATCACGAACCTCCTGATCGATGAAACGAAACATACGCATACGGCTATCAAGGGTGGCACGCGCAGGGCTATAGGCAAACTCAAGGTTGTCCAACCAATCCCTAAAAGAATGGCTCCAATGACTGTTATCATATTCCTTGGGCAGGCTTACTCCCATATACAGCAGCTGTGATTTGATCAAACTCTTGATGCGGCGGTAATCCTTCACAAGATCATTGCGACGGCGAAAAAGACTGCGCAGTTGCTCCCGCTGAATATCTGGAACGTGAATACTATCTAAGCGACCGTCCTTAAGCTCTCTGGCTATCAACTGGGCATCTATGCGATCGGTCTTGGTATGACGCGCCTTGCCTGTTCTGTAAATGTCCGCAGGGTTAACCACAAGGGACTTCCAGCCATAACCCTCAAAACTACGGTGCGCATAATACCCGCAACATCCCGCTTCATAGGCCGTGGTAACCTTATAACCTGAATAGTGGCGTGAAACATAATCCCACAACTTATCTGGATCAGGATCCATAGAAAAAGTCTTCCCTACTGAAAGATCTGTAGCACAATGTATCTTCCAGCTACGCTTGTGAATGTCAATACCAATGTATAAATTCGGGCAAGCAGTGTGTTCTAATTCCATATCTTAAATTTTTAGAGAACTTTAAAGATAGTGGACACGCTGCTTTTACATAGATGCTAAAATTAATTGCTAGTGCTGGTTTACTTACGAAAATCCTCGCGGATTTTCTATTCGGTTAATATTTACTAAGTTTATAGCTACAACCACGCAACTAATCTTATACAAACACGTTATACGTAAATGCTCCGCAAATTAAACCGCAAGCAGAGCGGACAAAACTTGACGGACTTTGACAAGGCTCCTGAATATTTGAAAATCTAAGCGGATTTTTAAGCAGCGGACGCGATTTTTGGTACTTGCAGGTGGGTTTTTCGACTCCAGAAAATCGGTGAAATCTGGGCAAAAATCGGTGGTTTTTGGTGTAAAATCCCTTTTTTCTCCAATCACTCGTGTCGCATCTCCGTATAACACTGGCTATAAGCAATTGCTGCGGAATTTTCTCTCGAAAATTCCTATCTTTCTGCAAAGGTTTGTGGCTAAGCGAAAATCCTAGCGGATTTTTACGCAAATGCGCATAGCCGAGAACCGTTGTATTTAATTGCGCAGCTTTTTTGGAATGGGTGGTTTTTATTCGTTTAGAATGGAGGGTCAATGCAGCTTGATAAAGCTGCTCAAGTCTTTAGCGATTGTCATCGTGGAAAGCCCACTTTCCAACGTTGAGAACGTTAAAAGACTTGAATAAGGTAGCGATTTTTTTTGACAATGTCAAGTTCGATACCGCATGGATCCGTAATCTAAACGAATAAAAACGCTTGCCCGACGGGGTTTATCCCCAGATAAAGACCATAGGGCAAGGCCGCACCCATGATTTTCCATTTTTTCCAAATCAGTACGCGAAGCTGCACAACTCCGTCCTTTTCGCCCCTTTTGCTAAGGCAATTGTCGAGGGCGAAAGAACTAAACACAACAGCGCATATAAGCCATAACGCCCCATCATTTCTGTGAAGGTATCGTCTTTTGAAAAAATATGATACCTTTAGTGAGCGGAGGTGAGGCGTTACGGCTCATATCCGCGAAACGTTACACGCAAGAGCTTCACAAAATTAAAGTTCGCTACTAACTTCAAAAATCTGGTTTTTTAACCCAAAAATCGCTCAAAAACATCTCAAAACTGTCTGGAAACGTTGTGGGAAATTGCGGATAAAAATCCCGCTTGCGAACCAGAAAAACGGCCAAAAGCACCGAAAAACTGACTCAGCGGACCTGAAAATCAGAGCGGAAAAAGTGAATCAAAACGTTCAAAATCTACCAAATTTGATCAAAAATCGGGAAATAAAGATAAAAACAGGAATCGATAAACTGACTAAACTCACAACGCAAAGAACCGGAGTTGGGCCCGTGCTCCAGCGTGTAACAAAGTATAAAAGCAATAACGGCGGATTTTCTGCCGAAAATCAGCGCGTTCCTGCTACTTTCCGCAAAGCGGAAAATTTGTTGTATATTTTTTCCGTTAAAGCGTTTATACAAAGCCGTTGTATTTAATTGCGCAGCTTTTTTGGAATGGGTGGTTTTTATTCGTTTAGAATGGAGGGTCAATGCAGCTTGATAAAGCTGCTCAAGTCTTTAGCGATTGTCATCGTGGAAAGCCCACTTTCCAACGTTGAGAATCGTTAAAAGACTTGAATAAGGTAGCGATTTTTTTTGACAATGTCAAGTTCGATACCGCATGGATCCGTAATCTAAACGAATAAAAACGCTTGCCCGACGGGGTTTATCCCCAGATAAAGACCATAGGGCAAGGCCGCACCCATGATTTTCCATTTTTTCCAAATCAGTACGCGAAGCTGCACAACTCCGTCCTTTTCGCCCCTTTTGCTAAGGCAATTGTCGAGGGCGAAAGAACTAAACACAACAGCGCATATAAGCCATAACGCCCCATCATTTCTGTGAAGGTATCGTCTTTTGAAAAAATATGATACCTTTAGTGAGCGGAGGTGAGGCGTTACGGCTCATATCCGCGAAACGTTAAACACAATAGCTCCATAGAGATTTAAGTTCGTTACCAACTTCCAAAATCCGGAATTTTACCACAAAAAACGCTCAAAAATATCTCAAAATCACACCCAATCAAACTGGAAACTGAATGGAAAATTGCAGATAAAAACCTGCCTTGTGGAGCAAAAAAACGGCCAAATATTGTGGAAATCAATATTGTAATCTGAAAGCGCTAAAAATCAGTAGCAAGTAAAATCATGCCGGAAACTGAACGGAAGATTATGGAAAAAAATAGATAACCAATACGTACAAAAGCGAACTGGAAACTCAAAAAATCCACCGAAATTAACCAAAATCGCAATTCCAGAAATAAATTTGAAAAAGTGACAGACATATATAGAATACTAAAAATGCTAGAGTTGGGTAAGTGCTACAGTGTTTAACAATGAACTAAGCTAAAATCCAAGCTTTCTTCTACTTATTTTACCATGTAGTTAGCATCATAGCATAATCCGGATTTAGCTATTGCAAACGCTTGTTTTATCAGCTTGTTACAAACTGCAATCAAAGCCAATTTCTTACTCTTTCCCTTAGACACGATACGATCAAAAAGAGCTTTGCACTGCGCATTGTGAATGTAGGCGGTAAAACTGCACATAAATAGATGGTTACGCACAAGACCGTCGCCTGTTTTACTTATTCGCGACCTTCCCCGTATACTACTTCCAGAGCTACGTTCATTTGGTGCTAATCCCAGATAGGATGATACTTGTTTATAACTTAAAAAATCTTTGAAGTTAGCCGTACTAAGCATCAATAATACTGCTGTCTTTTTACCTATTCCTGGAATAGTCTGGAGTCTTGCGTATAAGGATGGCTCATTCGCTTTTATCAAAGCCTCAACCTCCTGTTCCAACAGCTGACGCTCTTTTTTAAGAGCTCGTAATTGACGCTTTATGGAAGTAATCATCTTGCCTTTAGTCTGCCCACGACTCTCAAATGCGTGCAACTTGTTCTTCAAGGCCGTAGATTGCTTCAAATACATTTGTATTAATGATAGCAATTCTCTGCCGCTCTCTATATACTCAGGGTCTGGTTCCCAATGCTCTAACTCCTGTTCACAGCTGTACCTGTAGATCATCAAAGCATCACTCTTATCGGTCTTTACGCGCTTGAGCTTCATCTGTATATACCTTTTGATAACCAAAGGATTTACAACACTTACACAAATACCCCTGCCATACAAAAACATAGCAAGCTGGTGATGATAACAGCCTGTCGCTTCCATAACACAATGAGAACTCTCCGGAATAGCCTTTAAAAAAACTTTAAAACCTTTCGTATCATTGGAATAACTACTGTGCCCAGTTTGGCTGCAATAAACATCAAAGCAGTCCTTTGAAATATCTATCCCAAAAAATAATGTACTTTTAATCATAGAATAATTAATTTAGAAAAGAACAAGCTACTTGATTTACAACATCCTAAAAACAAGCTCTAAAGGCCTAATGAACTAAAGGTAATTAAGTAGTAAAAGAGCAGGGATTTACATTGTTGACGGAATCTGAAGTTCCTACGGCTATACTAACCTTACTCTGCTCTTTTGTTCTTTTGAATTGATATTGAAATTTAATAGAAACAAACTTAGGATGGCTATAAGCCATAGCTTATTCCCTACCCTTTTGGAAAATCCTGCGGATTTTCTCCCGCCAGTTTCTTTTTGCTATCTTAGTTTACAAAACCACGCTACGGACACATAGCCTAAACCGTTATACGTAAATGCTCCGCAAATTAAAACGCAAGCAGAGCGAACAAAACTTGGCGGACTTTTAAAAAGCTCATGAATATTTGAAAATCTAAGCGGATTTTTAAGCAGCGGACGCGATTTTTGGTACTTGCAGGTGGGTTTTTCGACTCCAGAAAATCGGTGAAATCTGGGCAAAAATCGGTGGTTTTTGGTGTAAAATCCCTTTTTTCTCCAATCACTCGTGTCGCATCTCCCTATAACACTGGCTATAAGCAATTGCTTCGGAATTTTCTATCGAAAATTCCTATCTTTCTGCAAAGGTTTGTGACTAAGCGAAAATCCTAGCGGATTTTTACGCAAATGCGCATAGCCGAGAACCGTTGTAAAACATTATGACCGAAATTACAAAGAGAGAATGACAAGACCTTTCAGGAAAATAAAAGATTGGTTTCAAAACTGGAAGTTCAAACTAGAACATAATAATAATGCTAAAAGGCTTAATTCAGAATTAGAGAAAGCATATTATAAATCAAACTCGACCGACATAATAAAAATACTCTTTGAACTTGATAAAAAAGCTGGATTAAGTTCTTATGACATTGTTCCTTTTTTAAAGAGAATTAAGTTAATGCCCTATAGGAATTCCTTTGTAGAAAAAGGAAGTGGCGGCGCGGTTACTGACAGACATAGAAACGATGAACTTTTTAAAGAACTTGAACAACTCGATTTTATAAGGATAATAGAAAATAAACTGTTTTCAGAATCAAGAGGAACAAGATATAAAACTCCTGCCGAAGAATGTGTTTTAAAAGTTAAGTTATTACCCAAAGGGATTGATTATTTAATAGAATACAAAAAAAGAAAAAAAGACTATCGTTTTGCTATTATAACCATAGTTTTATTATTTATGACAGCACTGTTTTCAATACCACAAGCTTGTAATAATTGGGAACAATATCAAACGTTAAAGGGCGCCAAGAAAAACGAAGAGATGAGAAAATTCAAGTCTAATATAAAAGAAAACGACAGCACAATAGGGAGAAATAAGAATAAGCTGGAAAACGGTGTAAAACCGAACTCTTAATCAAACCAATCTCCGAAAATGCCTCAACATTAAACAAAACAACGTTTTACAACAATGCATAACAGAAATGGTGGCTAAGAGACGATTTCATAAATCACTGTCTATTTGCGAAAATCGGGTCAAAATACCAAAAAATCGGTAATTTAACTCCACCACTTTGGTTATACGAGACCGTTGTAAAACATTTGAAAAAAACCATCGCCATACTAATATTGAGTTTTCTGCTATTTAGTTGCGGACAGAATAACAGCGAAAAGAAACAAATAGCGATTGAAAAACCAATCCAACATTTTATGACTTTTCGATTGGCAGATAATGAATTAGTTGAATATGATATCGACACACTTAAAAACTTCAATGAAATATTAAAAATTCTGGACGAAACAGATTGTTTAAGAGAATACGCAATGTTTAAATTGGAAACAGAAGATAAAATCTATAAAATTCAACCTTTACAATTTTGCGAGAGTATATTTGATTACAAATTGAGGGAAATACTTTATGTAAATACTGATAGCATTACTGTAAACTACGAACTGAAATTTCCAATTGATAGCCTAAAATTAGCTTTGACAAATCATTTATTTAATCCAAGTAATGATAGAAATTATTCTCTTGCAGACGAGAAAAAACTGATTAGTATAAACATTGATAGCACTAAAAATATAGCTCAAACTAAAAAACTACTTTTGAATTTAATTAAGGAATTAAATGAAATGGAAAATAAGCCTAATTTCGGTTTTATGTTTGAGGATAAAGGAATATTTCCGAAACCAATTATTGTGGAATAAAACGTTTTACAACAACGTATATAGCTCATAGCTGGGCAGTTGCTTAACTCAAAGTTCAAGCATATTTGCGAAGTCCGCCAAATTTTTTAATTTGGCTTATTGAAAAGAAAAGGTAATAAGAAAATTAAAAAATTCGGCTCGTGCTTAACCGAAAAGTTATCGCTAATTTGCACGCTACGAGCCATATACAAGACCGTTATAGCCAATTAAAAAAATGTGCTTTCCTGAAATAGGTTGACTAAAAATTAAACCTTTTAGCACTATACCTAATGAAAGACGAAAAACCACCCTGCCGAAAAAATTCTTACAAAAAAGTAGGTTATGAACTCAAGCTGTTGATCATCGACCAGATCCAGAACGGACAGATTTCCGTAAACCACGCTTCTGAAAAATACCAGATCTCCAGGTCCTCTATTGACTATTGGTTAAGAAAATATAGTACTTTAGAACAAAAGAAACGAGGCATGAGCAAGAAAGACGAGATCAAAAAACTTAAGGAACGTATCGAAGAACTCGAGTTCGTAAAGGACTTCCAACAGGATGTTATCGCCGATATGGAACTCATCACAGGAGTCGATATGGCAAAAAAGTCATTACCCAAAACATTGGCAGAAGAGATCGAAAAAAAGAAACAAGACCGTTTAAAAGAAAATGGTTGATACAATGTTTTGGGATCAGTAAACAAGCCTTCTACAAGCGCTTGAGATCGCATAAAACCAAAGTAACCAATGACCAGATCATAATCCAAATGATCAGGGAGTATAGAAACGAAGTCGGGCTAAGAACCGGAGGGATCAAACTCCACGATAACCTTAAACCCAAAATGGAACAACGGGGAATAAAAATGGGAAGGGACAAGTTCTATAGGCTCTTAAGAACCTATAACCTATTGGTACCAAGGACCAAACGATTTTTTATAACCACCAATTCCAAACATCAATTCTATAAACACAAAAACCTGGTCAAGGACAAAGCCCCTACCCGATCCGAACAGCTCTGGGTAAGTGATATCACCTATATCAAAACAGAAAAAGGGCACAGTTACCTGGCTCTGGTCACAGATGCCTATTCTAAACAGATAATGGGCTATAAACTTGCTAACCATATGAAGACATCACTTTGTATAGACGCTCTGGCTATGGCTATTAAAAACCGCAAATACCCCAATGAAAAGCTCATCCACCATTCCGATCGGGGATTTCAGTACTGTAATCCAGCATATACCGAATTTGCCAGACAAAACGGGATTACCATGTCCATGACACAGCAATATGACCCCTACGAAAATGCTGTGGCGGAACGCATCAACAGAACCTTAAAATATGAATACGGACTTAAAAAAACTATAAAAAACTGTACCTTAGCTAAGAAGATGATCAAAAGGGCCGTGCATATTTACAACAACAAGAGAACACATCTAAGCTTGAAACTCAACACACCAGCCTTTGTTCATATAAACCAGAATGTACCCTATCGTTCCTACAAAAAGAATAAAGAAAATCTAGAATTTTTGACCTTTTAAATAACCAAAAATGAACCCGAAAAAGGTCAACCTATTTCAGTATAATACAAAACTCAATGGCACAAAAACCTGATACAACTAAAATTCAATTAATTAGTGATGATTATAAAGTTCTTAAAAAGAATGATAATATAATTGTTATTGAACAAAAAGATAAAAGTGAAAATTCTAAAAGCTTTTATGAAACACCTCTTTTTTTAAGCTTGTTCTTTCCAATCGTTATTTCGTTATGTGGATTTTTTATTGCACGTTGGTGGTTTAGGTTAAAAGAGAAAAAAGAAAATGAAAAACTTGAAGTGGAAGTGGAAAAAATAAGAGAAGATATAAGAGTACTAAAGAAATCATTTCAGCCAATAGTTTTATCAACCATACAACTCACACAGGAAAAATTAATTAACGATAAGATACTAGCCTTAAAAGAATTAGCTTCTTTTAGATATAAGTTCTTTGCGATGGAACAAGATTATATCCAGGGACAGCCATTTATTGAAGATACTTTTGAATATCACCAATCTGTTTATGGAAAAGTAAATGAAACTTTATTAAACGATTTAAAAGAAATAGTTTTAAAAAAGGGATTTCTATTTCCAAAAGGAATCAAAGACAATATGAACTTGCTTATTTATGAATTATCTGACATCTATGAAATTCAAAAAAGGGAATATTCTAGTCAAATACAAGAAATGCCTAATGAAGTAATTAAAATATTAGAAAGACTTTCCGAGAAACTAAATATTGTTATTGATGATATAAGAACAGACCTTCACATAGATAATAGTTTTATACACGACTTTATTGAAAAATATAAAGATTTGTAAAATAACTGGCTATAACACCATATCCTATGAAAAGCAATAATCCACTTTTCCAAAGTTAATATTTAAATTTTAATTAGTTCATAATGATGATTTTGAGGTGTTGAATAGTTGATAACTCCGATAGGATTATCCATTATTCAACACCATATAACTTGCTCCGCATCCTATATGTGGTCCATCTTAAATGGCCACCAGCATCTGTATGATTATAAGCTATAATAAGCCCGTTCACTTGCTATAAAATGTGATCCACTTCTTGAATTAAGGGTCACCTACGGTGTTTTGTGATCCGGGCTGTATCTACTTTTGGTTGAGCTTTGTTATCTAGTTTATGTTAAGCCACTACACCTATGACATAGGGTGTTTCTGTTTTAATTACCGCAAGGGTTCGACTCAATAGTTTCCTGGCCACCTTGACGATGATACTCTTTACGTTCTTTCCTTGGTGCTTGCGGTAATACTCCTGCATTACAGGGTCTGTCCTGATTGCCTGCCAGGAGGCCTCTATAAAATAGCTGCGTATCAAACGGTGCGCGCGAGGAGTTATACCGGTAGTACGTAAATTATCACCGCTCTGGTGTATTCCAGGAGCCAATCCCACATAGCCCGAGAGGTGTTTTAAATCCCGAAAACGACGAAGGTTTCCCAGCTCACATAAAATACCACAGGCAACTATACCACCAATGCCGGGTATACTGCGCAAAAGCATATAATCCGTCTTGTAATATACCTTGCAGAACCTGCGTAGGCCCGTTGAAACATCACGAACCTCCTGATCGATGAAACGAAACATACGCATACGGCTATCAAGGGTGGCACGCGCAGGGCTATAGGCAAACTCAAGGTTGTCCAACCAATCCCTAAAAGAATGGCTCCAATGACTGTTATCATATTCCTTGGGCAGGCTTACTCCCATATACAGCAGCTGTGATTTGATCAAACTCTTGATGCGGCGGTAATCCTTCACAAGATCATTGCGACGGCGAAAAAGACTGCGCAGTTGCTCCCGCTGAATATCTGGAACGTGAATACTATCTAAGCGACCGTCCTTAAGCTCTCTGGCTATCAACTGGGCATCTATGCGATCGGTCTTGGTATGACGCGCCTTGCCTGTTCTGTAAATGTCCGCAGGGTTAACCACAAGGGACTTCCAGCCATAACCCTCAAAACTACGGTGCGCATAATACCCGCAACATCCCGCTTCATAGGCCGTGGTAACCTTATAACCTGAATAGTGGCGTGAAACATAATCCCACAACTTATCTGGATCAGGATCCATAGAAAAAGTCTTCCCTACTGAAAGATCTGTAGCACAATGTATCTTCCAGCTACGCTTGTGAATGTCAATACCAATGTATAAATTCGGGCAAGCAGTGTGTTCTAATTCCATATCTTAAATTTTTAGAGAACTTTAAAGATAGTGGACACGCTGCTTTTACATAGATGCTATAAGCTATGGCTTGGTCAGTCCTCACTTGGAAAATCCTGCGGATTTTCCATAGCCAGTTTTTATCTGGAAAGATAAGTGCCGAGACACGCCACAGCCCATATACAAAACGTTACACGCAAGAGCTTCACAAAATTGAAGTTCGATACCAACTTCTAAAATCAGGTTTTTTCAACCAAAAATCGCCCGAAACATCTCAAAATCGGACTGAAACGGTCTGGAAACTTTACGGAAAATTGCGGACAAAAACTTGGTTGGCAGACCAAAAAAACGACCAAAAATACCGGAAAACTGACTCAGCGGACCTGAAAATTAGAGCGGCAAAAACGGATCAAAAATGTTCAAAAATCCACCTAAACTGATCAAAAATGAGAAAAATATAGTGGAAAACTAGAATCTCTAAACCGAATAAACTTATAACGCAAAGTTACCGAAGTTGGGGTTGTGCTCCAGCGTGTAACAAAGTATAAAAGCAATAACGGCGGATTTTCTGCCGAAAATCAGCGCGTTCCTGCTACTTTTCCGCAAAGCGGAAAATTTGTTGTATATTTTTCCGTTAAAGCGTTTATACAAAGCCGTTACACGCAAGAGCTTCACAAAATTTAAGTTCGCTATCAACTTCAAAAATCCGGTTTTTTAAGCCAAAAATCACCCGAAAATATCTCAAAACTGGACGGAAACTGTCTGAAACGTTGTGGGAAATTGCGGATAAAAATCTCGTTTGCGAACCAGAAAAACGGCCAAAAGCACCGAAAAACTGACTCAGCGGACCTGAAAATCAGAGCGGAAAAAGTGAATCAAAACGTTCAAAATCTACCAAATTTGATCAAAAATCGGGAAATAAAGATAAAAACAGGAATCGATAAACTGACTAAACTCACAACGCAAAGAACCGGAGTTGGGCCCGTGCTCCAGCGTGTAACAAAGTATAAAAGCAATAACGGCGGATTTTCTGCCGAAAATCAGCGCGTTCCTGCTACTTTCCGCAAAGCGGAAAATTTGTTGTATATTTTTTCCGTTAAAGCGTTTATACAAAGCCGTTATACGTAAATGCTCCGCAAATTAAACCGCAAGCAGAGCGGACAAAACTTGACGGACTTTGACAAAGCTCCTGAATATTTGAAAATCCAAGCGGATTTTTAAGCAGCGGACGCGATTTTTGGTACTTGCAGGCGGGTTTTTCGATTCCAGGAAATCGGTGAAATCTGGGCAAAAATCGATGGTTTTTAGTGTAAAATCTCTTTTTTCTCCAAGCACTCGTGTCGCATCTCCGTATAACACTGGCTATAAGCAATTGCTTCGGAATTTTCTATCGAAAATTCCTATCTTTCTGCAAAGGTTTGTGACTAAGCGAAAATCCTAGCGGATTTTTACGCAAATGCGTATAGCCGAGAACCGTTACCCAACATTTAAAAAAAATGCGAACTGAAATTAAATATTTAGAATTGAAAAGCGGATTTTCCGATAATGGAAGTGCTTGGATTGGACTTGTTTCCTTCTCAAAAAGTGGAAAAACAATTTACTTTGACGGAAAAGCATTTCAAAGTCTGGACGGAACTGGAATTAGTGGAAATTATTTTGACGTGGAAAGCGGAAATGAATATTGGATTTCGGGAGTAAAGAAAGATATGTCCGACAGACACAAATTTGGCGGAGGAATTATCTACGTGGAGAAACGGATTTTAGGTGAGTATTTGAAAATTATAGGAAAGACAGAATTACCAAAAACCGTTTATGAATTGACCGAAGTGGATACAGAAAAACCTATTGAGCGGATTAATGAATTGGAGAATGAAAAATCGGAACCGACTGAATTTGGTGCGAATTTATACTTTAAACAACCAAACGAATTAAGCGATACCGAAATAGAACATCTGATTGCGGAATTAATTATAGACGAGAAAAATATTCAATATAATAAAGCCCGTAGAACCTATAAGAAGAAACGAATTGAGTTAGAGGCGGAACTTGAAAAACGCAGAATAAAAAACGTTGGGTAACACCGTGTCCTATGAAAAGCAATAATCCACTTTTCCAAAGTTAATATTTAAATTTTAATTAGTTCATAATGATGATTTTGAGGTGTTGAATAGTTGATAACTCCGATAGGATTATCCATTATTCAACACCATATAACTTGCTCCGCATCCTATATGTGGTCCATCTTAAATGGCCACCAGCATCTGTATGATTATAAGCTATAATAAGCCCGTTCACTTGCTATAAAATGTGATCCACTTCTTGAATTAAGGGTCACCTACGGTGTTTTGTGATCCGGGCTGTATCTACTTTTGGTTGAGCTTTGTTATCTAGTTTATGTTAAGCCACTACACCTATGACATAGGGTGTTTCTGTTTTAATTACCGCAAGGGTTCGACTCAATAGTTTCCTGGCCACCTTGACGATGATACTCTTTACGTTCTTTCCTTGGTGCTTGCGGTAATACTCCTGCATTACAGGGTCTGTCCTGATTGCCTGCCAGGAGGCCTCTATAAAATAGCTGCGTATCAAACGGTGCGCGCGAGGAGTTATACCGGTAGTACGTAAATTATCACCGCTCTGGTGTATTCCAGGAGCCAATCCCACATAGCCCGAGAGGTGTTTTAAATCCCGAAAACGACGAAGGTTTCCCAGCTCACATAAAATACCACAGGCAACTATACCACCAATGCCGGGTATACTGCGCAAAAGCATATAATCCGTCTTGTAATATACCTTGCAGAACCTGCGTAGGCCCGTTGAAACATCACGAACCTCCTGATCGATGAAACGAAACATACGCATACGGCTATCAAGGGTGGCACGCGCAGGGCTATAGGCAAACTCAAGGTTGTCCAACCAATCCCTAAAAGAATGGCTCCAATGACTGTTATCATATTCCTTGGGCAGGCTTACTCCCATATACAGCAGCTGTGATTTGATCAAACTCTTGATGCGGCGGTAATCCTTCACAAGATCATTGCGACGGCGAAAAAGACTGCGCAGTTGCTCCCGCTGAATATCTGGAACGTGAATACTATCTAAGCGACCGTCCTTAAGCTCTCTGGCTATCAACTGGGCATCTATGCGATCGGTCTTGGTATGACGCGCCTTGCCTGTTCTGTAAATGTCCGCAGGGTTAACCACAAGGGACTTCCAGCCATAACCCTCAAAACTACGGTGCGCATAATACCCGCAACATCCCGCTTCATAGGCCGTGGTAACCTTATAACCTGAATAGTGGCGTGAAACATAATCCCACAACTTATCTGGATCAGGATCCATAGAAAAAGTCTTCCCTACTGAAAGATCTGTAGCACAATGTATCTTCCAGCTACGCTTGTGAATGTCAATACCAATGTATAAATTCGGGCAAGCAGTGTGTTCTAATTCCATATCTTAAATTTTTAGAGAACTTTAAAGATAGTGGACACGCTGCTTTTACATAGATGCTATAAGCCATAGCTGAATCTGTGCCGACACCGAAAATTCCTGTGGAATTTTCTACTGTTAGTTTTCCTTTACAAAATTCCGGCAATCACACGCAACGGCTCATATGCAAACCGTTAAATACAAGAGCTTCATAAAGATTTAAGTTCGCTACCAATTTCTAAAATCTGGTATTTTAAGACAAAAAGTACTCAAAAACATCTCAAAATCGTACGTAATCAGACTGAAAACTGAATGGAAAATTGCCGATAAAAACCTGGCTTGTGGAGCAAAAAAAAGGCCAAATATAGTGGAAAATCAACACTGCAAATCGGATACCGCTAAAAAATAACTAGCTCGTAAATCAAACCGGAAACGGAACGGAAGATTGTGGAAAAATTTTGTAAACCAATCTGTACAAAAGCGATCTAATTAGTCAAAAAATCCACTGAAATTGACCCAAAATCGAAATTTAAAAGTTGCGCACAGCAAATGCAAAAATTCCGGAGTTGGGCAAGTGCTCCAGTATTTAACAATGAACTAAGCTAAAATCCAAGCTTTCTTCTACTTATTTTACCATGTAGTTAGCATCATAGCATAATCCGGATTTAGCTATTGCAAACGCTTGTTTTATCAGCTTGTTACAAACTGCAATCAAAGCCAATTTCTTACTCTTTCCCTTAGACACGATACGATCAAAAAGAGCTTTGCACTGCGCATTGTGAATGTAGGCGGTAAAACTGCACATAAATAGATGGTTACGCACAAGACCGTCGCCTGTTTTACTTATTCGCGACCTTCCCCGTATACTACTTCCAGAGCTACGTTCATTTGGTGCTAATCCCAGATAGGATGATACTTGTTTATAACTTAAAAAATCTTTGAAGTTAGCCGTACTAAGCATCAATAATACTGCTGTCTTTTTACCTATTCCTGGAATAGTCTGGAGTCTTGCGTATAAGGATGGCTCATTCGCTTTTATCAAAGCCTCAACCTCCTGTTCCAACAGCTGACGCTCTTTTTTAAGAGCTCGTAATTGACGCTTTATGGAAGTAATCATCTTGCCTTTAGTCTGCCCACGACTCTCAAATGCGTGCAACTTGTTCTTCAAGGCCGTAGATTGCTTCAAATACATTTGTATTAATGATAGCAATTCTCTGCCGCTCTCTATATACTCAGGGTCTGGTTCCCAATGCTCTAACTCCTGTTCACAGCTGTACCTGTAGATCATCAAAGCATCACTCTTATCGGTCTTTACGCGCTTGAGCTTCATCTGTATATACCTTTTGATAACCAAAGGATTTACAACACTTACACAAATACCCCTGCCATACAAAAACATAGCAAGCTGGTGATGATAACAGCCTGTCGCTTCCATAACACAATGAGAACTCTCCGGAATAGCCTTTAAAAAAACTTTAAAACCTTTCGTATCATTGGAATAACTACTGTGCCCAGTTTGGCTGCAATAAACATCAAAGCAGTCCTTTGAAATATCTATCCCAAAAAATAATGTACTTTTAATCATAGAATAATTAATTTAGAAAAGAACAAGCTACTTGATTTACAACATCCTAAAAACAAGCTCTAAAGGCCTAATGAACTAAAGGTAATTAAGTAGTAAAAGAGCAGGGATTTACATTGTTGACGGAATCTGAAGTTCCTACGGCTATACTAACCTTACTCTGCTCTTTTGTTCTTTTGAATTGATATTGAAATTTAATAGAAACAAACTTAGGATGGCTATAAGCCATAGCTCCTTCTCCCCCTTTTGGAAAATCCTGCGGATTTTCTCTCGCCAGTTTCTTTTTGCTATCTTAGTTTACAAAACCACGCTACGGACACATAGCCTAAACCGTTATACGTAAATGCTCCGCAAATTAAAACGCAAGCAGAGCGAACAAAACTTGGCGGACTTTTAAAAAGCTCATGAATATTTGAAAATCTAAGCGGATTTTTAAGCAGCGGACGCGATTTTTGGTACTTGCAGGTGGGTTTTTCGACTCCAGAAAATCGGTGAAATCTGGGCAAAAATCGGTGGTTTTTGGTGTAAAATCCCTTTTTTCTCCAATCACTCGTGTCGCATCTCCCTATAACACTGGCTATAAGCAATTGCTTCGGAATTTTCTATCGAAAATTCCTATCTTTCTGCAAAGGTTTGTGACTAAGCGAAAATCCTAGCGGATTTTTACGCAAATGCGCATAGCCGAGAACCGTTGTAAAACATTATGACCGAAATTACAAAGAGAGAATGACAAGACCTTTCAGGAAAATAAAAGATTGGTTTCAAAACTGGAAGTTCAAACTAGAACATAATAATAATGCTAAAAGGCTTAATTCAGAATTAGAGAAAGCATATTATAAATCAAACTCGACCGACATAATAAAAATACTCTTTGAACTTGATAAAAAAGCTGGATTAAGTTCTTATGACATTGTTCCTTTTTTAAAGAGAATTAAGTTAATGCCCTATAGGAATTCCTTTGTAGAAAAAGGAAGTGGCGGCGCGGTTACTGACAGACATAGAAACGATGAACTTTTTAAAGAACTTGAACAACTCGATTTTATAAGGATAATAGAAAATAAACTGTTTTCAGAATCAAGAGGAACAAGATATAAAACTCCTGCCGAAGAATGTGTTTTAAAAGTTAAGTTATTACCCAAAGGGATTGATTATTTAATAGAATACAAAAAAAGAAAAAAAGACTATCGTTTTGCTATTATAACCATAGTTTTATTATTTATGACAGCACTGTTTTCAATACCACAAGCTTGTAATAATTGGGAACAATATCAAACGTTAAAGGGCGCCAAGAAAAACGAAGAGATGAGAAAATTCAAGTCTAATATAAAAGAAAACGACAGCACAATAGGGAGAAATAAGAATAAGCTGGAAAACGGTGTAAAACCGAACTCTTAATCAAACCAATCTCCGAAAATGCCTCAACATTAAACAAAACAACGTTTTACAACAATGCATAACAGAAATGGTGGCTAAGAGACGATTTCATAAATCACTGTCTATTTGCGAAAATCGGGTCAAAATACCAAAAAATCGGTAATTTAACTCCACCACTTTGGTTATACGAGACCGTTGTAAAACATTTGAAAAAAACCATCGCCATACTAATATTGAGTTTTCTGCTATTTAGTTGCGGACAGAATAACAGCGAAAAGAAACAAATAGCGATTGAAAAACCAATCCAACATTTTATGACTTTTCGATTGGCAGATAATGAATTAGTTGAATATGATATCGACACACTTAAAAACTTCAATGAAATATTAAAAATTCTGGACGAAACAGATTGTTTAAGAGAATACGCAATGTTTAAATTGGAAACAGAAGATAAAATCTATAAAATTCAACCTTTACAATTTTGCGAGAGTATATTTGA